>JAPKBD010000043.1 GCA_028824965.1 Alphaproteobacteria bacterium | reverse complement strand
TTGGAAAAAGCCCGTAAATTCTACCTCCAAGCGGCGAATGGCGGCAATGCCAAGGCACAATATGATCTGGCCATGTTCTATATTCAAGGCCGGGCGGGAGAAGTAAATATCAAGGAAGGCCGCTTCTGGCTACAACGGGCAGCGGCATCGGGTATTGCGCATTCTCAATTCCGCCTGGGTCGACTGGAATTGACCGAGCTAAGTCATCCTTTGTTGATTTTTGAAGCCTTTGATTGGATTGGCAAAGCCTGGCGGCAGAGTTTTGCCGGCTCCCAGGAGATGATTGCAAAACTTGCCAAGGACCTGCCGGACAAAATCCAATTCAACAATCTGCGGGGTAAGATAGACCCAGATGCCACCATCTTTTGCATGTTGGCCTATGCGGTGGAGGCCTGGGCTGACATCGACGAACATTGCGCCCGTTTGGCGGATTTCGGCCAAGTGGTGCCACAATACGTCATGGGCCGGGCGCACGAACACGGCCTGGGGCGGCCAAAAGACCTGAGCAAAGCCCACCACTGGTATCGCAAAGCCGCAATCGCTGGTTTGCCAAGGGCGCAAAATGCTCTGGGCCGTATGGTCATGCGCGGCATGGGTGTTAAGGCCAGCCCGGCCCGTGGTGCCAATTGGGTGCGCCGGGCCGCTGAACAGGGCTATCCGCCGGCGCAATTCAATTTGGGCTTTATGCACGAAAAAGGCTTTGGCGTTCTGCCCCATGCGGTGGCCGCCGCCAACTGGTATCGCCGGGCGGCGGAACGTGGCCATGCCCGGGCGCAATTTAATCTGGCAGCCCGATATATGGCCGCCGACGGCGTGCCCCATGATGCGGTACAAGGATATAAATGGCTGCTGTTGGCAGCGGTGCCGCAAGGGGTTGATCGCAACGCCAAAGACGCCGTCAAAGAAAAGTCATCCAGGGCGCAATGGTTGTTTGAAGCGCGCATGACGCCTGCGCAATTGGAAAAAGCCCACCACCTCGCGAAAAAATTCCGGCCCAAGGCTATTCCTTAGGATAAAGCTCATGAAAGATCTGTTGAAAGACGACCGCCGTGACGCCGCCTTGGGTGTGCTATCGGGATGGAAGCTGCAAGAAGGTCGGGACGCCATTGAGAAATCTTTTGTTTTCAAGGATTTCAACGCCGCTTTTGGTTTTATGAGCCGTATCGCCCTGAAGGCAGAGGCCATGAACCATCATCCGGAATGGCGCAACGTTTACAACAAAGTCCACATTGTTCTGACCAGCCATGATGTCAACGGTCTGAGCGAACGGGACGTTACCCTGGCGGGCTTTATTGATCAGATTGCCGCCCCGACTTAATCACGGCTCAACTTGATAACCCCTTTGTGGTTGACGCCCCGGTTTCGCGCGCCTTCCATATGCTGCAGCCGCCCTTCGAAGACGTAGTGATCAAAACCCAAATCTACGGCGGCGGATTTTATGGTGCCATCTGGATTAACGACGCCGTTAAAGAACACCCGGCCCTTCCAGTCGCCGCAATCATTTCGCACGGCCGAGAATTTGTTGTCCTTGATCTCAATGGAAATTTCGCACACCGCTTTTTCCATCAATGTGAAGACATCGTAGTCGATTTCGACCTCGCCCGACCATGTGCCGTTCACACCCTGGCCCACAGAATTTACAATAGGCTTCACGACGGGTTTGGTAAGCTTGGCGACCTTCGGCGGTTTTCTTATAGGCGTATTGGACACCTTCGGCGTGGGGGGAACAACTTTTGGGCCGCCGAACTTCGCCGCCCGCCGTCTGGCGATAGAGACAAAGGTGCCATTGGGGAATTGCGCAATATAGTCCTCGTAATCGTCGCTATCAGTACTGTCCTTTATGGTGCCCCAGAACAGTAATTCTGATGCGCCTTGATCCGGCGCAACTCTGGCGATGGGCGGCGGCGCTGGCGCGGATACCTGAAAGATGAAATCGCCCCGGTCCAATTCCGGATCGTTCAGTTTGCCATTCCTTGGCGTCTGGCCGCCGTTGGAATAGTTGGTGATGGCGTTGGTCATGTATAGGCCAAGCTCGCTTGCCGCCAGATATCCGTCGCCATTGCCGTCGGCGCGCACTTCACCGTTCAGGGCGCGGATAAACAGTTTTCGAAATGTGCCATCGTCGGACACTTCCTGCCCGGCATCGCCGCTGGTCAAAAATTGCACTACCGGGCGCGTCGTCGCGCGCGTGATGGCAGGCGGTGGTTTGGCCCGGCCCACATTGAAAATGGTCCCGGCAAAACAGGAATCAAAGACTGATAGAATATGCAGGGCGTTGGCCCCGCGCACGAATTCCCCCATACGGCGCAAGGACAATGCCGTGCGCAAAAACGTCGCCGTCTCGGATGGGTCCGGGGCATCGATGGGAACCAGATAGCCCTCGTTCCGCTCTGAATAGCCGTAGCCCGCGTACCAAAGGAACAGACGCCCCGCCGGGTCCTGGCCTGTTTCATAGAAGAAGGTTTTAAAAACCTCCTCCATCTGGAGACCCGTCAGATTGGTTTTCAGGGTGACAGTGAAACCCTTGGCCCGCAAAGCCTCCGCGATCAGGCCGGCGTCCTGAACCGCATTCGAAAGCCGCGGCCATGCCCCGCTATAGGCATCATTGCCGGTCACCAAGGCATGGGATGTCCCATACAGCTTAACGGAACCGGACACAGGCGCATCCCGCGCCTCGGTCGCACGCAGCTGCACCGTCAATCCACGGTCGGCCTGGGCCTCACCGTGAAAAGGTGCGATCAAGAAAGCTACCGCGAACAACAAAACCCGTGTGCTGATCATAGCGTCATGCTCCGCATAGACCCCCCAAGCCCCCGTTGTGCTGGAACCTTAGATTTTGCGGCAATCACCCCGCACGGTCAACAGCAGGTTCGGTTGGCAGGTGCGCCTACCGCGGTGCCATGCGGATGGCACCGTCCAGGCGGATGGTTTCACCGTTCAGCATGACGTTTTCGACAATCTGTCGGGCCAATTGGGCATATTCGCGAGGGACACCCAGCTTCTTCGGGAACGGTACGCTGGCAGCCAATGATGCGCGCACGTCCTCGGGCAAGGTACCCAACAAAGGTGTTTCGAAGATGCCGGGCGCGATGGTGCAGACACGGATGCCCTTATCCGCCAGGTCACGGGCTATGGGCAGGGTCATGCCGACAATACCGCCCTTTGATGCGGAATATGCCGCTTGGCCGACCTGGCCATCGTAGGCCGCGACAGAGGCTGTGTTGATCACAACGCCTCTCTCGCCATCCGCCATGGGTTCCAGATCGACCATTTCGGTAGTGGCCAGGCGGATGCAATTGAAGGTACCGATCAGATTAATCTTGATAATACGCTCGAACTGATCGAGAGGGTGTGCCGCACCCCGTGATGTGGTTTTGATTGCCGTACCTGTGCCGGCGCAATTGACCAAAATCCGCGCCGTGCCCAAGGCTTCCTTAGTTTCACCTAAGGCCGCGACGACGCTGTCTTCAGACGTGACATCGCATTTGCAAAAAACACCGCCAAGATCCTTGGCGATGGCCATGCCCTTGTCTTCCTGAATATCCCAGATCGCCACTTTTGCCCCGGCTGACGCCAATTCCCGTGCCGTACCTTCACCCAGGCCCGAGGCCCCGCCTGTCACGATTGCTATCTGTCCATCAAGTTGCATGATCTGTTCTTCCTATCATTTTAAAATCTGTTGCGGGCTCAATAGCAGAAACGCGACCGTCAGAGCAATGACGGTGGGCAATCATTGCAAATACAGCGCAACAGCCCATATGCCCTCTATGGCGAAAAACCGCATGACCAAAGACGCGGCACGGGTGGCACGGGATTTCTGGCCCAAAGTGCGCCGGGTTCTAAAGCGTATCCCCTTTGACGCCGACCTATTGGCCGCCTATTACTGCGCCCTGGACCCTGCCACACCGACCTCTGCCAAGGCTATATTGCTGGGCGCTTTGGCGTATTTCATCATGCCGGTAGATTTGGTGCCTGATTTCATCGCCATGCTGGGCTTCACTGATGACGCTGCGGTGCTGTACATAGCCATCAATCGTGTCCGCCAATACATCACGCCCGAACATCGCGAAAGGGCGCAGGAATATCTGGAAAAAATCTAGGTTCGCGGTACCGCTGGCGGGTCGATTGCGGGCGGGATCGGCTCCGACTTTTTGCCCATACGCGCCTCTCGAATGCCAATGTACAGGGTTGCCGCAGCAACCACTATGGCACCGGTCACGGTCCAGACATCGGGTATTTCCGTGAATATCAAAAAGCCGATGGCGCCTGCAAACAGCAGACGGGTGTAATCAAAAGGCAGCAGCGCCGTCGCCTCACCAATGCGATAGCCCCGGATCATGCAATATTGTCCTGCTGCCCCCAGGGCACCAATGGCCATCAATACGACCAGTTCGATTAGGCTGGGGGTTCGCCAGACCATCAGCGCCGGTCCCAGGGCCACAAGGGATGATACCGCACCGAAATAGAACAGCATGGATTCTGGCTTTTCCGTAGTCGATAGCCTTTTGATCATGATGGTGACAGCGGCAACTAGAAACGCCCCCATAAGCGCGACTAAAGTTGCGGGCGCGATCTCGGTCCCCGGACGCATCATGATGATAACACCCACAAATCCGACCAAGGTCGCCGACCAGCGCCGCAAGCGCACCACTTCGCCCAAAAATATCACGGCTAGAGGAATAATGAACAAAGCACGGGCGTAACTGATGGAAACCGCATCAGCCAAGGGCAGATGGGTTATTGAATAAAAGCCGCACAACATGGCACAGGAACCGCATACGGCGCGGGTCAATTGCAATTTCAGGCGCGATGTTCGAACCACAGCGAAACCAAATCGGAAGAAGAATGGCATAACGGCAAGCAATCCGAAAAGGGCACGGAAGAATGCCAACTGAAAGGAATCGAAGGTTCCCCCCAATAGCTTCACCACCGTTGTCATGCCGGAGAACATGACGCAGGCCAAGATAATCCACAGCGCGCCACGACTATTGGCAGGCAGACCCAGTACACGGACACGCAGTTCCGTTGCGGTCATCCTTGCGGCCCGCCATTAATTCGAATTTCCGATTGCATGGCGGCAACATAGCGCCCAGTGGTTAAGGAAACCACCACCAGAGACGCATGGCTGGGTTGCAGCAATGTGGTGGAAGCGTAAACTCAGGCCCTGAACTGAGGAGAGTAATGTGAGCCAGACGCCCGAGACTGAACCGCAACCAATGTGGCAGCTGAACGATCTAGAGGCTGCCAGCACCAACATGGGCCGCTTCATGACCGAAGTTAATCATTCTTGGAATGAGGAGATCGCCGATTATGCCGCCCTGCATGCGTGGTCGGTCAATCGGCGGGAGGATTTCTGGTCCACTGTCTGGGATTTCTGCGGTGTGCGTGCCGCCACGAGGGGCAAGATTGGCCTGCGTAATGGCGACGCCATGCCGGGGGCGGAATGGTTTCCGGAGGCGCGTCTGAATTTCGCGGAAAATCTGCTTCGTGGCGAAGGCAGCGAACCTGCGATCATTTTCTGGGGCGAAGACCGCGTCAAACGACGCCTAAGCCATGATGATCTAAAATTGGCGGTCAGCCGACTGCAACAGGCATTGCGTGCCAGGGGCGTGGGCGTGGGTGATCGGGTTGCGGGATTTTTACCCAACCTGCCCGAAACTGTGGTCGCCATGTTAGCCACCACCTCCCTCGGCGCTGTCTGGTCCTCCTGCTCACCGGATTTCGGCATCCAGGGCGTATTGGATCGCTTTGGTCAGATCGAACCAAAGGTGCTGTTCGTCGGCGACGGTTATTTCTATGGCGGCAAGGAATTCGACTGCCTGGAAAAGGTCAAGGGCATCACGGCGCAACTGCCTGATCTGGAACAATTGGTCGTCATCCCCTATATGCGCGAGACGCCTCCTCTGGATGGTTTATCCAACGCTGTACTGTTGGATGATTTCGTAGCGCCCTTTGAGGGCGGGGAGATTGAGTATACGCGGCTGCCCTTTAATGCACCCCTTTACATCATGTATTCGTCAGGCACGACGGGTGCGCCGAAATGCATCGTGCACGGTGTCGGCGGCACCTTGTTGCAGCATCTAAAAGAGCATCAATTACACGCCGACGTGCGCCCCGGCGACCGGGTATTTTTCTTCACCACGTGCGGCTGGATGATGTGGAATTGGCTGGTTACAGCCCTGGCCTCGAAAGCGACGATCCTGCTGTATGACGGCCTGCCCGCCCATCCGGACGGCAATATCCTGTTCGATTTCGCCCAGGCAGAGGGCGCGACCCATTTCGGCACTTCCGCCAAATGGCTGGATTCCATTGCCAAGGCCGGCATTGCGCCTGTGGAAACCCACGATCTTTCGAAAATGCGGGCGTTGTTGTCCACCGGCTCCCCCTTGTCGCCCCAGGGCTTCGACTATGTTTATGAAAAAATTAAAGGCGACATCCATCTCGCCTCCATCTGCGGCGGCACGGATATCGTCTCCTGCTTCATGGGCGGGGTGCCGATCCTGCCGGTCTGGCGCGGCGAGATCCAGGCCCCCAGCCTGGGCATGAAGGTGGAGATCTTTAACGAAAACGGCCAGGCAGAGGAACTTGATCAAGGCGAGTTGGTCTGCACCGCCCCCTTTCCCTGTATGCCCATCGGGTTTTGGAAGGATGACGACGGCAGCCGCTATCACGCCGCCTATTTTGATGTCTATCCCAACGTCTGGCGGCATGGCGACTGGGTGTCGTTCACGGAACATGGCGGCATGGTGGTCTATGGCCGCTCCGACGCCACCCTGAACCCAGGCGGTGTGCGTATCGGCACGGCGGAGATCTATCGCCAGGTGGAGCAGTTGGACGAAGTGCTGGAGGGCCTGGTGATCGGCCAGCAATGGGACAGCGATACCCGCATCATTTTGTTTGTCATCCTGCGTCCCGGCTTCACCCTGGATGATGATCTGATCAGCCGCATTAAGACAAAAATCCGGACCGGCGCATCGCCCCGGCATTTACCAGCCAAGGTTTTGCAGGTCAGCGATATTCCCCGCACAGTCAACGGCAAGATCACGGAACTAGCGGTGACGGAAGTCATCCATGGCCGCCCGGTGAAGAACCGCGAAGCCCTGGCCAATCCGGAAGCGTTGGAGATTTATCGCGATATGCCGGAGTTGGCAGAATAGCCATCAACACATCAGGCTCCCCCACAACTGAAGGCCTAAGCGAAGCCGTCACGCTTCGCGTTGCCTATGGTTTTTTCGTGCCGCTCGTCTTTATGACAGAGCTGAACATGATCTCGAAGTCGGTGATCAATGCAGCCCTGGCCCGCTCACCAGATCAGAATGTTACCCTGGCAGCGTTTCATGTGGCCTTTACGCTGTATTTCGCCCTGTCATCGAGTACGGAAGTCTGCTCCCTCCTCACTCTGTCGTATATGAAGACCAAACGGGCGCTTGCACCCCTCGCCAAGTTTATGGTTTTGATCGTGGCCGTGCCCTGGACCATCGCACAGCTTGTTGCCTTCACGTCCCTGGGTGACTGGGCCTATGGCAGCCTGTTCGGGGCATCTGATGCTGTGGTGGCACAGGCAAAGACAACGACGTTTTTGTTGTCGTTGAGCGCGCCTGTCCTGATCACACGATCGATTTGTTTCGGCATCATATTGATGCATCGCCGCACCATGTTCATCACCTATGCCACCTTGGTGCGCCTCGCCTCCCTTGGCGTTTCGTTGGTCGTGCTGCCGAAATTCCTATCCGGTGCCATGGTGGGTGCCGCCGCCCTGGTTTTGTGCATGATCTTCGAAACCATAGTAGCCCTTGTATTTGCCCGAAGCTTGTATCGGAAGATGCCCGAGGGAACCGAGG
Source organism: Alphaproteobacteria bacterium (assembly GCA_028824965.1). GTDB lineage: Bacteria > Pseudomonadota > Alphaproteobacteria. The sequence goes on along the minus strand of JAPKBD010000043.1, from coordinate 11,872 downwards.
CGGGTTCTGAAACGCCCCCTGGGTTGGCTGCGCAATGGCGTTTCTCCTGGCCTTTGATGATGAATGTCTCCGCCGAAATGGGGGTGATGATGACCATCAGCATCTTCCTTGGTATGACGGCGAACCCGGATCTGGCGCTGGCCGCCTATTCCATCGTTTATGGCCTGGTCAGCCTGTTGATGAGCCCGATGCGAAATTTGCTCCAAACCGCACAAACTCTGGTGAAGGTTATTTCGGACCGTCGTCCGATCTTTATCTTTACCCTGCACCTGATCGGATTTTTCGGCCTCGTTGGCTTTATCCTGTTTCATACATCGTTGGAGAAATATGTCCTGGTCGATGCCATGGGCCTGAAGCCGGAGCTTCGATCCTATTGCCTGCCCGCCCTAAAGTTGGCCTTTTTAATGTCGGCTGCCTGGGCCTATTCCGCCCTGTTCCGGGGCCTTTTAGCCGGTGCCCGAGACACAACGATGCTTGCCGTCAGTGGCATGACCAGGATTGCCGTGGCCGCGATCATCGTATCCACAACACTATATTTCGTCTCCGCCAATGCCGTGATCATCGGGCTGGCCGGCTGGATGGCCGGTTACGCAGTTGAAGCAGCGCTTTTGGCCATCCAGCTCAAGCGAATGGATCGCAAGAACATGGGCGCTAGGCTGCCTCGATTAAACGATCATTGATGGTCAGGCCGCCTTCGGTGGCGGAGACATTGACGGTTTCATTATCACCAACCACACCTTCCAGGATTAGGTTCGCCAGGGGATTTTGCAGCTGCCGCTGGATCACGCGCTTTAACGGCCTGGCACCATAGACCGGGTCATAACCGGCCTTGGCCAACCAATCCCGGGCCGAGGCATCCAGGGTCAGCCCTAACTGCCGGTCCGCCAACAGAGCCGTCAGATGGCGCAGCTGAATATCCACGATACTGCCCATATGTTCCCGCGCCAGGCGGTGGAAAAGGATGATCTCGTCCAGGCGGTTGAGGAATTCCGGGCGGAAGTGGGATTGCACCATGGCCATGACATCGCCACGGGCAGCGTCTGAATCCTCGCCATCGGCCAGGGCTGCCAGATGTTCAGAGCCCAGGTTCGATGTCAGGACAATAATCGCATTGGTGAAATCCACCGTGCGGCCCTGACCATCGGTCATACGGCCATCGTCAAGCACTTGCAGTAATACATTGAAGACATCCGGGTGAGCTTTTTCCACCTCGTCAAACAATACAACCTGATAGGGGCGTCGGCGCACGGCCTCGGTCAAGGTACCGCCTTCGTCATAGCCGACATAGCCGGGCGGCGCGCCTATCAGACGGGACACCGCATGCCTCTCCATATACTCGGACATATCGATGCGCGTGATGGCATGTTCATCATCGAATAGAAATTCCGCCAATGACTTGCACAATTCCGTCTTGCCCACGCCCGTGGGGCCCAGGAACAGGAAGGAACCAATGGGGCGCGATGGATCCTGCAATCCGGCGCGGGCCCGGCGCACAGCGTTGGACACGGCGAATAGCGCCTCATCCTGGCCGATCACACGGTCACCCAGGCGGTCTTCCATCGCCAACAGTTTGTCGCGTTCGCCGGCCATCATTTTTTCCACCGGAATGCCGGTCCAGCGGGCAACGACGGCGGCGATATCTTCTTCCCCCACCGCTTCGCGCAACATCGCACTATTCTGGTTCGCGCCCAGGGTTTCCGCATCCTCAATGCGTTTGACCAAATCAGGGATGACGCCATATGTCAGCTCTGACGCCTTACCCAAATCGCCTTGGCGCTGGGCTGTGTCTGCCTCCAACCGGGCATGGTCCAGCTGTTCCTTCAGCTCCTGCGCCTCACCAAGGCGTTCCTTTTCACCCTGCCAGGCAGCCGTTAGTTGGGCAGAGCGGTTTTCCAACGCCTCCAATTCACCCTCCAGCTTCTGCAGTCGATCACGGGATGCCTCGTCATCCTCTTTCTTCAACGCCTCCCGCTCAATCTTCAGCTGGATGATACGGCGGTCCAGCTCATCAATTTCCTCTGGCTTGGAATCCATTTCCATGCGGATGCGGCTGGCCGCCTCGTCCATCAAATCGATGGCTTTATCGGGCAGAAACCGATCCGTGATATAGCGGTTCGACAATGTTGCCGCCGCAACCAAGGCACCGTCCGAGATACGGACCCCGTGGTGCAGTTCGTACTTTTCATTCAGGCCGCGCAGGATAGAAATGGTGTCTTCCACCGTCGGCTCCAACACCATGACCGGCTGAAAACGACGGGCCAATGCGGCATCCTTTTCGATGTGCTTGCGATATTCATCCAATGTGGTGGCACCAACGCAATGCAATTCCCCCCGCGCCAGGGCAGGCTTCAATAGATTAGAGGCATCCATGGAGCCTTCCGCAGCGCCCGCACCAATCAGGGTGTGCAGTTCATCGATGAACAGAACGACCTCGCCGTCAGCTGCCTCCACTTCGGCCAAGACAGCCTTCAAGCGTTCCTCAAACTCCCCACGGAATTTCGCACCGGCGATCAGGGCGCCCAGGTCCAGCACCTGCAGGCTTTTGTTTTGCAGACTTTCTGGCACATCACCATTCATGATGCGAATGGCCAGGCCCTCAACAATGGCCGTTTTGCCAACACCAGGTTCACCGATCAGGACCGGGTTATTCTTGGTCCGCCGGGACAACACCTGTATGGTGCGGCGAATTTCTTCGTCCCGGCCAATGACAGGGTCCAACTTACCCATCCGGGCAGCTTCGGTCAGATCGCGGGCGTATTTCTTCAGGGCATCGTAGGCATTTTCCGCCGTGGCGCTATCCGCCGTCCGGCCCTTGCGCAGATCATTGATAGCGCTGTTCAGGTTCTGTGGTGTGACGCCGGATTTTTCCAGGGAGGCCGCAGCGGAGGTGGAGGTGGCCAGCGCCAATGCCAACAACAGACGTTCCGCGGTGACAAAGCTGTCGCCGGCCTTTTCAGAAACCTGTTCCGCTGCCTCAAACAAGCGCGCGGTTTCGGGTGCCATATAAAGCTGTCCGGCACCACTGCCTTCGACCTTTGGCAATTTTGCCAGGGCCGCTTCATTGGCCGCCCGTGCTGCAGTCGCATCGCCACCAGCTGCAATGATGAGCGAGGTGGCCATACCCTCTTCGTCATCAAGTAAAACCTTCAGCAGATGCTGCGGCGTGAATTGTTGATGGCCCGCCCGTTGCGCCAGGGTTTGTGCCGCCTGGACAAATCCACGGCTACGTTCTGTATATTTTTCGAAATCCATTCTAGGCTTCCTTAAAGCGCGCTTTCGGGCCACTCCGTAATCAGTATACGCAAGTCAGCCATCAACGCCTTGCAGTCAATGCCCGGTCCTTCTATGAAGCAACCACGGCAGCTCATAACATTTCATAAATATGGTATTGCCGAAGCGCAACACAAGGTTCCAAAGCATGTTTCCTTTAAACATGCATGGATTCTTAAGAGAAGAGCAATTGAACCAGTCACTTGGACCGCAAGAGCTGTTCCAATTGATTGAAAATTGCTCTAGTGCACAGAAAACAGCAGTTTTTATTTGAGAGACTCATGAGCCGCATTGCACAAATTTTTCGCTATCCCATCAAAGGCCTTAGCCCGGAGCCTATGTCGAAGGTCAAGCTGTCGCCAGGCCGTGCCATTCCACTTGATCGCGCCTTTGCCATTGCCCACGGCTCGACCGATTTTGATGCAACACAGCCAAAATTTATGCCCAAAGGCAAATTTTTGATGCTGGCCCGGAATGAGCGTCTGGCTGCCTTACGAAGCCGGTATGTGGAAGATACCCAGGAACTGGTGATAGAGCGTGATGGCAAACAGGTGGCCCGTGGTCGCCTTGACCAGCCCGTGGGTCGGCAAATGATCGAACAGTTTTTCGCCGGCTATCTAGGCGGGGAGGTGCGCGGCAGCCCCAAATTGGTGCGTGGCCAGATGCCGGGAAATCCCCTGCACAGCTTTTCCGATGTGCCCAAACAATGCCTGTCGCTGATCAATATATCATCGTTGCGGGAGTTGGAGCGGGTGATGAAAACGCCTATCGACCCCTTACGATTTCGCGGCAATCTGTATTTTGACACGGGCCTGCCCTGGCAGGAATTTGATTGGTGCGGATCCGAATTTGAAATTGGCAACGGTGTCATCGTGCGTGCCACGTCCAGAATTCAACGCTGTGCGGCAACCAACGTTAATTTGGAAACAGCAAACCGGGACCTAAACATACCGCTGCAATTGCAACAGGCATTCGGCCATGCAGATATGGGCATCTACGTGGAGGTCATCCAGGGCGGCACAATCAACCAGGGTGACACCATTACATCACCAATAGGTTTATCAACGGGCGGCTAAGCAGATAACGCATGGCTATTCGACTTCCTCGGTCACGGCCGGAGCTGCCTCAACTTTCTCTACAACTGCTTCGACAATGGGTGCCGCAACTGGCACCTCAACAGGCACTGCGACCGGCACATCTGTTGTTTCAACGGGCGTCTCGCTCGCTTCAACTGCTGCCGCCGGACGACGCCGTCGTCTTGGTTGACGGCGTGGTGCTGCCTCCGAATCTGCTGCTTCATCGGTGGTTTTGCTAGCACGACGCGCGCTACGTGGTTTGCGGCTGCTTTCCGACATTGCCGCCAATTCAGCCGGGTTCATCGGTGCCGCGCGTACAACATCATTCGTGGCATCGGCCTCTGCGTCATCAGTCTCAATGACCGGATCCGCATCTTCCATCTGATCAGAAGAATCTGCTTCTGCTTGATCAGAAAAATCTACTGGTTCCAGAATTTCAACGTTAGATTCAATCCGTACGCCGTCAGGACCTGTAACAATAGCTTCCTCGGTGGGAGCAGTATTCTGACCGCTGCCATTTTCGCCACTGTTTTCGCCATTGTTTTCGCTGTTGGCTTCGTTATGGGGGTTTGCCGAGTTCTCGCTGCCGCGCCCGCCACGAATTTGTTGGCCCCGACCACGACCATCGCGACCATCGCGGTTATCGGCCCGACCGTCACGGCCGTCCCGATTCTCGCGGGTCTCGCGTTGTTCGCCTTCGCTGGCCTGCTGTTGCTGCTTGGCAGCCTGCATCACGCGGTAATAATGTTCCGCATGTTGTAGGTAACTTTCCGCAGCAACGCGGTCACCCGACAGCATCGCATCGCGTCCCAGCGTCTGGTACTTTTCATATACCGTAGACGCCGTACCCCGGATTTTCACTTCCGGACCGCTACTGTCAAAGCTTCTATTTGGGGAGTTGTTGAAGCTGCCCCTGCGACCGCTGGGACGGCTACGTCCCCTTCTTTGAGGTCCGTTCTGTCTCATAACACCGTCTTGATTTGTGTCTACAAATGAACGCCAATTCATGGCCCCCAGGTTCAATCCATCAAACCGGCATCACCTATTTAAAAGCCAACCCCTGGATTGCCAGAGGCTGAGTTATTCACCGATGCCTTCGATTGAACCAAGACATGCCATTTGCATTGGGGTTGTCTGAAAAATTATGGCTCTAAAATTCGAGCCTCAGATATCCGGACTGCAATGTGGGTATGTCTTTTGGGAACCGCCCGTCCGGTCACGACAGTATATTTTCCGTTCGTGATGGCCGTTCCTTGCCGTTCGATATTGAACCTAGCGGTTACGCGCGGAAAAACCAACCCTTTTTTGTCATTTTTGTGCAACAACCAAGCAACGGTCAATTCCAGCCATATCCGCATGACGGCTGAGCACCTGTAATCCGGCAGCTACGGCGATCATTTCAAGGGCTGGAATTTGCCCCTGACCGCATTCCAAAACCGCATGACCCTTGGGGTCAAGCAGATGGGGCAGCGCCGGCATCAGGGCCCGATATGCAGCCAAACCATCGCTGCCACCATCCAGGGCCAGGGCGGGATCATGGCGACGGACCTCCGGCTCAAGACCAGCAATATCCGCCGTGGGAATATAAGGTGGATTGCTAACGATCAGGTCAAATAGGCCAGGGGCACCCGGGCCACCTGTCAGACTTTGCCCCCAATCCCCAACCGCGAATGCTGCGCGCGCCGACAGCTCCGGCCCCAAGGATAGCGCATTGGTTTTGGCCAGGGTGGCGGCGGCGGGCGACAGATCCACACCCAGACCCCAGGCATTACCCCGCTCCATTAACAGGGCCAGCAACAGGCACCCTGACCCGGTGCCAAAATCTACGATCCTGTAGGACCCATCAATTTGAGGCAGGTGCGCCAAGGCGGCAGAGACAATGGTTTCGCTGTCAGGGCGGGGATCCAGGACCGCATCGTCAACCGCCAGATCAAGGCTCCAAAACTCCCGCCGGCCCAATAGGCGTGATACCGGCTGACGTGCTGCCCGGGCGGTGATCAAACCATCAAAAGTCTGTGCCTCGGCTTCAGACAAAGTGCGTTGGGGGTCTTTAATCAGGGTAAGGCGATCACCCTGAATGGCGTGGGCCAACAGCAGACCCGCATCAAGCATTGGATCATCAACGCCTGCATGACGCAATATTTGGCCGGCCCCGGTCAGGGCCTGGCGTAAAGTCGACCCGAGTAATGGCCCTGACAAACCATGGCCGTCATCAGCCATGATCTTCCAGATCGGCAAGCAAGCTTGCCTGATGGTCGGCAATCAGCGCATCGACCACTTCGTCCACCGCTTCACCGTTCATCATCTTGTCCAGCTTATACATGGTCAGATTGATGCGATGATCTGTGACCCGGCCTTGGGGGTAATTATAGGTTCGGATACGTTCGGAACGATCGCCACTGCCGACCTGTTCCTTACGGGCGGAGGCACGCTCCCCCTCGACCTTTTGCCGCTCGGCATCATACAGGCGGGCGCGCAACACTTTCATGGCCTTGGCACGGTTTTTATGCTGGGACTTGTTGTCCTGTTGCGTGACCACAACACCCGTGGGCAGATGGGTGATGCGAATAGCAGAATCGGTCTTGTTAACATGCTGGCCACCGGCCCCTTGAGCACGATAGGTGTCAATACGCAGGTCGGACAGATTGATGTCGATATCCACTTCCTCAGCCTCCGGCAGCACGGCCACAGTGGCGGCGGAGGTATGGATGCGGCCTTGAGATTCCGTCTCTGGCACCCTTTGAACCCGGTGAACGCCGGATTCGTATTTCAACTTGGCAAACACACCCCGGCCTGAGATCGAGGCAACCGCATCGCGAATACCACCCAGATCAGAGCCGCTGACGTCCATCAACTCAAACTTCCAACCGTTGATTTCCGCATAGCGTTGATACATGCGCAGCAGATCAGCCGCGAACAACGCGGCCTCATCACCCCCTGTTCCGGCGCGGACTTCCAATATAGCGTTTTTGGTATCTGCGGCGTCACGGGGCAACATGGCAAGTTGCAGATCGCTCTCCAAACCAGGCAGACGGTCCCGTGCTTCGGCCATTTCCTCGATCGCCAGCTCCCGCATTTCGGCATCACTATCCGCGTCTGCAACCATGCCACCCAGATCCGCAATCTCTGTGCGCAGATCCAGGACAGTCTGGGCCGTTTTTGCGACCGGGGACAGTTCCGCATAGTCCTTCGAGAGGCGCACGAAATCTTCGCTGGAACCGCCAGAGGCCATCATCGCCTCCAGCTCCCCTAGGCGTTTTATAATTCCGTCAATTTGTTCTTCACTAATCATGAGATCAATTTTCGCAGATGCAGCCCTATGGCGTCCAGGTCTACGTTTTCCTGCCCGCCTTCATCCAAATCCCGCACGGTTATCATACCTTTGGCAATTTCATCATCGCCCAGGATCAGCGCGACACAAGCGTTGATTTTGTTGGCGCGTTTGAGACGCCGGTTCAAATTTCCGCGGAATGCCATATCGACGGAATGGCCGTCCCGGCGCAGGGCGTGGCATAACACAAGAGCCATACGTTCCGCCGCCTCACCCATGGGCACAAAGGCAATGGGACGGATTGGTTCAGGCGCATATGCAGCCAACATAGCCAGACGCTCAATCCCCCCCGCCCAGCCGATACCGGGGGTTTGCGGCCCACCCAACATCTTAATCAGTCCGTCATAGCGGCCACCGGCAATGACCGCGCCCTGGGACCCCAAGGCATCGGTGACGAATTCAAAGGCCGTATGGGTGTAATAATCCAGGCCCCGCACCAAGCGTTGGTTCAGGTTATAGGTAATGCCCAAGGTATCCAGACCCTCACACACGGCGGCGAAAAAATCCTGGGATTGTTGGTTCAGATATTCCGTCATCAAGGGCGCGTCGACGACAATTTTCTGATCACCGTCGTCCTTGGAATCCAGTATTCGCAGGGGATTGCGGACCAGACGGTCAACGCTGTCTTCCGATAAATTATCCTTGTGATCAGAAAAGTAGGCCACCAAGGCATCACGATAAATCTGCCGGCTTTCCAGATCGCCCAGGGTATTCAGCTCCAACACACAACGATCCAGAACGCCCAGATCGTGGAGGATTTCAGCCCCCAGGGTAATAATCTCAACATCCGCGCCGGGGCCTTCGACGCCCAATATCTCCGCATCGATCTGATGGAATTGGCGCAGGCGGCCTTTTTGTGGTCGTTCGTAGCGAAAGGCTGGGCCATGGGCGAATAATTTCAGGGGTAGATCCTGCTGCATCCCGCCTGAAATAAAGGCCCGGCAAATCCCAGCCGTGAATTCCGGGCGCAAAGTGATATCCTCGCCGCCACGATCAGTAAAAGAATACATCTCCTTGCGCACCACGTCGGAGCCTTCACCCATGGTGCGGGCGAAAACCGGCGTGAACTCAAATATCGGGGTATCAATATCGCCAAAGCCGTAACGCTGGGCGCAGTTGCGCGAGACATCAACCACATGGCGGTGCCGTGCCGCCGTCTCACCGACAATATCATGGGTGCCGCGTACTGATTGTATCTTTGCCATTCTCGTCTTACTCCGCACTCACGACAGCTGCCGGGGCTTCAGCAGCCTCCCGGGCCTCTTGCCGTTTAGCCAGCTCAAGTTCCGCCACCTTGTCCTCAACCAACTTCACCACATGATCGACAAAGCCTTCATCGTGGATTTTGTGATCGGCAACGCCGCGTAGATAGACCAGATGGTTGCCCTTACCGCCACCTGTGACACCAATATCGGTTTCCCGCGCCTCACCGGGGCCGTTCACAACACAGCCCATGATGGACAAGGTCACCGGCGTTGAGATATGGGCCAGGCGTTGCTCCAACGCTTCCACGGTTTTGATCACGGGAAAGGCTTGGCGCGCGCACGATGGGCAGCTGACAATAGAAACACCCCGATGGCGCAGGCCCAATGATTTCAGGATTTCGAAACCGGCATGGATTTCTTCCACTGGATCGGCAGACAGGGAGACCCGAATGGTATCGCCAATCCCAGCCCACAACAAACTGCCCAGGCCGATCGATGATTTAACCGTTCCGCCACGCAGGGCACCTGCCTCGGTGATACCAAGATGCAGGGGATAATCGCATGCTTCTGCCAGGGCGTGGTAAGCCGCGACGGAGAGGAAGACATCGGATGCCTTGACGGAGATTTTGAAGTCTTCAAAACCGTTGTCTTCTAAAAGGCGGGCATGGTTCAGGGCGCTTTCCACCATGGCCTCGGGACACGGTTCGCCATAACGTTCCAGCAGATCCCGCTCCAGACTGCCCGCATTGACCCCAATACGCATGGAACAGCCGTTGGCACGCGCTGCCCGCACCACTTCGCGCACGCGGCTTTCAGCACCAATATTGCCAGGGTTGATGCGAAGGCAGGCGGCACCATTGTCCGCAGCCTCAAGCGCGCGCTTATAATGAAAGTGAATGTCAGCGATAATTGGCACAGTGGTTTGATCAACAATTTGCCGTAAGGCTAGGGACGAGGCCTCATCCGGGCAGGAAACCCTAACTATATCGGCGCCTGCCGCCTCCAACTCGTGGATCTGCGCCACAGTCGCGGGAACGTCGTGGGTCAATGTCGTCGTCATGGACTGCACGCTTATGGGCGCGTCGCCGCCAACGGCAACGTTACCCACATGTACCTTGCGGCTGGTTCGGCGGTAAATATCGCGATAGGGACGCAGGCTCATGATAGGCCCTCTGCTTTCGACGCTCGTGATGGTTAGGTGCGGCAAACATCAATGATTGCCCATATGAGGGATGCAATAGCAATAATTTGTTGCCGATAACAGACAAGATCAAGATTTATGCCGAAGAAAATTCCCTAAGGGCTGGGCCGATTTGTGTCTTGTAATTGCGCGCTCAGCTGATCCACATTCAATTTGATATTGCGGCGGACCTGCCCAATGGGACCCAACGTCCCCAAAGCCTCACCATCCATGATGATTTCAATGGCCCCTGCATTGCCTGTCATCAACACCAGGTCCATGCGATTAGGGGCACGATAACTGTCGCCCGCGCGCAACATGCGGGTCAGCAGCAATTCATTGTTGGCACCTTGTATCTGAACCCAGGATTCGGCCCGCGCCCGCAGGACAATGCGAACATCTCGATTTGATGCGCCATAAATCTGCGGGCGATAACCTAAACTATCGATAGCATTGGCCTGGGACGACGGCCCATCATTTTGCAAGGCATTCTGGTCCGCTGCCTCATCCCCGCGGCCTTCCGCCAGGGGACGTACCGGCGCGACAGGCGCGGGCGGTGCGACAGGTGCGGGGGGTGGTGTAACCGCGACCTGGATTGACGGCATCGCGGGCGCCGTATCGACATCACTGCCCTCACGTACTGCTGGCGCGGGCTCTGGTGTCGGCGCAGGCATGGATTTCTCGGAACTGGCGATATCCTTCACCGCCGGGGTGACTGGTGTGACTGGCGACACAGGTTCACTTGATGCAGCGGCTTGTGCATCTGTTTTGGTGTCGGCGGCAGCAGGCGTCGTGTCTGGAATTGCCGCCGTCGTTTCCAATGGTGCAGTTGCTGCAGTTTCTGATGCACTCTCAACCGTCCCGACCTGGGTGGCCTTTGTCATGGTCTGCCCGAGTGGCTTTATCCCCGGCTGCTCTGACGTACTGGCCATGCCACTTACATCAGCGGCGGCCACACGTTCCCCTTCACCAGGCGTCAATTCTTTATCCGCTACGGGAGCAGGTACTGCCGGAGACGTCATTGTTGCCGTGGCAGGCGCAATGTCTGATGCAGCTTTTAGTTCTGGTTCCGGCATCGTTTGCGGCAGGTCCGCCTTAACTTCAGTCTCAACAGGAAGATTTGTGCTAGCTGTTGGCGTTGTCACAGGTGCCACAGATGTCATCGCAGCCTGAGGCGTTGTGGTCGTCTTAACGCCCGGGGTCGCGGTCTGATAGGGCGCCAGCCGTTGCGGTGGCTCCGCCACGAACTCTATGGGTTGAAGGTCTCGACGCTCCAAAAAAATCCAGGCGCCATAAACCGCAACGGCGACAACCAGTGAAATCAAAGCCAGGCTCCGACCAGGGCGGCGCGCCTCTTCAAGAGGTTCGGGGAAAACCAATCGCCGCTCTGTGGGCGTTAAGGTCGCCTCCCGCTTAAACTGGCGGATCACTTCATCGCCATCCAAGCCGAGAAATTCGCTGTAGGTTCGCAAAAACCCGATGGCATAGGTCGGCCCCGGCAGATCAGAGGCACGCCCTTCTTCCAGCGCTTCTAGATATGTCTTTTGGATCCGCAAGGTGGCCGAGACATCTACCAGAGACAGTTGTCGCCGCTGCCGCTCCGCCCGCAGATCTGCGCCGACGCCGCTATAGGCCTTTTCCTGGTCTTCGCCATCAGCTATCTGCTGCAAATGCAATCCTCGAGACTTTCCCAGACGCCGGCCAATACCTTCGACCGGCTCGCCCGAAACGTCTGCATCGTCCGCCATATTCCGATCAGTCATGCAAAATCTTCCAAGTAATCGTTAGGATCAAGTCCTGTGGATAACTC
>JAPKBD010000363.1 GCA_028824965.1 Alphaproteobacteria bacterium | reverse complement strand
CCCATCGCCCAAAATCTGGGCGATGGGCCATATGCACCGGAATAGTAACGGTCTTACTTATCCAACCAGATGTTATCCAAGGACTGGTTCAGATAATGGGATGGCGCAATCTTCCAACCCTTCACGTAGGAACGGTGAGGGTTGATCTTGTACCACCACATGGTCAGCGCCATATGGGCCTCATCATCGAGAACCCGTTTTTCGTACGCGCGGATCAATTCGCGTACTTTTTTCGGATCGCCTTCTTGGTTCATCTTGTCGAACATGGCTTCCAATTCCGGATCATCATATTGACCATAGTTGTTGCCGGCGCTACCCAGGAACTTGGAGGCATCGACAACGGGATTGATGACGGACTGGCAGTTGAAATCGATGGAAACATCGAAATCTTTCTTTTTACGCAGGCTATCCAGGAAGGGGCCCGTGGGCTTCACATCCTGTTTCACTTTGATGCCTGTTTTGCGCCATTGATCGATCAACCAGGTGCCGACGATTTTGTAAGGCTGGTCAACACCACGGTTCAGCAGGGTAAAGGAGAGATTTTCCTGGCCCGCTTCTTTCAACAATCGTCTGGCTTCCGCCCGGTTGGCTTTGATGTCACGACCGAAACCGGCAATGCTTTCCAACTCGGCCGAAGTCGCTGCCAAAGGATGGCTGGGATAGACGATGCCGCCAACCGCTTTCACAATAGCGATCTTTGACAGGTACTTGGAACCCGACCACCGATCCACGGCCAGGGACAAAGCCCGGCGAACGCGGGCGTCATCAAATGGCTTGCGGGTATGGTTGGCGGTGAAGAACAAGGCACAGTTCCAGTCACTTTCCTGCACGGTGATCTTATCACCCAGGGCTTTGACCAGATCGTCACGGGCCTTTGGTGGAAAGCCGCGGAATTCAATGTCTGCACGACCGCCGCGAATGGCATTCAGACGTGTGGCCATTTTTGGTGCCGAAATTGCCTTGTAACCATCCAGATAAGGTCTGCCGGCATGATGATAACCATCATAACGGGCCCCCATGACGTGCGCACCAGGTTGATGCTCAACAAACTTGAAGGCACCCGAGCCATTGATGTTCTTGGTGTGCCATTCGGAGCCGTGTTTGTCCAAATCTGCCTTCGAATAGATGAAATTGAAGGGGGTTGCGACAGCCGGGATAAAGCCGGATGAGGCATACTTCAATTTAAAGATAAAGGTGGTGTCGTCAGGCGCCTCGATCTTGTCCACCATCTTAAAGAAGGCTTTGCGCGAAGAGGGCACACCCGCGGCTGGGAAGACGATCTTGTCGAACGATGCCTTAATGTCTTTAGAGGTTAAAGGCGCGCCGTTGTGGAATTTTACGCCCGTGCGGATCTTGAAGACATAGGTTTTGCCGTCATCTGTTGGATTTGGCACTGCGCCTTCGCATAGGTCACAGACGAAATCCGTCGGCGAGGACGGGTTTTCCGGATTGATCCGGATCAGCAGGCTGTAAAACGGCCGGATCGGATGGATCATGCCGAACGTGTTTTCACGATGCCCGTCATAGGATGGGATTTTACTACCCACCACGATGTTCAGTATACCGCCTTTTTTCGGCGTCTCCGCCTCTGCCGATAGGGCAAAGCCTGCACCAATTGCAGTCCCAAGTCCTATCATGGCGGCTTTTTTTAAGCCATTAAATCGCATTGTTATTGCCTCCCGTTTGCGCCGGTTTTTTTGCCGGCTATTTATGCGCCACTTTGACGCAATTCATAAAATCCTTAAGAAACCTCACATTCGCAATTACGCGCGAAATTTTACCTCAACTAGCTTCACCGCATGCAACCCAATGTCCAGGGCGCAATTCCCGTAATTGCGGCACCGGGCCGGAACAATTATCAACCGCTACGGCGCAGCGTGGATGAAAGACACAGCCCGACGGCGGGTTCATGGGGCTGGGGACTTCGCCCTTGACCAAATGATGTTCACGACCCGCCTCAATTGTTGGGTCGGGCACGGGCACAGCATTCAACAGGGCCTGGGTATAGGGGTGCAGAGGATTGTCGAACAAGTCATCACATGGCGCCAGTTCAACGATTTTGCCCAAATACATCACCGCGACCCGGTGGCACAAATGTCGCACCACGGACAGGTCATGGGCGATAAACAGATAGGTTAGATCAAATTCCTCCCGCAGATCCTCCAACAGGTTGATCACCTGGGCCTGGATAGACACATCAAGGGCGGATACCGCCTCATCACAAATGATGAATTCCGGCTTCATGGACAGGGCGCGCGCGATGCCGACCCGCTGCCGCTGGCCGCCGGACATCTCGTGTGGATAGCGGTCGGCCATCTTCGGGCTTAGACCGCAAACCGTCAGTAATTCCGCGATCCGTTTGGCGCGGTCCGCAGAATTGGGCTCGATACGGTGCACAGCCAAGGGCTCGCCAATAATGTCGCCAATTTTCATGCGTGGATTTAACGAACTAAAGGGGTCTTGAAAGATGACTTGGATCTTGCGCCGCATGGCTGCCAGATCGGCCCGCCCCATAAGGTTCAGGTCCGCACCGTCGTACAGGATCTGACCATCGGTTGGTGTTTCCAGCTGTAGGATACAGCGCCCGGTGGTGGATTTGCCGCAACCGGACTCGCCAACCAAACCCAACGTTTCGCCGGGCATGATATCAAAATTGATGCCATCAACCGCTTTTACTTGCGCGACGGTCCGTTGCACCAGCATCCCATCGGTGACCGGAAAATGCATTTTCAGATTGCGGACCTGTAACAAAGGTGCCGCCGTATCTGCCTTTGCTTCTGGCATGGTCATGCTCATTATGCTGCCGCCCCCTTATCCAGTTCGTCGCGCTGCCAACAGGCGGATCTGTGACCGTCGCCAATCGTTTCCAGCTCCGGTCGTTCATGGTGACAGCGATCAACCGCATAGGGACATCGCGGCAGGAAGGCACAGCCTGCGCCCAATTGCGTCATGTCGGGCGGGTGGCCAACGATGGGTATCAAGCGCTCCCCCCGAGGTTGATCCAGGCGTGGGACCGATTTTAACAGCCCGCGTGTGTAGGGGTGGCCGGGGCGGTGATAGATATCGGCTGCGTTGCCGCTTTCCACAATGCGTCCGGCATACATTACATTGACCCGGTCGGCATAACGGGCCACGACACCAAGGTTATGGGTGATGATGATCAGAGCAACACCCAGTCGCCGGGTCAAATCCTTCATCAATTCCAGAATTTGTGCCTGAATGGTGACGTCCAGGGCTGTCGTCGGCTCATCCGCGATAATCAGTTTTGGATTGCAGGCCAGGGACATCGCAATCATCACCCGTTGGCGCATCCCGCCTGAGAGGTGATGGGGATATTGCCGCAGACGGCGTTGTGGTTCCGAAATGCCTACCAGACCCAGCAATTCAATGGCGCGGGCCTGAGACTCTTCTTTGTTGCTATTCAGATGTTGTTCCAGGGTTTCCGTCAATTGCCGGCCAATGCTCAACACCGGATTCAACGAGGTCATGGGTTCCTGGAACACCATGGCGATATCACGGCCCCGGACTTGGCGCATGCTTTCATTGTCCAGCTCCAGCAGATCCTGGCCGTCGAACTTAATCTTACCACCCATAATACGGCCCGGCGGATCGGGGATCAAACGCAGCATGGACAGGGCGGATACGGATTTGCCGGAACCCGATTCGCCAACAATGGCGACAGTTTCCCCAGCTTCGACATTATAGCTGATGCCATCAACGGCACGGACAATGCCTTCTGATGTGAAGAACTGAACTTTCAGATCCTCAATCTCTAACAGACTGGTCAATCCAATTTACCCCCCAAGGGTTTTATATCGCGGCTGGGGTCTTTGCCCCATATGTTTCACGAAACCTTATACGACGGCCATTAAACAGACCTAATGCAAATGGTACAACCAATATCAACTCCTGTAGAGGCGAAATGAGGTGGTCCCGGAAAATTGGACGGTAGGTTAAGGTGTATTCCATCCCTTTGA
>JAPKBD010000362.1 GCA_028824965.1 Alphaproteobacteria bacterium | reverse complement strand
ATAACCTTTTGAAAGCCACTTCCAATGTCGATGAAGCAGCTTTTTTCTCGTGCAATCTCCTCTGACAATGCTCCAAGATGAGATTGATGCCCCATTATGAAACAGGTTCAACAGTCCCAAATGTTTTGATGACGGATAATAGTCTCACGATACCGCTTTTCGATGCTATGGCGGTGGATGTGGCGTCCTTCTTTGACCATATGGCGGCCTGCCGACCATAAGTCGCTCACCAATTGATCCTTTGAAGAAAAAATCCACGCGTCTAGCAACAGGTCTTCTTTCAAGCCGGCAATGGAAAGCGCATTTCGGTCAAGAGCCATGAAGTCCGCCCACACCCCCGGTGCGATCTTGCCGCTCCGCCGCCCGGTGGCCTGGGCGCCGCCCCTGCATATCTCATCGAACAAATACCTGCCCGTTGATTTGCTCTTTTCGCCCAAAACAGATCGTGCCCGGTCGCGCAAGCGCTGGGAATATTCCAGAAGCCGCATCTCCTGAACCAGGTCGATAGCAATATTGGAATCCGTGCCCAATCCAATGGAGCCGCCACGGTTTAAAAATCTATCCGCCGGAAAAATGCCATCGCCCAGATTTGCCTCGGTGACTGGACAAAGACCAGCGACCGCCCCCGACATAGCCAATATTGTGATTTCTTCGTCGTTCATATGGGTGGCATGGACGAGGCACCAATTCTTATCGACTGTGAGATTGTTGAATAACCAGGCAATGGGCCGTTGCCCGTAGGCCGCCGTTATCTCTTGGATTTCGGCGGCCTGTTCGGCAATATGAATATGGATAGGGCCTTTCGGGTAGGTCTCGGCCAGCCGGGTTAAATCTAATTTGGAAACCGCCCGAAGAGAGTGAGGCGCAATTCCCAGCGCATGATCAGCGCCCAGTTTTTCGATTGCCTTTCCCGCGCCCGACCAGATACCCGCAAAACGATCTAAATTGTTTCCGAAACGCAACTGTCCGCCTTCCAAAGCCCGGCCATCGACGCCGCCCTGTGAATAATACACGGGCAGGAGAGTTAAACCGATACCCGTTTCACCGGCCGAGGCGATAATTCGCCGGGAGAGTTCGGCGGGATCATCATAAGACTGCCCGCCATTTTGATGATGTAAATAATGAAATTCGCCCACACTAGCAAACCCCGACTCCATCATTTCAATCTGCGAAAGCGCGGCAATCACCTCAACTTGTTCGGGGACCAGCAGGCCAAGAAACTTGTACATCAATTGGCGCCAGGTTTCGAAACTGTCCTGTCCTGCGGTGCCGCGAACCTCGGTCAATCCGGCAAGGGCGCGTTGAAAAGCATGACTGTGCAAGTTGCTTGGCGCCGGTAAAAGAACCTTCCCCTTCAATAACTCATCCCCTACCTGCGGTTTGGTTTCCTGCTCGACAGAAACGATTTGTCCAGTGCCATCAATCATGACTCTGACATCCATTGCCCAACCATCGGGAAGTAGCGCCATGTCCGCGTACAGGTGTTTCATGAAAATTCCGTAGGCTTTGTTAAAGGAATCTAAGTATTGCCACCTGAAGACGGGAGCTCGCAGTTATTGAAAACCGCTCAACGGAAAATGCGTCTATGGGCAGATTGGTTGTACCCTTTGTGACCAGATCTGATATGATTCTGCCGACGATGGGCGAAAGTGCAAAACCATGTGCGGAAAACCCAAATGCATGGAATGCACCTTCGGCGGTGCTTGCGCCAATCACCGGAATGTCGTCCGCCATGCGTCCCACAATCCCGGCCCAGCAGCGCATGATCCGTGCACCCCAAATAGCTGGAAAGACAACCGCCGCGTTAGATGCATTGGCGGCGAGACCCCTTGGGTCCAGGTGAGTGCGGTTGTACTCTGGTTCGGCCCAATCCCGGTACGCGCCGCCAATGAGCACGGTGCCGTTGTAGAACTGTTTGAACGAGAGCGAGCGGCCCTGCACACTGACCACCGGCTTGACGAAGGGTTTCAGACGATCCGTGATTATCAGCATCAGGGCCTGGATCTCCAAAGGTACAGGATCGCCGAGCATGGCGGCGATTTGATCGCCCCAGGCCCCCGCGCAATTGACCAGAACCGGCGCTTCAATATTGCATCGCGCGGATTTAATACGCCAAAATCCACCCTGTTTTTCCAGCGATACGAACAGATCGTTTTCGACATGGCGAATGCTCAGGGAAATTACTTTTTGTTTAAAGGCCCGGACAGTCTGAAAGGGATTGGCGTTATCAAAGTGCCCGGACCCGGTGTTGAGGGTTACCAGGGATAGGACGTTTGTCGGATAATCTGCGGCCAATGTCTGATCGCAAACGACCGTTGCAGTATTGGCGAATGCCGCCGCCGCCGGATCATGTATTTCGGAGGCCAACATCGGCGTTAAGATATCAGGTTGCAATGTTTGCGGCGTTTCCTTCCCGCCTCCGCGCCGCCACTTGCTGTATCAGCACAGGAAGGGCCAACACCAAGGCATACATATCGCTGGTCAAGCCCGGTGCGACCATGAATAGGGCGGCTATGCCAATCAGGATCCGGAATATCCACGGCATATGGCCGATGAAATATCCGCTGACGGCAGTCGCCATCATGGCGACGCCAAGGGCGCAGGACAAGGTGGTTTCCAAAAATGCACCCCAAGTAAAGTATTCTTCGAGAACGATTAGCATCGCCGGCGAATAGACGAAGACCATGGGCACCAAGAGTTTTCCTATACCCAGTGTGAAGGTGAACAACCAGTCCTGAATGGGTTGGCGCCGGCGATTCCGGCCGCCGCGTAGGCCGAGGCGCAGACCGGCGGCGTGATTTCCGAAATGACCCCGTAATAAAGCACGAAAAGATGAGACGCCAGCGGTGGGATGCCCAGGTTGGCCAGAGCCGGTTGGGCGACGGTGACGAGCATGATGTAGAGCGCCGTCGTCGGTAGCCCGGCCCCCATCATGATGCAAGTAACGGCAATCAGAACCAGCGACACAAACAGCGTCATTTCCTCTAAAGTGATGTCCATCAAGGGAATCCAGGAGATCGGGGCGAGAATGTTTTCGGCGATCGCGTAGGCGCTATCGGCGACCATGAAACCAAGGCGAAAACCGAGGCCCGTGGAATTGACGACGCCGACGACGATGCCGATGGCGGAACAGACAGCGCCGACCGCGAGGGCATATTTGACGCCGGTAATACAGGCTTCAATGATGTCCCTCACTTTGATTCGGTGCATGGGATTAAGGAAGCCGACCGCAAGCGCCGTGCTGATCCCCCAGAAGGCCGCCATATGGGGCGAGTAGCCACTGAACAACACATAAATCAGCGCGACCAAGGGTAAAACCGTCGGCCATCCCTTCTTGATAACTGCGACTAGCCGCGGAATTTCTTCTTCCGGCACGCCCTTGAGGCCTAAACGCTTGGCCTGGAAGTGAACAATACAGAGCACACCAATATAGTGCATGGCGGCCGGCACGGCGGCGGCGATGATGATGGTGGTATAGGGGACTTCCAGAAACTCGGCCATGATGAAGGCGGCGGCGCCCATGATCGGCGGGGTAATCTGACCGCCGGCACTGGACGCAGCCTCGACGCCGCCGGCCAGATGACCCGGATAGCCCATGCGTTTCATGTTGGGGATTGTCAGCGAACCTGTTGAAACCGTATTGGCAATGGAGGATCCCGAGATGGTGCCGAAAAACGCTGACGACACCACGCTGACCTTGGCCAGGCCGCCAGTGTAGCGCCCTGCTATCACTGTCGCCATATCAACAAAAAACTGGCCCAGACCCATGCGTTGCGCGAGCACGCCGAAGAGGACAAAATGAAAAACCACGGTAGAAACTATCCATAGCGTAATGCCAAAAATTCCTTCGGCGGGGAAATACATGTTGTTGATATAATGGGCCCAGTTGATGCCCGGGTGCTTGAGGATTTGAAGCGGCATGTATTTGCCAAACACTGCGAAAATTGTGAAAGCAATGATGATGATCGGCACGACGATGCCTAGGGTCCGGCGCACAG
>JAPKBD010000361.1 GCA_028824965.1 Alphaproteobacteria bacterium | reverse complement strand
TCGAATGCCTTACGCATCGTTTTGATGGGGGTTCCATCTTGATGACAGAACACGAAGGTGTCGGGTGATGGGTGGGCGTTCAATTCCTCCTTGCGGTTGTCATATAATCTCTCAAAAAATACCTCCGTTCCCTTGTTACAGACAACCTCCCGAATACCTGTTTTGCCCTTGACCAGGATGATGAGGCGAACCGTGTCGCCGTCCTCTTCGTAGGTTTCCCTTCTGACATCACTCCACTTGAGGTTCCTCAACTCACCCAGACGGACACCGCAATTTGCAAGAATAAGAACATATTGGTTAAGGATGAACCTATCTCGTTTGTGTGCCCCCCAACCTTCCTTGACCCGTCTCCTCATGCCCGTGGTGATTTTTCGCCATTCGTCTTTGCTGAATGAGGGTCGTCTCGAATCCTTCTCGGGAGAGGGTCTTTTGACCTTCAGTTCCTTGGGGAGATAACCCTTCTCAAATGCGTATGAAAACATCTGACCCAGAAGGGTGCATTCCTTGCGGATGGTATTGTTCGAGGGAGCGTAGGGGACGCCTTTTTTCACAGAATTATTTTTCCGGTAAATGAAATAATCCTCGAAATCCTGTGGGGTAATCGTATCGACCTTGGGGTTCCCCCTTTCATCGACAAAGAATTTATAGGGGTAATTGCCAATTCGATTGATTGACCACTCAATATACTGGGGGAGACTCTCGTTGCTCACCTTGGGGTAATGGACTTTCCACTCGTTGAACAAATCCTTGAACGATTTGCCCAACAAGGTCCCGCCACCCTTCACCTTGTTATAGAGTTCATCGAACTTGTTCAGTGCGACCTGGGTTGCCCTGCCTTGGTTGCTCTCACCCGTGCTGCCTCGGAAATACCCCTTCGATGCAGACAGGGGGATACGAATGCGCATCTGGAAGATTTGATTGACGGAACCGTCTCGATTCATCCTTTGATAGAGGACGACCGACCCGTCATTCCTCACATCAATCTTATTATTTACGTCTGCCATCCGTCACAATCCACCATCCGAGATGCTGTGTGTATTGTGTGTATGATGTGTGTATGCGGTTTTGGAGTCAAACAACGACTTGGCGAAAACCTAAGTCATTGTTTTTATTGGGAAAAATGGTGCACCCGACACGATTCGAACGTGTGACCTCTGCCTTCGGAGGGCAGCGCTCTATCCAGCTGAGCTACGGGTGCCAAAATCTTTTGGACATATCCACGCCTAAGCACGGGGATGTCGTTACGGGGCGCAAACTAGGGGGTTTTGTTGTTTATCGCAAGGATATCTGTGCACGAATTCGCCCCATAGTACAAATTAATGCAAATAAGTTTGCCCCACCTATTCTGCCGCCTCTGCGGCCTTTGTAGCCTCCCGCCAGCGTAGCACTGGTTTGCGGGCGGCTTGGGTTTCGTCCAGGCGTCGGTAGGGCGCAAGGTAGGGCGCGCCGGCGAAGAAATCCGCGTCGCCGCGTATTGCCCGTTCGCCAAGATGACGCATGGAAGTGATGAATTGGTCGAGGCTGATTTTCGATTCCGATTCCGTAGGTTCGATCAACATCGCACCCGAGACAACAAGGGGAAAATACATGGTCATGGGATGGAAGCCTTCATCGATCATGGCCTTGGCGAAATCCAAGGTTGAGACACCGCTGTCTTTCAAGAAGCTGTCATCGAACAACACTTCATGCATGCAGGGGCCTGGAAACGGCAGGGAAAACAGATCCTGCAATTGCGCCATGATGTAATTGGCGTTCAACACAGCATCTTCCGAGGCCTGGCGCAGACCGTCCGCGCCGTGGCTGAGGATAAACGACAAGGCCCGGACGAACATGCCCATCTGGCCATGAAAACCTTTCAGCCGGCCAAAGCTGCTTTCAGCACCCCCGGCCCGATGTTCGACCAGATCCAAGCCATCGGCATCTCGGACAACCATGGGCAACGGCGCGTAGGGTGCCAAAGCCTCTGCTAAAACCACAGGGCCACTTCCAGGACCGCCGCCGCCGTGCGGCGTTGAGAATGTTTTGTGCAGGTTGAGGTGCATACAATCGATGCCTAGATCGCCAGGACGCACCTTGCCGACAATGGCGTTGAAATTGGCACCGTCGCAATAGAAAAAAGCGCCCGCTTCATGGACGGCTTCGGCAATTTCCACGATCTGGTTCTCGAACAATCCGCAGGTATTTGGATTGGTCAGCATAATGGCGGCTACATGGGGCCCCAGCTTTTCTTTCAAAGCGGCCAGGTCCACCCGGCCCCGATCATCGGCGGGGATTTGTTCGATACGATAGCCGCAAATGGCCGCTGTGGCCGGATTGGTGCCATGGGCCGATGTGGGCACCAGCACCACTTCGCGCGCATCACCTTGCGCCTCCAACGCGGCGCGAATGGTCATCAGGCCGCAGAGTTCCCCATGGGCACCAGCGGCAGGCGACATGGCAATGGTCGGCATGCCCGTCAGGGTCAACAGCCAGTCCGCCAGAATATCGATCAACTCCAAAGCCCCCTGCACGGTTTCCACCGGCTGCATGGGATGGATATCTGCAAAGCCCGGCAGCCGGGCCATTTTTTCATTCAGGCGGGGATTATGCTTCATGGTGCAGGAGCCAAGCGGATACAGCCCCGCATCAATGGCAAAATTATTGCGCGATAGGCGGACGAAATGGCGCACCACCTGGGGCTCGGACAATCCGGGCAGACCGATGGCCGCCACACGTTCCAAGCCACCAAGACGGTTGGGCACATCCGGGGCATCGGGTAGATCGACACCGCAACGGCCTGGGCTATCCAGTTCAAAGATCAATGGTTCTGCCAAATCGAGACCGCGATGGCCACTACTGGTTTGGTAGGTGGTGAAAGTATCCGGATCGGTCATGACAGCACCTCCCCCAGGACATCGGACAGGCCGGTGATTAAGGCCTCGTCATCCTCATCCGTATTGGTTTCCGTGGTCGCCACCAACAGCAAGTTGGCCATGTCAGGATCATCTGGATACAGGCGGCTTAGAGGCACGCCGGCCAACACATTGCGGTCTACCAGATCGGATACCACACCAGCTGCGGCACGGGGCAAACGGACGGTGAATTCGTTGAAGAAGCTGTCGTTCAACACCTCAACGCCATCCAAATCGGCCAATTGATCCGCCAGCCGCACCGCCCGGCCATGGTTGATCTGGGCCAGCTGACGCAAACCGGTTTCGCCCAGAAGGGAGAGATGAATGCAAAACGCCAAACTGCACAGGCCCGAATTGGTGCAGATATTTGATGTCGCTTTTTCCCGGCGGATATGTTGTTCCCGTGTTGAAAGCGTCAGGACATAGCCGCGACGGCCATCCTCATCCACGGTTTCACCACACAGGCGGCCCGGCATTTGCCGGACGTATTTTTGCCGGGTGGCGAATAGCCCGAGGTACGGCCCGCCAAAGTTCAGGGCATTGCCAATAGATTGCCCCTCCCCCACCACGATGTCGGCGCCCATTTCACCGGGTGAGGTTACAGCACCCAGTGAGACCGCCTCTGTCACCACGGCGATCAACAAGGCACCCTTGTCATGGGCGGCATCAGCCAGGGGGCGGAGGTCATGCAGGCGACCGAAAATGTCCGGGTTTTGCACCACGATGGCCGCTGTATCGTCTGCGATCAGCCCGGCCATATCCTCTATGGAAGCCGCATTAGCGGGCCGGGCATCGATCTCCAAAGAGACAAACTGCGTCATCGTCTCGGTTGCATCCCGGTAATGCGGGTGCAGGCCGCCGCACAGGATTACCTTGTTCCGCTTGGTCACCCGCTGAGCCATCAAAACCGCTTCACCGCAGGCCGAGGCACCGTCATACATGGAGGCGTTGGCCACATCCATGCCGGTCAACATGGCGACCTGGGTTTGAAATTCGAATAGATAGTGCAGGGTGCCCTGGCTGACTTCAGGCTGATAGGGGGTATAGGCGGTGAGGAATTCCGAACGCTGGATCAAATGATCCACAGCCGCTGGTACATGATGACGATAGGCCCCGGCACCAAGGAA
>JAPKBD010000360.1 GCA_028824965.1 Alphaproteobacteria bacterium | reverse complement strand
AAAAACTGTCGATCAAGTTGAACGCCTGGCACCGGGGCTATCAGGCATATGCGACCTCAACCCTGGTATCGTCCGCGCGGTTTGAAGCGGCGGTGGGTGCCAACCAAATGGAAAGCTTTTTCCTGCGCCACGAAGTTGCCCCCGACGATCCAGAGTTTAAGGCGCGCCCCTTGATGGGGCCAAATCAATGGCCCGATGATCCTGATTTCCGCGCTGCCGTCAGCAGCTATAACAGGGCGGTGGTTGACCTAGGGATGCGCCTGTTGAAAGTTTTCGCCCTGGCGGTGGGCGAGGCAGAGGATTTTTTCCTGCCCTATTTCAATGGCCCCATAACCTGCCTGCGCCTGCTCCACTATCCGCCCGTGGACGAAAGTTCAGCACCAGAAGGCGTCGACCTGTACGGCATCAATCCGCACACGGACTATGGCTTTTTCACCATATTGGCCCAGGACGAAGTTGGCGGACTTGAGATCCGAAACGTCGATGGCACCTGGCTGCCCGCACCCAGCCTGCCCGGTACCTTAATCGTAAATATAGCCGATGCCCTGGCGCGCTGGACCAACGGGGTTTTCAACTCAACGCCGCATCGGGTCATCAACAAGGCAAATGACCGCAGCCGTTATTCCGTTGCTATGTTTTTTGACCCAAATTCTGATGCCAACATTCAATGCCTGGAACAATTTATTGAAGACGACGGAACCGTGAGAGATGATCCCATCCGATACGGCGAATATTTGCAGGAACGTTTGGACAGAAACTATCCTGACCGCACCGGCTAATTATCCTATTTCTTGCGGTTCAGAAACGCGCCCAGGCGCTCGTTGTGGTCGTCGGTCTTGAACAGATAGTTCTGGGCGTAAAGCTCGTACTCCAGACAGGTTTCCAGGTCCGTGGTCTCACCGCGAAACAACGCCATTTTTGTTAGGGCCGCAGCCCGGCGGGGGTAGGCATCAATCATTTTCTGCGCTGTGCGTTCGGCCACCGAAAGCAGCTGGTCGCTAGGGACCACTTCTGTAAACAGGCCCAGATCGCGCGCCCGTTCGGCCTCCACATTGGCCCCCGTCAGCATCAATTCCGCCGCCCGCATGGTACCCACCATGCGCGGCAACAGATAGGTACAGCCCATATCCGCACCCGAGGCACCAATACGGCCAAAGGCGAAATAATAGCTCGCGGTTGGTGCCGCGATCGCAATATCACAGGCCAGGGCCAGGGAGACACCACCACCAACAGCCGGTCCATTAACGGCGGCGATGACGGGCAGGTCCAGGCTGCGCAGGCGTTTGATCATGCGGTTCACGCCGCGGATGACCATATATTGCCATTCCATATCGATCTCTTCCGCGCTGACGATAGAGCCTAATTCAGCGCCGCCACAAAAAACCGAACCCTTGCCGGTCAGGATGATCACCCGGCATTCAGGGTCACCTTCCAGTCGGTCCAGGGCCCTATTCATGGCATCGGCGAAAGTTGCGCTCAACGGATTGCGCTTGTCGGGACGGTTCAAGGTGATCCACCCGATGCCGTCGGTCAGGCTAACCTCCAGCTCGTTGCCACGATCCAGTTCCATTTGCGTTGCTTCACTCATAACAGGCTCCTCCCATTCAATGACCGTGCCGATCTTAGCTCATTGGACCGGACGCGCCAAGAATTGCAATTGTTTGTTTTCTTTTTGTTCTTTTTTTGCTCGACGGCGCAAAGGCGTTCTGTCATAATTTCATACAACTAATATTTGAACAATGTTGCGTCGTGAGGAGTTTAGGGCATGGTGGCCCATGTAGGGACGGTGGCGTTTCAGGGCATTGATGCCCTGGCGGTGGACGTACAGGTGCAATTGGCATCTGGGTTGCTGGCATTTACTGTTGTAGGCCTGCCGGACAAGGCCGTGGCGGAAAGCCGGGAGCGGGTACGCGGTGCCTTGGGCGCCATCGGTCTGGCTCTGCCGCCGAAACGCATTACGGTCAATCTGGCACCCGCTGACATGCCCAAGGAAGGCAGCCACTACGACCTGCCCATCGCCCTGGGCCTATTGCTGGCCATGGATGTTTTACCCGTCGATGAACTGGCGGAATACAACGCCGTGGGGGAGTTGTCCCTGGATGGTGCATTAACCCCGGTCGCGGGCGTGCTGCCTGCGGCCATGGCGGCACAGGCCCAGGGGCGCGGCTTGATCTGCCCCGCCGAACAAGGGGGTGAGGCAGCTTGGGCAGGCGAATTGCGGGTTCTTGCACCCAGCAATTTATTGGCCCTTATTAATCACTTCAAAGGCAGCCAGGTGCTGCCCCAACCGCAACCGGAATTAGCGGATGAACGCGGCGTTCTGCTGGACCTCGTCGACATCAAAGGCCAGTAAAGCGCCAAGCGGGCCTTGGAAGTCGCTGCCGCCGGTGGCCACAATATGCTGTTGATCGGGCCGCCTGGTGCGGGCAAATCCATGTTGGCGGAGCGTTTGCCAGGCATTCTGCCACCCTTGGATCCGGGCGAGGCCTTGGAGGTTTCCATGATCGCCTCCATCGCCGGGCAATTGAGCGACGGTCGCTTGCGCCGCCGACGCCCCTTTCGCAACCCACATCATTCATCATCCATGGCGGCCATGATCGGCGGCGGCATGAAAGCACGCCCAGGAGAAGTCAGCCTGGCCCATGGTGGTGTACTGTTTTTGGATGAGTTGCCGGAATGCAACCGCCAGGTTCTGGAGAGCCTGCGCCAACCAATCGAGTCAGGCCGCGCCGTGGTGGCCCGCACCAACGCCCATGTGACGTATCCGGCCCGGTTTCAATTTATCTCTGCCATGAACCCCTGCCGCTGCGGCCATCTCGGCGATCCGGAACTGGGCTGCAGCCGTGCGCCGCGCTGTGCCGAAGACTATCAACGAAAATTATCCGGGCCGCTGCTGGATCGCATCGATATGCATATTCAAGTACCCAACGTCTCGGTCGCAGATCTGGATCTGCCCCCTGCATCGGAAGGTTCGACAGAGGTTGCCCTGCGCGTTGCCCGCGCCAGAAACCTTCAAAAGAAACGCTATCAAGCAGCCGCCGGCGACAACCCAATGGTGGAAACAGTGCGTCTGAACGCCCAGGCAGACGGCAAATTGCTGGAGGCTGTAGCAACGCCGGATGATGAAGGCCGCGCTTTATTACGCCAGGCCAGTGAACGTATGCATCTTTCGGCCCGGGGCTATCACCCGGTTTTGCGTGTTGCCCGCACCTTGGCTGATCTGGAAAACAGTGCAGGTGTACATCGGGTTCATGTGGCCGAGGCCCTTAGCTATCGCCGCTTGCGCACAGTCGGTTAGTCAACCAGAGCTTGGCCGCGCACTTCGATTATGTCTAACATGACCGTCAGCTGGAGATAGCCATTGGGAGGGGGCCCATGAACACGATCGACGACAATCAGCGTGACATCCGCACGGTTGCAGCTGGGGATGGCATCGATCTTCAATATGAAGTAGTCGGCGACGTAAGGGGAGATGGACCACCTATCGTCCTATTGCATGGTGCTTTGGTGGGACGGGCGGCCTTTTCCCGCCAACGCAAGACACTGGCCGAAAAGTACCGGCTTATCCTGCCCAGCGCCCGGGCCCATGACGGCACCGATGCGACCTTGCCCGAAGACTACGGCTTTGCCACCAGCGAGGTTCGGGATGTCCTCACGGTGATGGCTGCCGAAGGGGTTGAGCGTGCGCACGTGATCGCCCATTCATCGGGAGGTGCCACCGCGTTTCAATTGGCGCGCCAGTTTCCCGACCATGTCGATCGATTGATCTTGATAGAACCAAGTCTCTTCAACCTTCTCCCGCCGGAGGGGTTGGCGCCCCTAACCTCGGAGCTTGCAGCCGTCATTCACGCACATGAAAGCGGCGGTGATCTGGCCGCGTTGCAAGCCTGTATGGAGAATATTGGTGGGGATGTTTGGCACGCCTTGGATGAAGACGCAAAAGCGCTACGCCTTACCAGACTTGCACCAATGGCTCCTATCATCCTACCGCACATCAACGGCCTGCATGCGTTTAAAAT
>JAPKBD010000042.1 GCA_028824965.1 Alphaproteobacteria bacterium | reverse complement strand
CAGGCCGCTGGGCAGAAAATGTAACCTATTCCAGATGGCGGCGGTAGACTGCGTTGCAAGAGCAATTGTGTAGGTGTCCAATGCGATGACATCGTCCACATACAAAGTGCCGCCGTTACACATGGCGTTGTTGATGACGATGTTGCCGCCAAAGGTATGGTTCCAGGGCAGCCAGTCAATCATGATAGGTGGCTGATCTAACAGAAACGGCCAGACTTGGCGCAGTTGCTGCATGTTCGAACACAGCATCCCCTGGGTATTGATGACCCCTTTCGGCAGGCCGGTGGAGCCGGAGGTGAAAAGATATTTCGCCACCGTATCAGGCCCGACAGCGGCAAAGGCTGCCTCAACATCCCCGCCCGGCTGGGTCGTGCTAAGTGCCTGCAAACCGTCGTGGTCCAGAACCTCCACACCGTCCAAATCCAGACTATCCAAAGCCTTGGCGAAGGGTGATGGGTTTTCCACATAGATCAAGGCGGGCTGCACCAGATCGAAAATATGTTGCAGTTTCGCGAAATCCTGGCTCATCAAAGAATAGGCCGGGGATACCGGTGCGACAGACACGCCCACCTGCATGGCACCATAGGTCAGCATGGCGTGTTGCAGGGAGTTGCCAGACAGGATCATCACCGGGCGATCTGCGTTCAGGCCGCGGTCCAGCAAACCCTGGGAAATGGCATCTGTCTGAGCACGGGCCGCAGCAAAGGATAGGGTCTGCCAATCCTCACCCTCACGCACCGCCAGAAACGTCCGCTCCGGCGCGACGGCGGCCCAGTGGCGCATATAAGATCCCAGTTGCCGCTCCGCCGGGGCCAAGAAATAGGGCGAAGACAGAATTATGGTGCCATCATTGCGACGCTCCACATCGACCTTTGGTTCCAGATAGTCCAGTGCCATTGTTCGCCTCTATTGCCTATCTTATGAATGAGCTCTCGTTTCTTTGACTTCCGGTTCATCGCGGTTTTTGGCATTATTCATCAATGAGAATAGTGCTGCTGTTTATTCTAAGCCACCTGATTGTTGTGCCCGCCCCATCAGAGACATTGGCAGAGACATTGTCCGGCCCGGTCAAAGTCATCGATGCGGGAAGCCTGCGGATCGCCGGACAGACCGTCCGCCTGCGCGGCATTGCCACGCCTGCCGCCGATGACCGCTGTCCTTTTCGTACTGTGACGATCGCGTGTGGTCGCGTTGCCACCACAGCGTTGATGGACCTGACCGCAGGCGCTGAGGTGGAATGTGATATACCCGATGACAGTGATCGCAGCCGAACAATAGGGGCAACTTGCCAAGCGAGTGGCTATGACCTCTCGGAAGGTATGGTCTACACCGGCTATGCCCGCCCCATCAAAGGCGCACCCGCCCGCTATCGCGAGGTTGAGGCGGCAGCCCGCAAACGCAAACGGGGTTTGTGGCGCGGTGAATTCCCTGACGCTGTTAACGAAGCCGCCAGCAAACGGTAAAATTAGGCGCTGACGCGCACGACTACTTTACCCATTGCCTGGCCGGATTCCATGCGCGCATGGGCCTTTGCCACATCCTCAAACGCATAAGGCTCCCCATCCATCAAGGGGCGGATCTGTCCCGCCTCAGCGAGGGCCGTAATCTCCCGCATAATTTCACCATGACGCGCCCCGCCCTGGCCATGCAACAGGGGGAGCAACATCAAAACGCCAATATGCTGCAAGCCTTTAAGATGCAGGGGCGTTAGATCTTGGGTCGAATTAGTTTGGCAACTGATCACGGTGCCGCGCAATTTCGCAGCCTCCCACGATTTTGGAATGTTATCGCCGCCCACCGTGTCATAGACAATGTCGAAGCCAGCCCCACCCGTATGTTCCGCAACATAATCGGCAACGCTGTTATCCCGGTAATTAATGGGTATGGCACCCATGGCCCGCACCAAATCGGCCTTTTCAGGGCTCGATACTGTGGCATATACCTTGGCCCCACGGGCGATGGCGATCTGTATCGCCACATGGCCCACACCACCCACACCCGCATGCACCAGAACCGTCTGGCCCCAGCCCACATCAGCCCCATCGACCAAACCTTCCCAGGCAGTCAAACAAACCAGAGGCAACGCGGCGGCCTCCTCCATCGATAGATTACCGGGCTTCGGGGCCAGATATTCCGCATCACAGGCCATGAATTCGGCCAAGGCACCGCCCGTGCCCTTGACCCCACCGGCACAGCCATAGACTTCGTCGCCAGCCTTGAAATTCGTAATATCGACGCCCACCGCCTCTATCACGCCGGCGACATCGCCCTGCAGCACGGCGGGCAGCTCCGGGCTGATTGAGGGGCCCAACTTGCGAATTTTCCAATCCACCGGGTTGACGGAGGTGGCGGCAACGCGGACCAGAACCTGGCGCGGGCCGAATTCGGGGACGGGGATATCGGCGGCCTCAAAGACCTCCGGCTCGCCGCTTTCGCGGATGATCATAGCTTTCATTATTTCAGTCCTAAATGCGCCTTGGCGATGATGTCGTGCTGTATTTCGTTGGAGCCGGAGTAAATCGAAAGTTTGCGAAAATGCAAGTAGGCAGGCATGCAGCCATTGGCATATTCCGCCCCCACGGCCCCCTCGTTCCATCCGTCCTTTAGGGCCGCCATCTGGTTCGGCATGGCATAATAGTTGATGGCCTCCACCTTCAGTTCCGTCAGGCGTTGGTGGATTTCCGTGCTGCGCATCTTGAATATATTCGCCTCTACGCCGAGGGCCTTGCTGCCCAGCTCCCCGTCTTTGGAGAATTTATCGATGGCGCGCATGTTGAACGCCTCCAACGTTCGCAGCTCCAACTCAATCGCAGCAATTTTCTGCGCAAAGGCCGGGTCGTTGGCTAAAGGCTGCCCCCCAATTTTTTCATCCTGCGCGGCAATCTGTTTCAGCTGCCGCAGCAGGGTTTTTTGATGGCCAAGGGAACCGCCGGACATACGTTCGTGGGCGAGGAGATATTTGCCAATGGACCAGCCTTTGTGAATTTCACCCACCGTGTTTTCGACCGGCACCCGCACATCCGTGAAATAGACCATGTTGGTTTCATGCAGGCCGTCGAGGAGGTATATCGGTTTGATATCAATGCCGGGGCTCTTCAGGTCCACCAGAATAAAACTGATGCCTTCTTGCTTTCGGCCTTGTGTACTGGTGCGCGCCAACAAAAAGCACCAATCTGACCAGTGCGCTTTGGTGGTCCATGTTTTGACGCCGTTGATGACCCATTCATCGCCATCCCGCACTGCCATGGTGCGCAGGGAGGCCAGATCCGAACCTGCCTCAGGCTCGGAATAGCCCTGGCACCAAATATGTTCGCCCGACAGCATGGGGGGCAGAAACTTCTGCTTTTGAGCATCGGTGCCGAAACCGATCAAGACCGGGCCGCACATGTTGATACCGAACACCACCAGGCGCGGCGCGCCCGCGAGGCCAAGTTCTTCGTCATAGATATATTTTTGCGTCAGGCTCCACCCCGGGCCGCCAAAAGCCTTGGGCCAGTTCGGTGCGACCCAGCCCTTTTTGTGCAGGGTTTTATGCCAGCCGACCACATCATCGCGCTGCATCTCGATTCCGTTTTCGACTTTGTATTTCAGCGCAGGGGGCGTTGCTTTCGCCAAATAGTGCCGCACTTCGGCCCGAAAGGCCGCATCCTGCTGAGAGAAACTCAAATCCATGACGCA
This sequence comes from Alphaproteobacteria bacterium, assembly GCA_028824965.1. Lineage (GTDB taxonomy): Bacteria > Pseudomonadota > Alphaproteobacteria. The sequence goes on along the minus strand of JAPKBD010000042.1, from coordinate 16,270 downwards.
CCTGATTTCAAACTATGAACGGAGTGACAAATCCTAGCCTACAATCAGCTTATCCCGAAGGCCGGTCGTATGAGAATAAATGAATTGGTTGCTCTCCTATGACATAGAGGATATCAAGGCCCGCAAAATGAGCTTCTATGGTGTTATAGGGGCTGGGGCGACCCACCAATATTTTTGGATCCGTGCGACAGGGCTTTGGCTATTATTGCCATGCGTTTGTCCCGATGCAAAAGATCAACGGAGACCGAGACATGGCGCGTAAAAAGCCTAAGGGCAAAAGTGCAGCTTACATGATGTTCAACGTGACGTACGAGGACGGCTCGATGACATCAAATCGGCGGATCTCCAACGACTTGCTGGACCAGTCATTTGGCGACAGCATTGATGATCTGGCCCGCACCGCCATTGAAGATCAGGACAACGAAATCGCCCAGCGTTCCGGTCAACGCCGCGCCAAAATCACCGACATCGCCAGGGTTTAATACACCTCCCCAAAATACGGCCAGAGCATGTCTACTTAAGACATGCTCCAACTCTTAAGATAAAGAGCAATTGAACCAATTAGCTGGATCGCAATGGCTGATCCAGCTAATTGAAAATTGCTCTGACTGAAATTGCCTTGACTTTGCTTTGGTAATTCGCTCTAAGGGCCGTAGCGACACTCCCCTTTAAGGTCGATAACCATCGAATGTCTGTCTGAACAATGATCAGGCGTGCCACTTTAGATTCCGGCAAATCTGGGCGTTTCGATAGACGAGCCATTGCCGACATTGGAATGAATTCAGTGTTGGGCAGGCCACGTCGGCATGGCATTTCCCGTGCTTCCACGCTCACCGTACCCAATTATTGGGGCGAAGCGCCATTACATTTGTTGAGAAAGATAAAGTATACATGACGAATTTTGCGGGCCTTGAACTGGCCCAGCCGATCCTCCGCGCGATTGAGGAAGAAGGTTACACGACTCCAACACCCATCCAGGCACAATCCATCCCGCCTCTGCTTTTGGGCCGAGACCTTTTGGGCGTTGCCCAGACAGGCACCGGCAAGACGGCAGCCTTCGCGCTGCCCCTGCTGCACCGTTTGGCGGATGATGCAGGCCAACCTATGCGCGGCAAACCCCGCGCCCTGATCCTGGCCCCGACACGCGAGCTGGCAGGTCAAATCAATGACAGCATTCGCAGCTACAGCCGACATCTGGGCATGCGCTCAGCTGTTGTGTTCGGCGGCGTCTCTATCCGTCCACAGATCCAGGCTTTGGCCAAGGGCCTGCATGTGCTGGTGGCGACACCGGGCCGTTTGCTCGATCTGATGAACCAGGGCCATGTGCGCCTGGATGCGGTTGAAGTCTTCATTCTGGATGAGGCCGACCGTATGCTCGACATGGGCTTCATCAATGACGTGAAAAAAATCATCGCCAAGGTTCCCAACCAGCGTCAGACCATGTTGTTTTCCGCCACCATGCCGAAATCCGTGCAGGGCCTAGCGAGTGGTCTGCTGAACGATCCGGTGAAGGTTGAGGTCGCGCCTGCGGCAACGACTGCCGAAAAAGTGGAACAACAGGTTCTGTTCGTTGCCAAAGATAAAAAGCGTGCACTGCTGGGTGAGCTGATGCGCGATGAAGATATCAAACGGGTGCTGGTATTTACCCGCACCAAACACGGTGCCAACCGGGTCGCCAAACATCTGAACCAGTGCGGCATCGACGCTGACGCCATCCACGGCAACAAAACACAGAATGCCCGCCAACGTGCCTTAAAGGGTTTCCGTGACGGCAAATTGCGGGCCTTGGTGGCAACGGACATCGCCGCCCGTGGCATCGATGTGGAAGGGGTCACCCACGTCATCAATTTTGAACTGCCGAACGAGCCGGAAAGCTATGTACATCGTATTGGCCGCACCGCGCGTGCCGGTGCGGGCGGTATCGCCATCTCGCTCTGTGATCATGAAGAACGGGCCTATCTGCGCGACATCGAAAAAGTCATTCGCCAGAGCCTGCCGGTGCGGGAGGATCATCCCTACCACGCCGCAGACATTGCCAACGACACCGGCCCGGCAGTGCGCCCCGCCCAGGGCAAAAAGCGCCCAAACCGACGCAGGCGCAGCAACAATAGCGGCAGCCAAGGTGCCGGCCAAGGTGCTGGGCGTAGGACCGCGAAAGCAGCCTAATCTAGCCCTATTCAGCCGCCTTTGTGCCTGAACCTGCTGCCGCCTGAATAGACGGCGACAGGTAGGCGCCTTGTCGCAACAATTCCTGCTGTATAAGCCGGGGTTCCACCTCGCGCGGGCTGATCCCGGCATTTGCCGCCAAGGCACCGGCGACGCCCGCTGCGTGTCCGGTCAGCCAGCATTGGGGGATTTCCCGCAGGAACGAATGGGACGAGGTATCGCAGGCAATGTGACGGCCTGCAGCCAACACCCCGTCAATGCCAGCAGGCACCAAGGCGCCATAGGGTACAGAGATATTGGGAAATTTGGGGGCCAGCGAAGTTGAAACGCCAACTTCGTCATCCCAGACTTTGCCGTCGTCCCATTGAGCCCGGACAATTTTGTTCAAGCCCGTCATACGGCGGCTGTGGCGCACGCCGATTTGCGGTGCACCCATCATCAGGAAAGCTTTCTCAAAACCCGGTGCATGTTTTTGATACGTCTCCACATGGCCAACCGTCAATTGGCGGGAGCGGATTTCAACTTCGCTTAAATCCTCCACATCCACGGCGCTGTAGCCGGCCAGGCGCGGCCCCATGAACAGGGCGATATCGTCGCGCCAGGAAACGAATGGCTTTTCGAAATATTTCAATTTTTCCCGGCCCAGGGCCATGAATGCCTTGAAACCCTCTACGTCGTTGGCCTTAAAGTCCAGCCAGCGTTCCATATCCACACCGCCGATCATAAAGGCTGTGTTGATGCAGGAATGAATATCGGTCGGGTCGCTGTCCGTCTCGAATGACAAACCGGCGCGGGCCAACAAATCCGCGTCACCCGTGGTATCGATCACTGTTTTGGCCAGGATCGCCTGGCGGCCTTCCTTACTTTCAAAGATGGCCCCACGCATGACGCCGTCCTCGACAATGGGATCAACCGCATAGGCGTGAAAAGTCAAACGCACCTTTTGCTCCAACGCCATCTGCATGGACAAGGTCTTCATGGCCTCGGGATCAATTGTCGGGGACCAGGTCACAATGCCGTGAAAGGCTGCTGTGCGTTGGGCCCAATAGGCAGCCGTCGCGGCATCGGATTTACCCCAATCCGTGCGCGCCGGACCGGCCACCGCACCATCAGGCAGACGATCAAGAAAATCCTTGGCCAGGCCGCAAATCACCTGCTGGCCGTTCCAGTCTGACATACGGTCAATCCAAATGACCAGACCACCGGTGGAAAGCCCGCCCAAATGGTTGTAGCGTTCTACCAACATGACATCGGCACCAAGACGCCCGGCAGCAATGGCAGCCGCTGTGCCCGCTGGTCCGCCGCCGACCACCAAGACATCCGTTTCGGCAAACACGGCTGTCTCCCGGGCGGCTTCCTGAATGGTTTTGGCAGGCCGGGGGCGCTTTAGTGCCTTGGTCTCACCACTACCAAATATCTCGGTGCCTCGTTCACTGCCGATGGTACTGGAGAAATTTTCGCCGCTCATGTCATTTTTCCCTAAAATTGCCCGCAGAGAATAAGGCTAGCACCAATCACAGGCACATCACAAACGCGGGACAGAAAAATCATAATCCTATAACCTGCGGGTAACCAATTTGTAGAGGTAAGCCCAAATGAACCAACAGTCAGAACGCAGTGTACGCCCACGCCGCAGTTTCATTTTTTCCCCTGGACTACGCCCTGATATGTTTCCAAAGGCGCTGGCCTGCGGCACAGACATCGTCTGTGTGGAGCTGGAGGACGGCATCGCCCCCAAGGACAAGGCAGAGGCGCGGACCAAAGGCCTGGGATTGTTTGCCGAACCGCAAGCGGACGATGGTGTCGAACGCATCGTGCGCATCAACTGCCTGCGGGAAGCCTTCGGCCTGGCGGATGTGCAGGCGGTCCTGGCGACAGACACACCGCCCCCTGCGTTGATGTTGCCCAAGGTGAAGAGCCCGGATGAAATCGTCTGGTTGGATGATCTATTGACGGAGCGGGGCCATCCCACCCGCCTGCATGTGATCATAGAGACCAATGCAGGGCTGGAAGCCGTGCACGACATCGCCCGCGCCTCATCCCGGATCGATGCGTTGTTTTTCGGCGGCGTCGATATGGCGGCGGAACTGCGCTGCAAAAATGCGTGGGAACCGTTGCTCTACGCCCGCTCCCGGATCGTGCATGCAGCAGCGTCGGTCGGCATTGACGCCATCGACGTGCCCTATCTGGATCTGGAAGATTTGCCCGGTATGGAGCAGGAGGCGAGCCTGGCCAGGGACCTTGGTTTTAGCGGCAAAGGTTCCATCCATCCGAAACAAATTCCCATTCTCAATGGCGTCTTCACCCCGGATGAGGCCCAAGTTGCCCACGCCCGACGTATCCTTCAGGCATTTGCAGATGCGGATACGGGCCTTGTGGTGGTCGATGGCAAGTTGATTGAGAAGCCTGTGCTGCGTGAGATGAACCGCATTGTGGCCATAGCGGAGCGGGTATCGGCGTAGGCAAGGCCGAATTGATGTTTGCATTCAGCAATTTCGGGAATTCGACAACAAGAACCGGGTAGTCCCAAACACCGGACAAGTGTCTAACTGGCCTTCATGAACAACGCACCCATGAAGGTAAACCGATGGCCCAGGCAGCAGACATAGACCGTCCCCAAAACCATACGATGAGCGCTCTGGAATGGTCCATGCTGTTGGCATTGACGATGCTTTGGGGCGGGTCGTTCTTTTTCAACGGCGTCACTGTAAAGGAGCTACCGACCTTCACCGTTGTTGTTGGCCGCGTCGCCCTGGCCGCGGTGGTCCTCTATGCCGTCAGTCGGGCCATGGGTCATAAAATTCCCCATTCACGCCGGCTGTGGGCCGCATTCTTTGCCATGGGACTATTGAATAACGTAGTGCCGTTTTCCCTGATCGTTTGGGGGCAGTCGCATATCGGTTCCGGCCTGGCGTCGATTTTAAATGCGACCACACCGCTGTTTACGGTCATCATTGCCCATTGGTGCACATCGGATGAGCGTATGACGCCGGGTCGTCTGACAGGTGTAATGATCGGTTTTGCGGGCGTGGCGGTGATGATCGGCAGCGACCTGATCGGCATGTTGGGCCCGGATATGAGTTTGGGTTTCGTGGCCCAATGCGCCTGCCTGGCCGCTGCAATCTCTTATGGTTTTGCCGGTGTATACGGTCGCCGCTTTCGGGACATGGGTCTGACCCCGCTATCGACGGCGACGGGTCAAGTGGTCGCCTCCAGCGTGATCCTGGTGCCGGTGATGTTAGTGGTGGATCAGCCCTGGACCCTGCCTATGCCGTCCTTCGCCGCAATCAGTGCACTCTGCGCCGTGGCGATCCTCTCAACCGCGCTGGCCTATATTCTGTACTTCCGCATTCTGGCCACCGCGGGGGCGACCAACTTGTTGCTGGTCACATTCCTGATGCCGGTCTGCGCCATATTTCTGGGCATATTATTTCTGGACGAAATCCTGCTGACAAAGCATTTGGTCGGCATGGCGTTGATCGGCATGGGCCTGATCGCCATTGACGGTCGGCCCTTGCGCTACTTCAGGGCTCTGAAAGAAGACACTGTTTGAATTCCCACAGCCATGCTTCAGCTTGATCAGCCAAACCAATCAGGACCAGGCCGTCGGGAATGTCCAGCGCAAGGCCTAACGCCGTCGGCTCGACACACCATTGGCGGCCAACAGCTTGTACCGTCTGCCGCTGTCCGGGTGCATCGAAGGTTTCGACAAAACCTTTCACCCGGATCAGGCCACTAGGCAGATCAGCCAATAATGCCGCCAGACGGTGACGGTCGATAGGTTCGCCCAATTCGATGCTATGGGATGCAAAGCGGCTGGTATCGTGGCCATAGTGTCCCGGATCAGGCCGGGCACCGCGATAGGCCGCACCAAGGGCCAGTTCGGGGTCCAGCCGTCCCTGTTCTGTGACAATGACCGGACGGCCCGGGGCCAATTGGGCCAGGCGTTCGGTTGCCGCTTTAATTTCATCACCATCGATCAGATCAGCTTTGTTCAGGACCAGCAGATGGGCAGCATCCAGTTGGCGCTGAAACAATGTCGCCGTCACCCCATGTTCCAGCCACCGGGTCATAACACTGCCGTCAATGACCGTGACAATGCCGTCCAGGCGAACGCCCGTCGCGCCCGCAATAACGACACCTATGCCTGCTGGATCGGCGACGCCGCTGGCCTCAATCACAATGCCGTCGGGGGGGCTTTCCCGTTGGCAGAGTTGATCCAGACTGCGCGCCAGTTCCGGGCCTAGACTGCAACAACTGCAGCCATTCGTCAGCTCAAGCACATCGCCGTCCCTATTCGCGATCATGGCGGCATCAATGTTCAAAGCGCCCACATCATTGACCACCGCTGCCAGTTTCTGGCCATGATCACCCTGTAGAAGATGGGCCAGCATGGTCGTCTTGCCGGCGCCTAAGAAACCAGCGAGAACAGTGACGGGAACGTGGCTTGTGATTTTGGATACGGGCTCGCGCTCAAGCAAACCACCCTGAAGGGAGGAGAGCAGGAAATCCCACTCGGCGACAAGCCGACGGCTGTTTGCCGCGTCAGTCATTGATCATGTGAGCCTGTCCACCGACCACCGTGCCTTTAACGGGAATGTCGCGCAGAGCCATAGGGTCGACCGCAAAGGGATCACCGCCCAGGACCGCCAGATCCGCCAGCTTGCCCACCTCCAGGCTGCCGATTTCATGGTCACGGTTCAACACATAGGCCGCATCAATGGTCACCGCACGCATGGCCCGGTCCACCGATATACGCTCGCCCGGTGCCATCACTGTCGCCTCGTCCAAGGCAATGCGGTTGACGGCAATCCAGGCCGCGACCAAAGGCGCCATGGGCCCCACCACCAAATTGAAATCCGAATGCAGGGCAAAGGTCACCCCTGCCTCCGCCAACGTCGCCAGCCGCGCCGTTGCTTCCGATCGGTCGGGACCAAAGCCGCTGTCGGCGTGGATCAAGGATCGATAATGCACGAAATATGGATTGACGCTGGCCAAGCCACCTAAGGCACCCAAACGCTTACCCTGGGCCACGGTAGAGATGCAGTAATGTTCCACCGTAAAGCGATGGTCAAAGCGCGGGTGACGCCGTTGCAATTCGGCCAGTGTATCGAGGGTCATATCCACCGTCTCATCCCCATTGGCGTGAGAATGGATTTGAATGCCGGCCTGCCAATAGGGCAGCATACGATCCACCATTTCGGCCCACGGGGTTTCCCCGGTCAGGCCAACTTCACCATCCAGATAGCCTGGAAAATTCAGCTTCAGGGTCATGGAAGGGTAGGAGCCGTCGTTGATGAATTTTATACTTTGGGTCGCCAATTTTTCTGTCGATTGAGCCCTCATGGATTTCAGATAATCCAAGGCGTCCGGGCCATCGTTACCAAATTTTTTGGTCAGGCGGGCATCGAAGGGGATCAACAACATGCGCAGGGGGAAATCCGCCTCGTTCACAATTGCGTTGTGATCGTCCCATTCCCGCTCAAACGATTCAAATCCCCAGCCCATATCCGCCACTGTTGTGACCCCATTATGGACCGCCACCTTAGCCTGATGGCGCAGGGCTTCCCGCCCGAAGCCGGGGCGATAGACGTCCTTAACCACGGGCCGGGTGGCGGTGGCGACGGCGGAGGTTTCGATAAACCAGCCGTTCAGGCGGCCGTCTGGATAGCGGCCAATACCATGGGCTGTCGTATCGTCCGTTACGCCAGTGCGTTCCAGCATGGGGGTGTTGGTGTAAACAATGTGCGGCGCATAAGCGAGGACCCAAATCGGTACGTCTGTTGATATGGCATCCAACATATCCCGGTCCAGATGCCCGCCCTGCATGCCGGGGTCATAGCCCCAGGTGATGACGGGACGGTCCGGGTCATTAGTCGCCTCCACCAATTCTTTGAGCCGCGCCAAAACTTCATCGCGGGATGCCAGGGGGGCCTGGGGTCCGGTCGGTGCATGGGATGTGATGGGCCCCACATAATGCAGGCCCATATAGGTGCCGGACATACGCAGATGGGTGTGCGGGTCAATGAACCCCGGCATCAGGATATCATCCTTAAAACGATCATCGATGTCATGGGGCACACGGCGCAACCAGGGCTGCATGCTTTCAAGACTGCCGACGGAGACGATGCGCCCCTCTGATATGGCGATGGCAGATGCTACGGGCCGGCCAGGGTCCATGGTATAAATGCGTTGCGCGGGATAGACGGTGATTTTTTCCATTGTTCTTATCCAAATTGCCTCACGTGCTGTCTTAGATACTGGGGTCCCAAATCTTTCACATCAGCACAGCCCAGCAGCATCATGTCCCGGCGGATTTCGCCTTTCAGGATTTCCATGGCACGTTCAGCACCTGCCTGACCGCCCGCAGCCAAGCCGTAAAGATAAGGCCGCCCCGCCATACATGCGGTCGCGCCCAGGCATAGCGCCTTTAGAACATCCGTGCCCCGGCGCACACCGCCGTCCAGGATAACCTGACAGCGGCCATCCACCGCTTCGACAATTTCCGGCAGGACATCGATAGGTGCGGGTGCATGATCCAACTGCCGGCCCCCATGGTTGGAAACGATCACCGCATCAAAGCCCATCTCGGCGGCACGTGCAGCATCCTCCGCCCGCAAGACGCCTTTGATGCCCAAGGGCCCGCCCCATTGTTCTTTCATTTTCGCCGCGCCATCCCAGCTGATGGCCTTGTCCAATTGTTCTTCCGTATAGCGGGCAAGATTGGCAACAGAGGTGTCCCCCTCCCCCCGGTCAACCAGATTGGCCAGGGTGGGCATGGGATTGCGTTTGGCGTGATACAGCCAGGCAGGTTTGGACAATAGGTTCAGGACCATCCCCGGGGTCAGCTTCAAGGGCAGTCCGAAGCCATTGCGCACGTCCCGTTCCCGATTACCTGTGATGGGAACATCGATGGTCAGGCACAGGGCAGAGAAACCGGCACCTTTGCAGCGGTCAATAAATTCGCGAACGATCTCCGGGTCTTTCCAGGCATAGATTTGAAACCATTTCGGCCCGCCGGATAGATTACCCACCCCCTCGATGGAGGTGGAGGAGGCAGACGATAAGGTAAAGGGGATATTGTGGTTGCCGGCGGCGGGTACCATGGCCTCCTCACCCTTATAGTAAAACAGCTTCTGCAAACCCATGGGCGAGACGATCAGAGGCGCATCAACGGCACGACCCAGGACATCCGTAGCAATATTGATTTCGGATACATCGACGAAATTGTGGGGCACCAGTTGATAGCTGTTGAAGCCATCGCTGCTGCGGCGCAGGGTAAATTCATCCTCCGCGCCGCCATCGATGAAATCGAAAATCATCTTCGGCACTTTACGCGCGGCCAGACTGCGTAGGTCGTCGATGTTATGGCATTCGGCTACTGTACGGATTGCCATTGTTCAGGTGTCCTTCTCCAATATGGTAATGCAGGCGGCAGCCTCTTCCATACCCATGACACCGCCGCCATTTTCGGCCAAGGCCAGTCGTGCGCCATCAACCTGGCGCGCACCCGCTTCACCGCGCAATTGTGCAGTCAATTCGTGGATCATGGATAACCCCGTGGCCCCCACCGGGTGCCCTTTGGAAACCAACCCGCCAGAGGTATTCACAGGGATCTTGCCGTCCAGCATGGTGTGGCCGTCACCAACGAACTTGCCGCCCTGGCCGATCTCGCAAAAGCCCATCATCTCCACCTGATAGATCTCACAGAACGATGTGGCATCGTGAACTTCGGCCACATCGATATCATCTGGCCGGACGCCGGCAAATGCATAGGCCTTATCAGCTGCAATCTTGGTCAGGCCCGGCTCATCAAGGCTGCGGTATTTACCCCCCGACAGGGAGGAGGCCTTGACCTTGACCGCCCGGTTTTGGATTTCGGTTGGCAAATTGCGTAGATAGTCGCCGGAACACAGAATGGCAGCAGAGGCACCATCGCCGATGGGCGCGCACATGGCGCGGGTTAGGGGATAGCTGACCTCCCGATCCGCCAACACTTCATCCACGGACATCTCAAACTGATATTGCGCCAGGGGGTTGAGGGCACCGTTGTTGTGGTTCTTGGCGGCACCCACAGCGATCTGTTCCTGGGTGGTGCCCCATTTCTTCATATGGTAGCTGGCTTGCATGGCATAGGTGTCCATGAAAACGGTCCGGCCGGGCCCGGTCTCAAACGGTTTGCCCATGATCTCACCCTGTTCGCGGTAATGCGCCTGCCATTCTTCGGGATCCAGTTGATCAATGCCGCCCGCAAACAGCGCCATGGTGGCTGCCGGGTCATCGGGCACATAAGTTTTCTCCACCCCCATGGCGATGGCCACGTGGGATTGACCTGATAGGATGTCCTTCCAGGCCCCGTTCATGGCGACGGAAGATGTGGCGCAGGCATCCTCCACATTCACCGTCGGCACGCGCTCTGGAAATAACCCCTCCTGCACCAAGGGCGTGAAACAGACCTGACCGCGGATACAGGGCTGACCGAAAGTACCCAGACCGCAATTGCCGAAATAGACGATCTCTATATCGTCGCCATTCTCCAGGCCACTATCGCCCAGGACGCCCAGATAAGCCTCCCGCGTCAGATCTTTAAAGCTTTTGTCCGGCCATTTTTGAAACCGGGTGGACTAGCTGCCGATGATGTATACGTCTGCCATGGCGTGATGCTCCTACATGGTATTGTCGCGATTAGGTCTTTTCCCGATTGGAACAGCTGATGCCGGTTTTGGCAATGTTACTGGCCGTTGTCTTGTGGTCATCCTCACTGGTGGGCAGCAATGCAGCTGTATTGCACATGTCGATTGGCGAGGTGGTGGGCGGGCGGTTTATGCTGGCTGCCGCCGTTATGTGGGCAATTGTTCTGATCACCCGGCAACCGGTGCGTCTAGCTGAGGCCCCCCGCCCCCTGATGATGGGCATGATGGATCCAGGCCTGGTTTCCGTCCTGATGGTCTGGGCCATGCATCATACATCTGCCATCAACGTGGCCATGTTCTGGGCCCTGATGCCGCTGATTATGCCCATCGCGGGCCGCATTGTGTTGCGAGAGGCGATCAACCGCAATGTAATGTTTGGCGCGGCTTTGGCATTTGGCGGTGCGCTGTTGCTGGTCCAGGCCAATCAAGCCTCGGGCGAGGGCGACCTGTTCGGCGATTTTCTGGCGATTTGCGGTGTCCTGGCAGCTGTAGGCACTTCCCTGATCGGACGCCGGGTCGCCCAAACCCAGGGGCGGCCCATGGTCACCACCGCCTGGCAGATGACCATGGCCTTGGCCATCGGGCTTTTGGCGCTGAATTTTCTGCAAGGCCCGGCTGCATCTATGGAGGAGCTGGACACCGATATCCTGATCCTGATGCTGTACCTGGGCGGCATCGCTACCGCCGGGCCGTTCTTTTTGTTGAACTTCGCCCTGAGCCGTTTACCCGTCGCCCGCACGTCATTATTTGCCTGCCTGGTCGGGCCATTGTCCGTACCCATGGCGGCCATATTCCTGGGCGAGACCATTCAAGCCCTGGAAATCGCCGCCATCGGCATTGTCATGCTGGGCGTCGCCGTGCCGACAATTTTCGACCCAGCAGTCAGAGATGGCCTGCGTACCTATTTCACGCGCCGGAAAACATGACTTACTCTGCCGCCGAACTCCGGTCGCTGGGCGCACGATACAATTCCAGCATTTCCGCCTCGGCCTTTTTGGCCTTTGCCAGGGCCTTTTCCTTGACGTGGCCAAAGCCGCGAATACGGTCGGGAACCTCGGCTATATTCACCGCCATAGAAAAATTATCATGCTCCAGGCCTGCCAGAACCTCTGCCATTGTTGCCTCGTAATCGACAATCAACTGACGTTCCATGCGGCGTTCCGCCGTGCGGCCAAAGATGTCGAAAGCACCACCGCGCAGACCACGCATGCGGGCCAGCAACGGCATCGCCCTTAACATCCAGGGGCCGAACTCCCGCTTTTTAGGATGGCCGGAGGTCTGATCACGCTGGGCAATCAAGGGCGGGGCCATATGCATACGCAGTGTGAAATCACCCTCGAACTGTTGATTGATCTGATCCATGAAACGGCCGTCGGTATACAAACGCGCCACTTCGTATTCATCCTTGTAGGCCATCAGACGGAAGAAGTTCAGGGCCACCGCCTCTGCCAATCCATCCAGGCCGGAAGCCTTGCTTTTTGAAGCCTCGATCGCGCGATCGACCAGGACACGGTAGCGGGCGGCATAGGCCGCATCCTGATAATCCGTCAGATAAGCCACACGCTTGTCGATCTGTTGTTCCAGGCTCAACGCCTCGGTTTCCGCCGCGTGCCCGATGACCAGGGGTGCCGCAATGGTCTCCACTGCTGCCAGATCGTGCGCTGCCAAGCGGCCCCAGGCAAAGGTCTGCTTGTTCGCTTCCACCGCGACGCCGTTAATCTCGATGGCACCTTCGATAGCTTCCAAAGACAAGGGCAGATAGCCTTTTTGATAGGCCGCCCCCAACAAGAACAGGTTGGCGGCGATGGAGTCTCCCATCAACGCCGTTGCCAATTTGGTTGCATTCAGGAAATGGCTGAAATCCATTCCCAGCGTGCCCTGCAATTGTTCGATTAGGCCATCGCCCCGCATGGACATATCCTGATCTGCCAGGAACTGCGCCGTGGGCACAACGTGGCTGTTGACGACAGCTGCCGTGACGCCTTCGTTGATGGTGGAGAGCACATTTTCGCCAACAGCGACAACAATATCGCAGCCCAGGATCAATTTCGATCCACCCGTGGCGATCCGCACCGCATAAAGGTCTTCCGGGTTATCAGCAATACGGATGTGAGATGTTACAGCGCCATTTTTCTGCGCCAGACCAGCCATATCCAGGGCCGATACACCCTTCCCTTCAATGTGGGCCGCCATGCCCAACAAAGCGGACACCGTCACGACACCTGTGCCGCCAATACCGGTGATCAAGATACCGTAGGGTTCGGCGGACGATGGCAATTCGGGCGTTGGCAGTTTGGCGAATAGTTCGTCCCACTGATTGCCACCCGTGCCCGCGGCCTGCGGTTTCTTCGGCTTGCGCACATTGCCGCCGTGGACAGTGACGAAACTGGGGCAGAAACCGTTGACGCAGGAGAAATCCTTGTTGCAGCTGGATTGATCGATCTGCCGCTTGCGGCCCCATTCCGTTTCCTTGGGCAAGACGGAGACACAGTTGGAGGCGACAGAACAATCGCCGCATGCCTCACAAACCAGATCATTGATAAAGGCCCGCTTGGCCGGATCCGGGAACAGGCCCCGTTTCCGCCGGCGGCGCTTTTCCGCAGCGCAGGTTTGGTCATAGATCATCACCGTACAACCCGCCGTCGTCCGCAAATCACGTTGAACCGCATCCAGATCATCGCGATGGTGGATCGTCACGCCCGGGGCCCAATTGGTCCCGATGGGATATTTATCCGGCTCGTCCGTGACCAGGGCGATTTTAGTTACCCCTTCGGCATGGACCTGTCGGCTGATTTCGTCCGGGGTCAACTTGCTGTCTTCGGCGTTGACCACCGGCTGGCCGCCGGTCATGGCGACCGCATCGTTGAACAGAATTTTGTAAGTGATGTTGACACCCGCATCTACCGCTGCACGCAGGGCCAGCAGGCCGGAATGATAATAGGTACCGTCGCCAAGGTTCTGGAAGACATGGTCGGTCTTGGTGAACGGTGCCTGGCCAATCCAGTTCACGCCTTCGGCACCCATGTGCGTAATGGTCTGGGTATTGCGATCGGGCATCCAGAGGGACATGCCATGGCAGCCGATACCGGCCAGGGCGCGGCTGCCGTCGGGTACCTTGGTGGAGGTGTTGTGGGGACAGCCGGAACAGAAATACGGCGTGCGCAGAATGGTGGGCGGTGAACCCTTGGCACCTGTTTCGATCTGTTCAATACGGGCCAGACGCTGGTCAAAATCAGGCATATCGCTGTATTTTTTCAGGCGGCCAACGATGGTTTGGGCCACCTGACCCGGCGTCAGCTCCCCGGTTTCGGGCAACAAAGGATTATTCGCCTCATCCTTCTTGCCGACAATGCGGCGTGGTGCGCCGGGCAGACCATACAGCAGAGAGCGCAATTGATCTTCCAGGATCGGGCGTTTTTCCTCGATCACCAGAATTTCTTCCAGGTCCTTGGCAAATTCCAATGCGCCTTGGGGTTCCAGGGGCCAGGTCATGGCAACTTTGTAGAGGCGGATACCCATGTCGGCAATCATCTCCGCCGTCAGGCCCAACTCGTCAAAGGCCTGGCGCACATCCAAATAGGATTTACCCGTCGTCACAATGCCGATACGGGGACGTGGGCTGTCAAAGATCACCTTGTCCAGACCATTTGCGCGCACGTAAGCTTGCGCTGCCGGCAGCTTGTAATTCAGCAGGCGGCTTTCCTTCTCCATTATATCGTCAGGATAACGCAGGTTCAGGCCATCGCCGGGCATATCGAAATCTATGGTCTTGGCGATCTGCACCGCGTTCGGATCGATGGTGACGGAGGCCGAACTTTCCACCGTTTCACCCACCGCCTTAAAACCGACGGCACAGCCCGAATAGCGGGACATGGCGAAACCGTGCAGGCCCAGATCAATATATTCCTGAACACCGGCGGGATGAAAAATCGGGACGGCCGCAGCCATAAACGCAGGCTCACTTTGATGTGGCAGGGTGGAGGATTTGGCCCCATGGTCATCGCCCGCTATCATCAAGACACCGCCATACTGGGAGGTGCCGTCATAGTTCAAATGCTTGATGGCATCGCCGCTACGATCCACGCCGGGGCCTTTGCCATACCAGATGCCAAAGACGCCATCATATTTGCCCCCCGCCCAAAGGTTGACCTGCTGGGTGCCCCAAACAGCCGTCAGGGCCAGGTCTTCATTCAGTCCGGGTTGAAACTTAATATGGCTGCGTTCGAGGAAGCGCGAGGCGGACCACAGGGCGGCGTCATATCCACCGATGGGGGAGCCGCGATAGCCGGAGATAAAGCCGGCTGTATTTAGACCCGCCGCCACATCCCGCTGGCGCTGCAACATAGGCAGACGCACCAGGGCCTGCATACCGGTCATGAAGACCCGGCCTTGTTCCTGTTCATACTTGTCATCAAGTGTTACAGCGGCAATCGTCATATCAGTCCCCGATTTATCGTCAGATAAAAAATAACTATAGCATGCTTTATGGCCGTCCAATTTCGAAAAATGCCTGCGCGTTGGCTGGATCAGCCAAAATATCGCGGGCCTGCTCACCATCAAGGGCGATCTGCGCCTTGATGGCATCAAGGCCGTCGAATTTTATTTCCGGGCGCAAATGTTCAATGAAGGCGACACGGGCGTGACGGCCATAGATATCGGCGTCAAAATCAAATAGATGGGATTCCAAGGTAATGCCCTTGCCGTCAAATGTGGGCCGGTTACCCAGGTTGGCGACGCCGGGATACCATTTCGTGGCACCATTTTCCGACAAGCCGAAACGAATGGCATAGACGCCAAGGGCCGGGCGCAAAGCTGTGTCGCGCAGATGCAGGTTGGCCGTCGGGAAACCCAACAGACGCCCGCGCTTTTCGCCGCTGCGGACCCGTCCTTCAACTTCCCACCAATGACCCAGCAATTCAGCGGCCCGGCGGCAGCGGCCGGTTTCCAGATCGACCCGGATAATGGTTGATGAACAGACATCATCATCGTGGGTGACCGGCTCCAACACAGAAACGATGAAATTATGGCGGTCGCCAAATTCCTGCAGCATGGCGGCATTTCCAGCCCGCCGATGGCCAAAGACAAAGTCGTAACCAACGATCACATGCCGCGCGCCCAGCCCCTCAACCAGCACGGTCTTGATAAAGTCTTCCGCAGGTTGCTGACTGACTTTCCGATCGAAGCGCAGGCTGGTTAAACAATCCACCCCCAGATCCGCCAACAGCCGGGCTTTGGAGCGAAACGGCGTCAGACGAAAGGGCGGCGCATCGGCCTGAAATAAGGACCGGGGATGCGGCTCGAACGTCAAGGCGACAGCCGGGCCATCGACAGCATCGGCCATCGCCCTGCATTGCTGGATCAAAGCCTGATGGCCGCGATGCTGCATGACGTAATCGAAGACACCGGCATCG
>JAPKBD010000359.1 GCA_028824965.1 Alphaproteobacteria bacterium | reverse complement strand
AAGTAGGGTATCCAACCAGGCAGTTTTAGCAAAACCACCGCGTTGCACGAATTCAGCACCGACCCTTTCGGCGACCAAGGTGAAGAAATCCCACGCCTCCTCCCCCCAATTATTGGATAATTCATCGAGGACGAAGACATGGCCAGCTGGCTGGCCGTCGATGCCACAAAACAAGGACGCGCAATAGCGGAAATCGCCATGGCCCAATTTCGCCGCGAAGGCGGGATATCTGTCAGCAAGGCCGGCCGAAATCTCGACCGTTGGTGAGGTTGAATTTGCGTAAAGTGTCTGTGCCGGGATCCCCTCTAAGGGGACCCGCGTTGTTAAAAATGGGTGGTCAACGCCTGCTACTGCGATATTTCGAATGGATTTTCGATCATCTGAAAGATATGAAATACCAGCCCAACGACATCCCAAACCTTCCCTTAAGGCCGCCGTCGCCACCTTAAAAAAGCCATCGCCGACAGCATCCTTGCTGGCCAGCATAATCAAGGCTTTTGTAATATTCGCCATTGCGCGCCCTTATCCGTCAGTAGAGTTGTCAAACTCACGCGAAACTACGCACTATTTATTGACAGGTTATTTATAACAACCGGAAATTCGGCCCTTTTGTTGAACCAGTGCCAAGACACCGTCAATATTTGGCGTCGGAACTTCGGTCAGGCGGCCCAATTCAGCGACTGCACCTACCAAGGCATCAATTTCCATGGCGCGCCCGCGCTCAAGATCCTGCAGCATGGAAGTCTTATGGGCCCCCACAGCGGCGGCACCTGCGATACGACGATCTACATCGACCGCGAACCGCACCCCCAAACGCTCACCTATAGCCTGGGCCTCAACCATCATGGCCCGGGCCAGGGCGCGGGTTTCAGGGTCAGCGCAGATTTCCTCCAACGTCGCCCCGGTCAGGGCCGAAATTGGATTAAAGCTTAAATTACCCCAAAGTTTGACCCAGATCTCATCCCGAATACGCGGTCGGATCGGAGCCTTGAAGCCGGCCCTGCGGAACGCTTCCGCCAGATCCGTCAGACGAGCGGTTTTCTCTCCATCAGGTTCCCCGATACTGAAACGATTGCCTTCAACATGTTCGATCACCCCAGGCTCTGCCACTTCACAGGCGGGATAGACGACACAGCCAATAGCCCGTCGTCCCTCGATGACGTCCCATTGCCGCCCGCCTGGATCAACGCTTTCCAAGCGCGGCGCACCAAAGGGGCCGTCCAGGCCATAGAAATACCACCACGGCACCCCGTTCACCGCCATGACGACGGCGGTGTCATCATGAAACAATGCCGGCAATTGATCCACAACAGTCGGCACCGAATGGGCCTTCAGGGTTACGATGACATAGTCCTGCGGCCCCAGCGCCTCCGGCTTATCCGTACAGGTGATTTTTTGGGTGAAGCTTTCCCCATCCATGCGCAGGGTCAGGCCGTTGTTCTGGATCGCCTCCATATGCGGTCCCCGCGCAACGAGAGAGACCTCATAGCCCGCCCGCGCCAGACAGGCCCCCATATATCCACCGATGGCACCCGCGCCATAAATACAAATTTTCATACAACTTCATACCATTGCCCGCCTCGGCTGGCTATCTTGGTGCTACCCTGACCGGGGCCCAACGTACCTGCATTTAGAGGTTCCATCGTGGGTCGAGGTTCAAGTTTCAGAGGGGTGCAAATTTTCACCATCGCCCTATGATAGATCTGTCGACAATCACAAATCGCAGAAGCAGAAAGGGCCACCATGGCCGGAAACCAACCCTATCAAGCAGGACGCCATTTTCTGCAAATACCCGGACCGACCAATGTGCCTGATCGAATTTTGCGCGCTATGGATGGTGCCACGATAGACCATCGTGGCCCAAACTTTGAAGAGCTGGGCCGGCGGGTGCTTGATGGCATCAAGCCGATCTTCCAAACCCAGAACCCGGTCGTGATCTACCCGGCATCGGGCACCGGAGCGTGGGAGGCCGCACTGGTCAATACCCTGTCGCCAGGCGACCGGGTATTGATGGCGGAAACCGGACAATTCGCGACCCTGTGGCAGGACCTTGCCACACGCCTTGGCCTGGATGTCGTTTTCATTGCCGGTGACTGGCGTCATGGCGTCCGCGCGGATCAAATCGCCGCCGCCCTGGCCGATGACAAGGCCTTGCCGTCGGGCGGAGCGATCAAAGCCGTTTGTTGTGTGCACAACGAAACCTCCACCGGTGTTACCTCTGACATTGCCGCCGTGCGCAAGGCCATCGATGAGGCCGGGCATGATGCATTGTTGATGGTAGATACTATATCGTCCCTCGCCTCCATCGATTACCGACATGACGAATGGGGCGTCGATGTTACCATTGGCGGCTCGCAAAAAGGTTTGATGCTGCCGCCTGGGTTAAGTTTCAACGCCGTCAGCGACAAGGCCTTGAAGGCCCACGAGAGTGCCGGCATGGTACGGTCTTATTGGGATTGGGGCCCGATGTTGTCCGCCAACAAAGGCGGTGCCTTTCCCTTTACGCCCGCGACCAATCTGCTTTATGGCCTGGATGAGGCCATTGTGATGCTGGGTGAGGAGGGCTTGGCAAATGTTTTTGCTCGCCACGCCCGATTGGCCGAGGCGACACGCCGCGCGGTTGCCGCCTGGGGTCTTGAGACCGTGGCGCAAGTGGAGGGAGAAAGATCCGACGCGCTGACCGCCGTCATGTTACCGAATGGTCATGACGCAGATGCCTTTCGCGCCGTGACTCTACGGCGTTTCAACATGTCCCTGGGGAATGGCTTGGGGCGCTTGGCGGGGCGGGTTTTCCGCATCGGTCATCTGGGGGATTTCAATGAATTGATGTTGGCGGGTACGCTCTGTGGTGTAGAGATGGGCTTGGCCGCATCAGGGGTTCCCCACAAAAAAGGGGGTATCCAGGCTGCCTTGGATTTCCTTAGTACTGAATAAAATGTAATACAATCATAATATGTTTCTGTTATTCATGATTTTTCGGCGACCGTGAAGCGACTGGGATGTATCAAATTCGGCAATGAACGCACCTGACGTCAACGCATATGATGTGGCCATGAGCAGGCTGGATCGCCCTTTGAAATCGGGCGAAGCGTTTGTTGCACGGGCCGCTGACGCGCTCGCCCACGGTTTGGGCTGTACCGGGGTATTGGTGGTCGAACTGGTATCGCCCGAAAGTGAGGCGGTATTACTGGCGTCCTGTTGGCGGGGCGGGGAAACTGAAAATGTATTTGCGCCGTTTCGTACCCTACCCACCGCACCACCTTTCCAATCCGAAATTGGCCAACGTTATTGGTACAGCGCCACATTAAATGTTGCTGACGGGGCGACCATGGGGACGGCCCTAGGGACGCCCGTACGGTCGGTCTTAACTGATCAGGTCGCCTCCTGCCACGGTCATGTGTTGGAGGATGCGGGCGGCCATGTGTGGGGTTATGTTCTGGCGTTAGATCAAGGTGCCATTGCCGACGATCCCGCAGCAACCATGTTCGTGCGCTTGGTCGCTGAACGGATATCTGCCAGGCATGTGCGTTCGTCAGCCGCGCTCAAACCTCTCAAACCCGTTAAGTCCGTTAAGCCCGTCAAACCACTGCTGCTCGACCGCAGCGCCAATTATGATCTCGCCCTCTTTGACAGCAGCCCCATTGGAATATCCATCACCGACGCAAAGGATGGAACCATTCGGTATGTGAACAAGTGGTGGTGCGAAACATACGGTATGGCCATTGATAAAATAGTTGGAACCGATATCGGCGACTATTATCCCGATAGTGCTGTGCGGCAGAACTTGGCCAATCGAATGCGCAGGGACGGCTTCGTCTATAACGAGGAAATTGAGGTTCTCAGCCTGAACAGCAAGACGCCCATCTGGATTCTATTGTCATTGTATCCCATTACGTTCGAGGGTGAGGACGCGATCCTTGCCTGGACCTATGACATCAACGAACGACGGCAGGCGGAAACCGAACTTAGAACCAGCGAAAAGCGTTTTCATGACTTTGCCTAGGCCAGCGCCGACTGGTTTTGGGAA
>JAPKBD010000358.1 GCA_028824965.1 Alphaproteobacteria bacterium | reverse complement strand
TTGAATCATAGAATGAGAGATGATGGGGGAGTTTTTCAGCAACCTGCTAGAGCATGTCTACTTTAAACATGCTCGTATTCTTAAGAAAAGAGCAATTGAACCAGTTAACTGATAATTGCTCTACCGCTCTCTACCTTATTTGTAGAGAGCCCGCGATCATCACATTCGCCAGCCACAATAATCGGACATACCTAGCAAAGTGTAAAGATATCCTAGCAAACCATTAAATTTACCTGGCGGAGGAATAACCCAATAGCGTCCCTGTCATTATCCCGAAATACGCCATATTCGGGATAATGGCTATGTTGCAAATTGTCCTGCCCATGTTAGCATCTTTGAGATAACGCCATGGAGACCAAATGGGGGTTGGTGAATAACGATGGCCAATTTGATCGACAATACGATTGCCAATTCCGGCACCGCGCCGGCACCATTTGATGTGATCCGCCCAGCAAGGCAACGGGCCCCCGTCATCTTCGCCTCACCCCATAGCGGACAACATTATCCTGATGACCTGATGGCAGCGACAGACCTCTCGGCGCTGGTATTGCGACGTTCCGCCGATAATTTCGTCGAAGAATTGTTTGCCGCAGCACCACAGCATGGCGCCCCCTTAATCCACGCCACCTATGGCCGTGCATATCTGGATCTGAACCGGGAGCCGTGGGAGTTGGACCCGCGTATGTTCACGGAGGAGCTGCCCAGCCATGTCAACACCACATCATTGCGGGTGGCAGGGGGCCTGGGCACGGTCCCGCGACTGGCAGCCGACGGACGAGATATCTACCGCCAGCATTTGGATTTTAACGAGGTGCGCCAGCGGTTGAACCGGGTTTATTTCCCCTATCACCATTGTCTGGCCCGAATGATAGAGGATTGCCAATTGGCTTTCGGCCATTGTCTGTTGATCGATTGCCATTCCATGCCATCGAGCAGTGGTCAGCGCTCCCAATCCAACGGCAGGCCGAATAGTACCACTGGAATTGGTGACCGACGCGCCGACATTGTCCTGGGCGACCGCTTCGGCACCGCCTGCGCGCCGGAGCTGATTGATTGCGTACATCATAAATTACAGGACCTGGGCCTGCGGGTTCAACGCAATAACCCCTATGCGGGGGGCTTTACCACATACCACTATGGCCGGCCCGGCAGCGGCGTCCATGCCCTGCAGATTGAGGTCAATCGACGCCTCTATATGGATGAACTACAGGTGCTACGCTTGCCGGCCCTACAACAGGTAAAAGACGCCATGACCGAAGTGATCGCCGCTGTCTGCAACTTGCCCCTGACCTATTTCGCGGCCCAGGGTGCGGCCGCCGAATAATACCAAGATGTGGCAATAAGGGCCAAAAAGACACCCTCAAATGCTCCCAAACACCCCAACCCGCCTCCAACACGCCGCCGGCACGCATAGTTGGCACGGCTTTTGCGTTTTTTCTTACAGTGATTATCGCGAAACTTAATTGCTGGAGCTTGGATCGTCATGACCGACATTGGGAAATTAGGCCCCCTATTAGCATTACTGGCAAGCCTTGGCTGGCTTTTGCCGGTATCGCACGCCGTAGCGCGGGGCATGTCGACAAGGGTGGAAACGCCTAAAAACTGGGAAATTCCCATGGCATTGCGTCCAAGCACGATGCCGGATAATGGCCCAGACAATGGTTTGGATTGCCGTGACATGGTAGACGACGCTGAACGGCGATATCGCATTCCCGGCCAAATGCTGGCAGCGATCGCCCTGGCGGAATCCGGACGCTGGATGGTAGATGACAAGGCATTTGTTGCCTGGCCCTGGTCCGTTTATGCCGAGGGCAAGGGCCGTCATTTCGAAAACAAGGCGGCAGCCGTCGCAACCGTAAAAGCCCTGTTAAAGAAAGATGTCCGAAATATCGATGTGGGTTGCATGCAGGTTAATCTGCATTATCACCCCGATGCCTTCCCGGATTTGCAGGCGGCAATGGAGCCTGGAACGAATATCGATTATGCTGCCCGCCTGCTTCGCAGGCTCTATGATAAACATAGGTCCTGGTACCAGGCGGTGGCGCGATATCACTCTGCGACCAAAAAGCTACATGTGCCATATCGTCGGAAAGTGATCGGCCTATGGCATACGGAGCGTCGCCGGGCCAACGTGAAACGCCGGCGTCTGCTAAAGGCCGCCGTCGAACGTAAACAGATCGCGCGGCGAAAACTTCGTGGAAAGCGCACGGGCCTAAGGCATATGGGCCAAAAGCATACGGGCCTGATTAAGTAATTTCGTCGATCTGTTCGATGCTTAAATTGCCCGGGACAACTGTGACGGGGACTTTCATATTTGCCGACATCAGCCCGGCGAGGGCGCTAACCAAGGGGCCGGGTCCTTCTTTTTCGGCGGAGGCCCCCAAAACCAACAGGCGGATTTCCGGTTCACCTTCCAACAAGGCAATGACTTCGTCTTGTTTTCGACCTTCCCGAATGGCGAATTCCGGCATGATGCGTGACCACTGGCTGACTTCATCCGCTAAGGTATGCAGAATTTCCTCTGCCGCTTCACGGGCTTCCTCACGCATTAGATTTTCCACGGCGACCCAATGCTGGAAATCCGCCGGTTCAATCACATACAGCAATATGACACCGCCGCCTGTTCGCGCCGCTCTGCGAAAGGCAAATCGCAACGCCAGCCGGCATTCCGGACTATCATCCACCACGCACAGAAACTTTGTTCGCGATAACGTGCCCTGTTGTAATTCTTCCATGGTCCCGCCCTCACTATCGTGAATATGCTGACAGCACCACGGCGCAAGAGCAACCGATATGCGCGGGAATTACCAACCACCTATTTCAGCAGGATATTCGTAATTTCCCGTAATTTTGTTCGCGCACGCAGCAGATAAAAGCCTTGGGCTGCCAAATGGCTGGGTACGGCCTGGGCATCGGGGGCGCCATTTACGACCACCATGGGGGCCAATTCCGCCGTGTGGCGCAGGCTTTCCAGCATCTTGGCCCAGGCGTTGGTCAACTCTCGCTCCGACAAAACGTTGGCGTAATCCAGGCCCAGTTCGCGAATAATCAGATAGTAGGCATAGCTTTGCCCCTTGATGCCGTAGAAAACATCGTCTGAATGCATATCGATAAAATCACCGGCATGTTCCGCGATATGACGGTCCAGGGTCGCGGATGATGCCCCCATATCCAAGGCAAACCGATCCAACGTCGCCATTAGGTTATCAGCCCGTTTTTCGAATATGGCAGTGCCGCCTGACAGGCGTTGATTATAATTGCGCAGGGAACGCGCCGCCTTGCGATAGCGGGCCTCCGACGTCGTCGTTGGCGCTAACGATGTTGATAAGTCAAAGACCCAGACATCGCCGGCATATTGCAGCTGACCGGCGGCTTCCTGTAGATCCTTATCGGTCTGCGAAGTGCCCCGTGTCCGGCCGATCTGGTCGGTCAGTTCAAAGGCGAATCGTGCCAGGGCCGAGATGATGCCCTGTTGATAATTCGGCATATTATCCAGGGCCGATGGCGGCAGAAAAAACGGATCATTGGCGACCCAGCGGTTTTCATCAACCTCGCGCGAGATAAGGGCCGCAGCCATTGCGACGGCGCGGCTGGCGCCTTCCGGCAAAGCGTCGGCGGCTAACTGATAGTCCACATCGTCATCAATATGATTGGTGATCAGCATGCCAACGGGATAGTACAACAATGCGGCAACCAATATGGCTATGCCAATGCCACCCGCCGTCCGCACGCTGGTACCGCTAAAGTCCGGCAACAACCGCCGGGCCTGTCCCATCAACCGATCGGCCACCATGTCCTTCGTATCCCTATATTCGACCGCACGCAGAAACGCGACGGTGTTGACCTCACATAAGGTGCAAAGCAGGGGCAATCAACCGCAGAAGCACCCGGAGAGTGAGCGGCAATATCCGGATAGTCTCAGAACATGTCCTTTTTAGACAAGCTCATACCCTTAAGATAAAGAGCAATTGAAAATTGTTCTAGGGGCTGACCCAGATAACTATGATTGATTTTCTTTAACCCACTGTTTTATC
>JAPKBD010000357.1 GCA_028824965.1 Alphaproteobacteria bacterium | reverse complement strand
TGCATGTCACTCATGACCGGATTATCGATGCCCCCGGTCAAGACAGCCCGCGCCTGAAAACG
The DNA here is from genome assembly GCA_028824965.1 of Alphaproteobacteria bacterium. Taxonomy (GTDB): domain Bacteria; phylum Pseudomonadota; class Alphaproteobacteria. The sequence continues at coordinate 3,974 of JAPKBD010000357.1, read as the reverse complement.
CCCTGGATCGTGGATGTCGCCAACCTTTTGGCCGGACCGGGCTGCCAGGGTCAATAAACTGGGGCCTGATGCCTTAACTTCTAAGTGTAGATCCGGCTGGATCGTCGGATCGTTCACGGCGCCATGAACGTCTATTTCAGTACCATCATCGTGGTGAAACCGACCCGCAATGCCGCTTAATTGCGGGGCGCTAAGGGTATTGGATAGATGTCCACGCACATCGAACCGGCCCAACGCCGGGACAGGCGTGCCCGCAAAACTTGAAAGAATGCGGCTATCCGGCCCCTGCAAGCGTATATCCAGGTCCAGCCCTGTGCCCACCAAGGGGTCTGCCATGTCACCTGTGGCCGTCAACAATAAACGATCCACATCCCCCGCCTGGATATTCAGGTTCGTCAGGACAGGTTGCCGCAAAGACCCGGTGATCCGACCGGCAAGCAGAACCGGTGCCAGAGAGGGCAATTCCGTCCCTGCTATTTGTGAGAGCTGCGCTGTATCATCCGCTTGAACCTTCATCTCGAAATTCAAACCCGCCAAGGCCAGGACATTCGCCATTACGCCGGTCAGGCGAACCTGAAGCCCGGGTTCCGGTTTCACCAGGGCATCCAGGTTGCGAATAGCCAGGGGGCCATCCCGGTCCGTCAGATCAAAAGACAGTGTCGCCGGACCCTGCAGCCGAGGCTGCTGTCCTGCGGCCTGTAACAACGTTTGCAGCTGTTTAGTTTGCACGTCCAAATGCACATCCATGCCACGGCCTTCCAGGGGATGGAAGATACGCCCCTTGGCCCGGGCCGTGGCGCCGGCGAATTCAAAGGTACCATCCACCTGTATTTCCCGCCCGGCCATGAATGCGTCCAGATTATCCATTTGCCCGGTGAACGCGACCGCATGGCCCCCGTGTCCCTGTACAACCGCATCAAGCACTATTTCAGCCGGTGCGGTTGGCGCAGTGGCATCGATCAGCAGTTTTTCGACCGCCAGAACAATGTCCACACCGCTGTCACGATAAGTGATGTTCGTGTTCACCAGCCTGAAGTCCGCTATACGTGGCGGGGCCCATTGATCGCCGCCGACGTTTTGTACGCCCAATCGCGCCTGGCCAAAAACCTCGGCCCAATTCAATCGGCCATCAGGCAATCGCGTTACCAGGATCTCAGCATCCTGGATTTGCATCTGGTCGATTTCAATTTCCCGGGCCAGCAATGGCAGCAACTTAACGCCAAAGGATATGCGGCCGATCCTGGCCATGCTGCCTGTGTTGTCAGGACCGCCTGGGCCGCCTTTATCGTCAGCCGCAAGCGACAGGCCAGTGACGGAGAACCCCGTATGCAAACCCAGATGCAGCATTAGATCGCCATCAATCGTCAGGGGCCGGCCCAGATTCTGGGACAATTGCCTGGCAAGAACGCCGCGATAATCATTGAAATCGATAAAGTAGAGCGTGGTGGCCGCAGCGATGATCAGGCCCAGAAACAGCCCCGCAATGACACGGATGACTTTCCAGCTACGGCTTATGGTTCCAGCCACGGTTCTGTCTCCGCTTCCGACTGTGGCCAAAAGTCTGTCATCCAGGCAATAAGACCGGGGAAATCATCCAATACCACCTGCGCGCCAGCGGTAACCAACGCATCCCCACTGTGATAGCCCCAGGCAACGCCAATGGGTTTAACGCCGGCGTTTACCGCCATGGCCATATCAAATGAGGTATCACCAAGCATCAAAGTGTCTTCCACCGTCACCCCTGCCTCCGCCATCGCCTGATGCAGCATCGCCGGATTTGGTTTGCCCGGATGAACGTCAGCGGTCTGCAGCGTTATAAAGAGGTCTTGGAGATTGTGGCTTGCCAGCACCGCGTCAAGGCCCCGGCGTGATTTTCCCGTCGCAACGCCGAGCAAGTATCCTTGCGCAGATAAATCCCGCAACACCATTTCGGCATGGGGATACAACGGATCAGGCGCTGTGGCGCGTTTGCGTTGTTCAAAAAACAGGCGGCGATAGATGTCGATCAATTGCGCGTGATCACTTATCCCGGCATCCGGCCATAACTGCGCGGCGGTTTCCTCCAACGACAAACCGATCAGATCGCGAATTGCATCTGCACCGGGTGCCGGCTGCCCTATTTCAGCGAAGGCTGCGGTCATAGTCGCAATAATGGCATGCTGGCTATCCACCAGCGTGCCGTCGCAATCAAATACGATCAGCCGCAATTACTTATCCGCAGTGGCCGGTGCGGCAGGTGTGGCAGGTGCGGCCACCAGGGACGATGATGAAACCGAACGTGGATCACGCAGGCCCCAACTACCGTGGTCAACCTTGGTCAGGAATTCAGCGACCGCCGCGTTGAACAAAGCGGGCTCTTCCAAATTAGCCGCATGGCCCGTGCGCGGGATCATCAACAGGCCCGATGACGGTATAGTGCGTTTGAGGAACAGGTTGGTGTCGAGACAGGGTTCTTCTTCATCACCAACGATCAGGAGTGTTGGCACCACCAGCTTTCGCAATTCAGCCTCAAGATCGTAAAGAGAGGGGCGTTTGGCCTGAACGCCGCCCATGGTCAGGCCGGTACCTTGCGCTGAATGGCCCAGAAACCGTTCCTGGAATTCGGCAAAACCGCGGGGATCTTTGTTTTGGAACTGCACCCGCGTCGGGCCCAAAGAATAGGGTGTGCCGACCTCCACCATGCCTTTTTCAATAAAGGAGGCGGCAAATTGCGCAACCTCTGTCGCAAAGTCGTCACCGCCATCCTTTTTCGCACCATAGCCGCAACCCGCGACCACAAGGCTCAACGCCATTTCGGGATAGCGCAGGCCGAAATGCAAGGCGGCAAACGCACCCATGGAACAGCCGACAATATGGGCCTTTTCGATATCCAGGCCGCGCAAGACAGCGGCGATGTCATCGGTCGCGATGTCTTGGGAATAGAGGGCGGGATCGCTGGGCACCTCGGACGGCTCAAAGCCACGGGCGTTGTAGGCGATGCAACGATAAGAGCGGGAGAAATAGCGCATCTGCAATTCCCAACCGCGCAGATCGTCGGCAAATTCGTGGACGAATATGATCGGATCACCGCTGCCGGCTTCTTCGTAATACAGCTTGGCACCTTGGGCCTGGATGTAGGGCATAATGGTTCTCCTGATACTCTATTCTGATTTCAAATTCTGGCTACGCGGTCGGGATTATAGGCTGTTTGGTGGGTTTCACCATTCTTCTTCAGCCTGTAATTCGGCCATCTTTTCGGCTGCGGCCTCTGGGTTGAAACCCAATATCTGCAGGGTTTTACGGAAGGGCGAAGGTGCGGCGGCCTCAACAGAGAACGTCCCGCCGTCGGGATGGGGCAACGTAATGGCGCGGGCGTGCAGATGCAGGCCCTTGGACAGGGTCATGCCCGGCAAGGTCGCATCGATCCCGCCATATTTGCCATCACCCAGGATCGGCGTGCCAATAGCGGCACAATGGGCGCGCAATTGATGGGTGCGCCCCGTACGGGGCCACAATGCCAGCCAGGCTGCCTGATCGCCAATACGTTCGATCACGACGTAATCGGTGATCGCCACTTTGCCGTTCTTGCGGTCAACGCGCACCCGCTCCCCATCCGGGCCGGGGGTTTTTGCCAGGGGTAGGGTGATGCCGCCACGGGCTTCGGGCGGCACGCCGGCGACAATGGCCCAATAAAGCTTTTCCGTATTCCGGTCACGAAAGGCCCCGGTCAGGGCGGTTGCCGCACGGGAGTGGCGGGCCAGCACCAAAATGCCGGATGTATCCCGGTCCAGGCGATGGACCAAGCGCGGCCGCTCCTCAGCATCAAACTGCAGGGCGTCCAGCATGCCGTCCACGTGGCGCTTGGTACCGCTGCCACCCTGTACGGCCAGGCCTGCGGGTTTGTCGATCACGATCACAGATTTGTCCTGATGCAGAACAGTATTGCGAATTTCCTTGGCGTCCTGATCGGAAACTATCGCCCGGGTACTTTTTTT
>JAPKBD010000356.1 GCA_028824965.1 Alphaproteobacteria bacterium | reverse complement strand
TTGGAAGCCGGGCGGCAACCGGACGATGTGGCTATCGAAGGGCGGATCAAACTTGGCGGGCGCACACCGGAGGCTTGCGCAGCTGAAGTGGCGGCCTGGGCCGATCTGGGCGCCACGGATGTCACTTTGAATACCATGGACGCGGGCCTGGCATCGCCCCAGGCGCACATGGATGCTGTGGCCCGTTTCATGAATGCTCTGAACAATTAGAAACCAAATAGGGAAACGACCATGGAATGCAGAATGGACGGACGCACGGCCTTGATTACCGGCGGCAGCCTGGGCCTGGGCAAGGCCATGGCGCAGGAGTTCGCCAACTCCGGTGCCCAAGTGGCTATCGTGGCCCGGCGATTGGAAGTTCTGGAGGAGGCCAAGGCGGAGATCGAGGCAGCGGTGCCCGGCGCCCGCATCAGCGCCCATGCCTGCGATATGTGCAATGGGGCGGCCATCAAGGACATGCACGGGGCGGTCGAGGCGGAACTCGGCCCAGTTGACATCGTGGTCAACAACGCGGGCACCTCGCGAGCCATGCCGTTCATGGATATCACAGATGAAATGTGGGCCGAAGACTTGGAATTGAAACTGATGGGCGCGGTGCGCCTGGTCCGTCTAACCTTCCCTGGCATGAAGGACCGGCGCTGGGGCCGTATCATCAATGTGCTGAACGTGGGCGCCAAGGCCCCGCGCGCAGGCGGCGCGCCAACAGCAGTTTCACGGGCCGCCGGCATGGCCCTCACAAAAGTTCTCGCCGGAGAGGGCGCCCCTCATAACGTACTGGTCAACGCCCTGTTGGTGGGCCTGATCGAAAGCGATCAACATTTGCAACGGTATTTGAAATCCGGCGCCAACGAAAGCCTGGAAGATTTCTACGGCAAATTGGGCGAGGCCGTTCCCATGGGCCGCGTAGGCACGGCAGCGGAATTTGCTAACATGGCCTGCTTCCTGGCCTCCGACGCCGGCAGTTATATCACCGGCACCGCCATCAACGTAGACGGTAACCGCGCGCCCGTCGTGTAGAGGACTACGCAGCTGGCCGTCATGACCGGGCGCCGTCACGGCTATCCACGAGTACAAGATCAATATTGGCGGGGTTTGCGAAATGACACAGCGGCGACAAGAAAACGAGGCGTTTGTGCGGCATCTGGTCACGGAAGTTGAGACTGCCGAGGCAGCAGGGATGACTTCACCCAAAGCCATCGCCATTCATTTCAATGCAAAGGGCATTACCACCCGTAAGGGTCGGTGCTGGACCGGCGCGGCCGTGGCAAAATTTCTGAGCAGCCCAGGCACCAAGCGCCACCGCTCCGATGGAGAGGTGGGACGCACGGCTCGTCGGGGCGGTAATCTTGACAGGTCGCCCCCTGTGCTCGATGAGGCACAATTGCGTCTCATATCGGAAGCAACCATCGGACATTACGACCGGTTAGCCGAAGATTTCCGGGGCGGAACCTTAAATCACGATGTCAGCCAGAACTATGAGGCGCTTTTGGGCGCCATTGAGGCCGCGCCGCCCTATGGGATCCTTGACTTGGGCTGCGGACCCGGACGTGACTTGCATTATTTCCGCTCATTGGGCCACGACGCCATGGGCCTGGACGGATCGATCGAATTTGTCACCATGGCGCGTCGCTTTTCCGAATGCGAAGTTCTGCACCAAAATTTTCTTACGATGAATCTGCCGGCAAACCGCTTCGACGGCGTGTTCGCCAATGCATCGCTGTTCCACGTGCCGAGCCAAGAGCTGCCCCGTGTTTTGGCGGAGCTTGCCGAAACCTTGAAACCCCGAGGCATCTTATTCTGCTCAAACCCGCGAGGAAACAATGACGAAAAACTAAGCGGTGACCGTTATGGCTGCTTTCTGGATTTTGACACCTGGCGTAATTACGTCACTGTGGCCGGATTCACGGAAGTTGGGCACTACTACCGCCCAAGCGGGCAGCCGCGACACCGGCAGCCGTGGCTCGCGACTGTCTGGCGCAAAGACTGAGTAGGCTCTCTTTTTAACCACCCTCTTTACTCACTGGCGTCCATGCCTGCGGCGATTTCGTTAATCTTCGCCGCCATGATGAAATCATTTTCGTGCAATCCTTTGATCTTCTTTGTCTGCAGAATGATGGTGGCGAAACCACAACCGAAGTGGATAAACATAGTGATGTCTGATCCTTCATGTAACGTCTTCCAGCATCATGGCGGCACATTTCTCGCCGATCATAATCGAGGGCGCATTGGTGTTGCCGGCTATGATGCTGGGCATGATCGAGGCATCTGCGACGCGCAGCCCGGGGATGCCGTGCACACGCAAGCGCGGGTCCACCACGGCATCCGGCCCATGGCCCATGCGGCAGGTCCCGACGGGATGGAAATTCGCCACGCCGCGCTGACGGGTGTCTTCAATCCAGTCTTCATCGGATTGCACTTGCGGACCGGGCAGGACTTCCTCCACCACATAGGGTGCAAGCGCCGGCTGGGCGGCGATCTGACGACAGAGATACAGGCCATACAGGATCGCCGCCTTGTCGTAAGCAGTGTGCAGCTGGTCAAAGCGGATGGCGGGTTGGTCGTTGGCGTTCGAGGATTTTATGCGCACGAAGCCACGGCCTTCCGGGCGCAGATGTACGGGGCTGAGGGTGAAGGCGGGGAAAGGATGCGGCACGATGCCGTCGATGCTCCGCGATTCCGTGCTCCACATCGACATGTTGATTTGCAGATCGGGGTTTTCCAAGCGCAGATCGGAACGCACGAAGGCGCCGGCATATATACCTGTGCCCGACAGCGGGCCGCTACGGTTGTAGGCATAGCGAATTCCGGCCAGGACTTGGCGGATGGCACTATTGCCGATATCGTTCAGGGTAATTGGCTGATTGACGCGAAAGGCCAGATAACTATTGAAGTGATCCTGGAGGTTTTCGCCCACGCCGGCGATGTCGCGCACGACATCGATGTTGAGACCGCGCAGCAATTGCGCCGGGCCGAGGCCGGAGAGTTGCAGTAATTGCGGTGAACCGAAGGTGCCACCTGAGACGACAATTTCCTTTGCCGCGCGCGCCGTATGCAGCCCTTGCCGCGTGCGGTATTCGACGCCGACAGCGCGGGTGCCCTCGAAGATCAGCCGCTGGGCGTGCGATTCAGTGGAGATAGTCAGGTTGGTGCGTGATTTCGCCGGGCCCAGATAGGCGCGCGCCGAACTCCAGCGGCGGCGGTTATTGACGGTGAATTGATAATATCCAGCGCCTTCTTGTTGCGGGCCGTTGAAATCGGCATTGTAGGGAATGCCGGCCTGCATGGCAGCTTCGATGAAGGCTTTCGCCAGAGGCCATTCATGTGGGATATCGTTGACATGCAGCGGGCCGCCGGTGCCATGCAATTCGCTGGCGCCGCGTTCCTGGTTCTGCGCCTTCTTGAAATAGGGCAGGACATTGTCCCAGTCCCAGCCCTCGCAGCCGCGTTGACGCCAGTCGTTATAGTCGGCGGCAGTGCCGCGCATATAGACGGTGCCGTTGATCGACGAGGTTCCGCCTAGAACCTTGCCGCGGGGTTGATAAAGTGTGCGGTTGTTGAGGTTGGGTTCGGGCTCGGTTTCGAACATCCAATTCACGTTTGGGTTGGTGTAGATTTTCGTGTAGCCGAGCGGGACATGGATCCAAGGGTTGGTATCGCGCGGGCCCGCTTCCAGCAGCAGCACGCGGTACTTGCCCGACTGACTAAGTCGACCGGCCACGGCGCATCCGGCAGAACCGGCGCCGGTGACAATGTAATCATATGTATCGTCGTCCGTGGCCATTTGCATCCGAATGATCGTTGTTCTGTGGCGCTATTGGAACCGACTTGGGCGGAAAATACCAGGGGGCCATCAGGCGGGTTGCCTTTAGGGTCCGTCCCGAAAGTTTATGAAGGAACACAATAGCGGACGAGCCTTCGCGGCATAAGCCTTACGGACGCAAGACGTATGATAGCAAGAGCTGCCCGAAATGGCGGATCGGCCCTGACGAGCCCTTGCGGGACTCCGGGGCAATCATTGGTTTTCATGCCAATGAGTGATGCTTGAAGCTAAGGGAAAAGCG
>JAPKBD010000355.1 GCA_028824965.1 Alphaproteobacteria bacterium | reverse complement strand
CGCGGGTATATTGGCATTCGGGATAGGCATCACACCCTAGGAAAAAGCCGTTGCGCCCGCCGCGCAGGTTCAAGGTACCCTTTTTGCAGGCCGGGCAAATGCGATCCGCACCGCCGTCAGGATAAAGATGGGGCGCCAACATATCGTTGACCTTGTCCAACACCTCACGCACCCGCAACTCAGAGGTGCCATCGACGGCGGTGGAAAAATCGCGCCAAAAATCGCGCAGCACCACTTTCCAATTCACTTCACCGGCAGAAACCGCATCCAACCGCCCTTCCAGGTCCGCCGTGAAGTCGTACTCCACATAACGGTGGAAATAACTCTCCAGGAACGCAGTAACCAAGCGGCCTTTGTCCTCGGGTATAAAGCGTTTTCGGTCCAGCACTACATAGCTGCGATCCTGCAAAACCGTCAGGATCGAGGCGTAGGTCGAGGGACGGCCGATACCGAGCTCCTCAAGCTTTTTGACCAACGTCGCCTCGGAATAACGGGGTGGCGGCTCGGTAAAATGCTGTTCGGGGCGAACTTTTTCATTGGTCAGCGCCTCGCCCTCGGAAACCTTGGGCAAACGTCGGTCTTCCTCCGCCCCCCCTTCTTTCTTTTCGTCGTGACCTTCCTCGTACAACTTCAAAAAGCCGGGGAAGTCCACAACAGTGCCCGTGGTCCGCAGGTTGGAGGAATTGTCTTTCGCGGCAATCTCAATCGTGGTGCGCGACAGCCGCGCCTGCTCCATCTGCGAGGCCATAGCCCGCTTCCAAATCAGATCATAAAGGCGTTGTTGATCTGAATCGAGATAGGCCGACATATCTTTTGGCAGACGTGCAAAATCCGTGGGCCGGATCGCCTCATGGGCTTCCTGCGCGTTTTTCGCCTTGGATTTGAAAACCCGCGCCTCATCGGGCACATATTCGGGTCCGAATTCCTGTCCGATAACATCCCGGCTGCCGGCAATGGCCTCTTGGGCCATCGAGACACCGTCGGTCCGCATATAAGTAATCAGGCCGGTCGTTTCGCCATCGATATCAAAACCTTCATACAAACGCTGGGCCACTTGCATGGTGCGTTTGGCACCAAAACCCAATTTGCGGGAGGCTTCTTGTTGCACGGTCGATGTGGTGAAAGGCGGGGATGGATTACGCCGTGTCGGCTTCGTTTCCACCTTCACTATTTCGAAATCACCAGCCTCCAAAGTGCGTTTGGCAGCCTCCGCCGCCTCTGCATCAGCAATGGAAAAGCGGTCCAGCTTAACCCCGTTCAGATGGGTCAAACGACCGATCAGGGCGGCATTGCCAGGGGTCTTAAAATCAACCTCCACCGACCAGTATTCCTGATTGATGAAGGCCTCGATCTCAATTTCCCGCTGACATATCAACCGCAGGGCAACGGATTGCACCCGCCCGGCGGACTTTGCGCCAGGCAGTTTGCGCCACAAAACAGGCGAAAGGGTGAAACCAACCAGATAATCCAAGGCCCGACGCGCCTGTTGGGCGTTGATCAGATCCATATCCAGATCGCGGGGATTATTAATCCCTTCCAGCACCGCGCGTTTGGTAATTTCGTTAAAAACCACCCGCTTGGCGTAGATATCCTTCATCCCGTAGTCATCGGCCAGGGCCTTCATGACATGCCAGGATATCGCCTCCCCCTCACGATCAGGATCCGTTGCCAAGAACAGTTTATCACTGCCCTTCATGGCATTGGCGATTGCCTTCACATGCTTGGCAGCCTTTTCATCCGTGATGTACGTCATGGCGAAATCATCGTCGGGCTGGACCGAACCATCTTTCGACGGCAGGTCGCGCACGTGTCCATAACTGGCCAAGACAATATAGTTGTCGCCCAGATACTTATTAATTGTTTTAGCCTTGGCCGGGGATTCGACGACCACTACGTCCATGACACTATGTCCATAAAACTATGTCCTTCATGGGGACACTCACCTAATTTGCTGCAAAAACGATAACCAAGCGAAATTCAACTCATACAGACCGAGTAATGGTTAAGAAATCGATACGCGATTACCGGCATGCCGGTCTATACGACCTGCTAGCTCAAGTTCAAGCAAAATGGTGATGACAAGGGCCGGTGTCAACTCGGACAAGCGAATTAGGTCATCAATACCGACCGGCGTCGCGCCCAAGAGGTCGGTCAAATGACGTCGATCAGACTGCGATTCGTTATCATCAAGGGCCTCAGCCGGGGCCTCAACAGAGGCAAAACCGTCCCCTGAATAGCAGGATTGTGGCAGATCCTGCGGCCCTTCAGACAGGCCGGCCCACAGGCCAGGCTGTTGCAGCATAGGCGTGATGACCTCAACCACTTCATCCGCCGTTTGAATAAGCACGGCCCCTTGCCGGATCAAACGGTTCGAACCCCGGCATCGTGGATCCATGGGGGATCCGGGCACGGCAAACACCTCCCGTCCCTGCTCCAACGCAAAACGTGCCGTAATCAAAGATCCGGATCGTTCCGCAGCTTCAATCACCACAACGCCCAGGGATAGGCCAGAGATCAGGCGGTTACGCCGGGGGAAATGCCGGGCCTGGGGCCGCGTGTGGGGTGGCATTTCCGAGATTACAGCGCCCTGATCGACAATCGCTTCGTACAACGCCTGATTTTCTGATGGATAAACCACATCGACCCCACCCGCCATGACGGCGACTGTCCCACTTTCGCCACTCTTTCCCTCCAACATTCTCTCCAGGGCGCCGCCATGGGCGGCTGTATCAATGCCCCGCGCCAGGCCCGAGGCAATCACCAATCCTTCGCGGCCTAAATCGTTGGCCAGTTGACGGGTATAACGGATGGCGGAGGCCGAGGCATTGCGCGCACCGATAATGGCCACGGTCGGGCTTTTCAATTGTGCAACATCGCCCAAAACATAAATCAAGGGTGGCGGGTCAGGCAAAGCGGCCAGACGGCGGGGGTATGCAGCTTCGCAACTCGCCAGGGGCCGGGCACCGATCATATCGGCGGCCTCCAATTCAGCCTCTGCTGCGGCAATTGTACAAAGGCTTATGCGTCTGCGCCCGCCACGCCGGGCCAAATCCGGCAATGCGTCCAACGCCGTGCCGGCAGAGCCGTAACGGCTCAACAACTTCTGAAAAATAATGGGGCCGACATTTTCGCTACGAATCAAACGCAGCCAATCGAGCCGGGCCTGCGCTGTCAGATCCGTGTATTGTTCTTCATAAGGCATTTCGTAATCCGTCATGTGACCAACTGGTATTCCTCGTTATGTCGGGTAGAGGCGGTGTTTTTTGACACGCCTATTATTTAGGCAACAACAAATTATTTGCCTATAATTTATTCACGCACACAGAAGCCCAAGCTGTAACATCAGGTTCAATCCCAGTTTTTAGACGTTAAAACAAAGGGTTAAAATTTAAATTGGAAACCGGCACGTTTCTTGGATGTAAAGCGGTAGCTGCAGGACCCTGCGGGCCTGTCATGCAGAATTTTTTAGCCGGGAGTCGAACCGAGATGAAGATGGTGATGGCGGTAATCAAGCCGTTCAAGTTAGACGAAGTACGCGATGCCTTGACCGAACTAGGTGTACAGGGCGTGACAGTGTCCGAGGTTCGGGGTTTCGGCCGCCAAAAGGGCCATACGGAAATCTATCGCGGTGCCGAATACGAAGTGAACTACCTACCGAAGTTAAAATTGGAATTGGCGGTCAATGATGATCTGGCTGACCGGGTCATCGAGACGATCGTCAACACAGCGCAAACCGGCCAAATCGGCGACGGCAAGCTTTTTGCCTGGGATCTTCCCACGGCTGTCCGCATTCGCACCGGAGAGAGCGGTTCCGATGCCCTTTAAATCTAATCCATTCAGGAGAATACAAATGTCACGAACATTACGGCGGCCCAGCAAGGTTGCCACAATGGCTTCTACTGCGGCCACTACTGCGGCGGCTATGGCAGCTATGGCTGCAGTTTTTTGCAGCCTGGCGACGCCTGCCTTTGCCGCGGATGAATTGAACTCGGGCGATACGGCTTGGATGCTGACTTCATCCTTGTTGGTGTTGATGATGACCATCCCAGGTGTCGCGTTGTTTTATGGCGGCATGGTGCGCAAAAAGAACG
>JAPKBD010000041.1 GCA_028824965.1 Alphaproteobacteria bacterium | reverse complement strand
TCAATTGCGAACGATAAAACAGTGGGTTAAAGAAAATCAATCATAGTTATCTGGATCAGCCCCTTTTTTATTTATGTTTGAGACATAGGCGGCAGCGATATCGCAAGACAAAAAAAAGCCCCCGGCCATTGTGGCCGGGGGCTTTGTTCTTTTGTGTTGTCCAAAGTGGCTGGTTTAACCCTTGCCGCCTCGACCGATCTTTTCCATATCGGTTTCCTGATCCGCCAGCTCCATGCGCTTGTAACCTTCAACACCGCCGCCCATATCTTCGGGCCATTCCAGGGTCATAAGTTCAAACCGCATTTCCTTGGGGCCGAACAGCACCATAATTGATTGCAGCCAGACAGCGAGACCGGATGCCAGGGCGATGACCAAGCCAACGCCGAGGAAGGTTTTGATGATCCAACGATGGCTCATCCCCACTAATGAGGGTGAGATTTCATTGGTGAGGAAGGAATCGTAGGTAAAGATATAGCAGAAATAAAGCACCACGATGGTGTAAGGGATCATAAAGAACGTGGTCCCTATGAATTCCACGAACGCCTGCATCTTGGTCTGCATATGCATCCGCACCAGATCGACCCGCACATGGCGGTTACGGGTAAACCCGTAACCTAGAACCAGTGCGAACAGAGCCGTATGCAGATGCCATTCCATCTCCTGCAACATGGTTGAACGGAACCAGATGGAGATGTTCTCTACCAACCAGATCTGCATAAAAACCAGCTTGCGGGTAATCACGTCCCACATGGTGACCAGGACCAATGGCACGATCAGAAAGGAAGCCCGCTCACCGAAGAATTCTACGAATGCCTTCAGTTTGTAGGAAAGCAATACCAGGGGATGGGAACTCATCTCCCGGCCTGCTGCTGTTGTTTCAGTCATTATCTAAATCTCCAATCTAATCGTAAACAATGCCTGGCAGCCACAGGGCCACATCCGGGAACGTCAACACCACGATTAAGCCAATCAGCTGGATGAAGACGAATGGGATGATGCCCAGATAGATATTTTTGATATCTACCTCCTTGGGTGCAATGCCTTTCATATAGAACAGGGCAAAGCCAAAGGGCGGGGTCAGGAATGATGTCTGCAGGTTGATGGCCACACAAACCGTGAACCAGTACACAACCTCTTCAGCACCAACGTGGTCGCCAAAGTCCAGCTCTGCCACCAAAGGTGCGAACACCGGCAGCACGATCAAGGTGATTTCAATCCAATCCAGGAAAAATCCCAGGAAGAACACGATGGCCATGATCAGGAACAGCAGACCCCAGGAACCAAGACCGGCTTCCAGGATCAATTCTTCCACCACGTCATCACCGCCGAGTGAGCGGAAGACGTAGGCAAAGCAAGTGGCAGACATAACGATGAAGAAGATCATCGCAATTGTCAGGCCGGATGATTGGCAAACGCCTTTCATCACGTCCCATTTCAAGGTGCCCTTGAAACCAGCCAGGACCATGGCACCAAAGGCACCAACCGCGCCGGCTTCTGAAGGCGTTGCCCAACCCAGCAGGATTGAACCCTTAATAAAGGCGATCAGGAAAACGGGTGGGAAAAAGCCCCGAATCAGCAGCGCACCCAGTTCATTGGAAGGCACATGCAGCAACTCGGGCGGCAAGGGCGGTGCAATAGACGGCTGTACACGGGCCCACGTCGTCACGAAGGTGAGATACATGAACGCCAGCATCAAACCGGGGATGATCGCGGACATGAACAAAGTACCGACCGAAATAGCCAGCAGATCAGCCATGATGATCAACATGATCGATGGTGGGATCAAAATGCCCAAGGTGCCTGAGGCGGCGATAACACCCGTTGACAAGGTTTGGTGATAACCCTGACGCAGCATCACCGGCAGAGCCAGCGCTGTCATCATGGTCACGGATGCACCGATGATACCGGTCATGGCAGCCAGAATGGTGCCCATCACGGTAACGGCAAGAGCCAAAGCGCCCGGTACCCGTCGTAACAGCACCTGACAACAATATAACATCTCGTTGGCGACACCGCTTCGTTCCATCATGGTTCCCATGAAGACGAAGGTCGGCACCGCAACTAAAACAAGGTTTTCAGCCGCCATACCCCAAATTCGGGGCATGAAGTTGAAATATTCAATAAGCTTGAACATCTCCAGCTGGTGGCCGATGAGGCCAAACCCGATGGCAAGTCCGCCAAGAATGAAGGCCACCGGGTAACCGGTGAACAGCAAACATGCCAAACTTAAAAACATAAATATCGGAAGGTATTCCGAAAAGAATTCTATTAGTTCCATGATCTGATTTCCGTTGCGGCGCGTTGGGCCGGTTGCTTTTGGTTTTATCAGGATTGGTGCCGTCGAAACCCAAAACCGAACAAATTACCAAAACTGGCTCGCGGGGGCAGATGCCAACCACATACCAACTGTATAATTGTACAACACGGGATCTTCGCAGCGCGGTTCTTATTATTGGATTGTCAATATTACTGAGCCCCGAATTCCAACGTCCGGAGTCCGAGGCTCAGCTTTATTGCAGTCTTAACCCAACTTGGTCAAGTCTGGTTATCAATCGATATAGCCGTTGTCTTTCCAAACTTTAAACTTTTCGCGGAAGCTCGCATAACTCGTGTAAACTTCCTTGAAGAGAGGGTCTTTTGCAGACTCTTCTGCAACGACTTCTTTCCAAGCATTTTCCATCAACTTCAGATCAGCATCGGACCAGCGAACGTTGGTAACGCCCTTGGCTTTCAGCTTGGCCATAGCTTCTGGCTGTTTGGCTTCGGAGCGAACGAAGGACCATGCGAGGGTCTCGCCACAACCACCTTTGATGATGGCGCGTTGTTGATCCGAAAGACCTTCCCAGGCTGCTTTGTTCATCAGCATTTCGCCGAGTGAGCTTTGCTGATGCCAACCAGGATAATAGTTGAACTTGGCGATTTGGTAGAAGCCCAAATCATAATCGATCGAAGGCATGGAGAATTCCGTCGCATCGATCACGCCGCGTTCCAGAGCCGGATAAATATCGGCACCAGGCAGCAGCTGGGTGGAGACGCCAAGTTTGGTCATGACAACCGCGCCCAGACCGAAGAAGCGCATTTTCAGGCCCTTCAATTCTGCGACAGAGTTGTATTTTTTGCGGAACCAGCCCGAAGTCTCTGGGGCGATGGCTACACAATGCAGACCAATCATGCCGTTTTCGGCATAA
Organism: Alphaproteobacteria bacterium; assembly: GCA_028824965.1. Taxonomy (GTDB): domain Bacteria; phylum Pseudomonadota; class Alphaproteobacteria. Next base: position 17,302 of record JAPKBD010000041.1, on the reverse strand, counting down.
ATGCGGTTGTAAATCTCGTCACCGCCGCCATATTCCAGCCAGGCTAGGAATTCGCCTGCACGCGGACCAAATGGCACCGCAGAGAAGAACGAAAGAGCGGGGATTTTGCCAACATGATAACCGGCTGTGCCCCACATAACGTCGATCGAACCGGCCTTAACCGCATCCCAGCCCTGAAGAACGGGGATTAGTGCACCAGGCTCGAAGAATTTAATCTTCATCGCTCCGCCTGACATGGCCATGATCTGTTTTTCAAAACGGACTGGCGCTTCGCCGATAATCGACAATTTGCCACCAAACGCGCTTTGCATTTTCCACTTTAGCTTTTCAACAGCGTTAGCGGATGTTGTAGCTCCCGCCACGAGTGTCAATGACACTGCAGCAGCAGTCGTAAGTTTGAGTACTTGTTTAAGTCCCACGATAGCCTCCCTGTACATTTTCCGTAGGTTGAAGTCCGGTGCATTACAAGGGGGTTGGGTGGCTTTCGTCAATGTAAAATTTTGTTAATTATATGATTTATTCAATATTTTCGCTTGAATCAGCCAATTGCCGCTAAAAAACGGGGCCTATTGCTGCCAGGAATAATAGCAGTTGACCGCAATAATATGTAAACTAAGTCACTTCGTCGCTGAAAGCGAAGTCTTTTTTAAAGCGGCGGACGGCGACACAGCCGTCGGAAAACATAAAAAGCAGTGCGCCGGTTATGAGCATATGGGCAGAGTAGGCCGACAAAATTGCCGCTGCCGTCATGGCAACGATAACGACGATGTAGGCCAGCATCGGTTTGCGCAAGGAACCAAGGTCATCATATAATCAGGCGGCCAAGACAAATCCGACGACAATAATGCCTGCGGCGCGCCAAAGGCGCGCTATATCTGCCTGTCAGGCCAATGCGAAAATGAATATGTAAACCAGACAGGCGCATAGGAAGGCGATCAGTCCTTGTAGAAAGTGCCGATCACCCCGCCTTTCTCCATGTCCTTTCGGGAGCAGGACGAGAAACCAGTCACCCAAAGCCGACAATACCTGGGCCAAGGCCAACAGGGGCTGGGTTGGCAGGGCAACGGCGGCCAGCAGGCCGCAAGCCTGGACCTTTATCACGGCGCTGCCCGGATAGGGCGCACGATGGCGGGTCAGCAAAAACATCCCTGCGGCAACAACAGAGGGCAGAAAGATAAAAACAGAGGCGGGCATTGATTTACGGGCATTGACTTAACTGCGGCTGTGCCAAGTGCACCGGGTATGCCGAGTGTGCAGCATTTTATGACAAGACCTTGGAATCATGTCGGATTGATTGGGCTACATGGTGAGGCATGATCGATTCTCAACATTATTTCATGATCAATCGTTCTTCAGGCCATAATCGGCGCCCCAACCCAGTCCGGCACGGGTGCCGGCGCGGGGCATGTATTCGCAACCGATCCAACCGTCGTAACCCATCGCGTCAATGGCATCGAACAAATAGGGATAATTGATCTCCCCCTCATCCGGCTCCCGCCGGTCAGGTGGGTTGGCGATTTGTACATGGCCGATATGGGGCAGGCAGTCCTGGAAGCGGCGCACAAGGTCCCCCTCCATTATCTGCACATGATAGACATCGAATTGGAGGCGTAGGTTCGGGCGTGCCAACTCCGCCATAATGCCCCGGGCCTGGTTGGTCGTTTGCAGAAACATCCCCGGCACGTCGCGTTTGCCGTTGATCGGCTCCATCATCAGGTTCAGGCCGTGGGCTGCCAATTGATCAGCCGCCCAGGCCATGTTTTCCCGATAGGTATCCTCAAATGCCGCCCGTTCAGGCCCTGGCGCAGGCGCGAGGCCCGCGACAGCATGGACGTTTCGGCAATTGATGGCCTGGGCATATTCGATTGCCTTACCGACGCCATCGCGGAATTCCGCGCGGCGGTCCGGCAAACAGGTTATACCGCGTTCGCCGTTCTCCCAATCGCCCGCAGGCATATTGATCAAGACCATCTCCAACCCAGCTGCTGCCAACCAATCCGCGATGTCGTCTTTGCTGCGAACGTAGGGGAACAAGCTCTCCACACCCTTAAAGCCGGCATCTGCTGCGGCGGCAAAGCGTTCGGGGAATTCCAGCTCTGTAAACAGCATGGTCAGATTGGCGGCAAATTTGGGCATTTTGATTTCCTGGTTTGATGAGTTTGTCGCGGTACAGTCAATATAGTCGGGATATTTTCCGCAGGTTTCAAGCGGACATCTTGCCTGCGAACCCCGCGCCATGTCACGTTAGAGATGAATTTATCGGGAATAGTGGGATCTATGGCGGACGGCTGGTTAAAAGTAGGGGCAGATGGCGGCGACGGGCTTGTGTTACAGGCGGGCGGCAGTTGGGATGCCCGCAATGTGACGCGCCTGGATCTACAGCTGCGCGATATTCGGCCTGGACAGGACCTCACCGTCAATCTGGATCAGATCGAACGTTTGGATACCGCTGGTGCCTGGCTATTATTCCGCACCCTGAAAGAGTGCCGCAACCTTGGCGGTCGAGCCGACCTGGCCGGCCTGACACCGGCGATTGAGGCAATGCTGGAACAGGTCGCTGCAAACGATATCCCGGCGGAGATTGAACCGCCCCAGACGAACGCCCTGGTCGCCGTGGTCGAACATATAGGGGCAGGTGCCGTAGATGTGGCGATGGAGGCGAAACAGCAAATCGCCTTTCTGGGCCTGCTGCTGGAAACCCTTGCCCGAACCATCCGCCATCCCTCTCGCCTGCGCCTGGTGCCCCTGGTCCATCATATGGAAAAGGTCGGTTTCAACGCCTTGCCTATCGTTGGCCTTATCTCGTTTCTGATCGGTGTTGTGCTGGCCTTTCAAGGGGCGACACAGTTGCAACGGTTTGGAGCGGAGATTTTCGTGGTCAATCTGATCGCTGTTTCCGTGCTGCGGGAAATCGCGATTTTGTTGACCGCAATTGTTGTTGCCGGCCGTTCAGGCAGCGCCTTCACCGCCGAGATTGGTTCCATGGTGGTGAACGAAGAAGTCGATGCCATGCGGACCTTGGGCCTGGACCCCATGGAAGTGTTGGTCCTGCCCCGCGTGCTGGCCCTGGTCATTACCCTGCCCCTGCTAGCGTTTTTCGCCGATATGATGGGGTTGTTTGGCGGTATGTTAATGTGCTGGGGGGCGCTGGATATTTCCCCTGCCCTGTATTTGGAGCGGTTGCAGGGGGCCATATCGCCATGGTCGTTCTGGGTCGGCATCATCAAGGCGCCTTTCTTTGCCTTTCTGATTGCGATGGTTGGTTGCCTTGAAGGATTACGGGTTACCCGCAGTGCGGAAAGCGTGGGTAGGCAAACCACCCGTTCCGTCGTTACCGGCATCTTCCTTGTCATTGTCGTCGATGCCTTGTTCTCGATCTTTTTTGCCGCGGTGGGGGTCTGAAAATGGAACCCGTCATACGTATACGCGGTTTGAGAACACAGTTCGGCGATCAGGTGATCCATGACAATCTGGACCTGGATGTGCGCAAGGCTGAGATCTTGGGTATTGTCGGGGGCTCGGGCACAGGCAAATCTGTGTTACTGCGCACCATCATTGGCCTGAACCATCCCACAGCCGGGCAGATCGAAGTCTTTGGCCAGGATTTGGCCCAGGCTAATCCGGCGGAACGATTGGCTGTGGAACAGCGCTGGGGGGTTTTGTTCCAGGACGGGGCCTTATTCTCGTCCCTGACCGTGGCGCAGAATATTGAAGTGCCCATGAAGGAACATCTGGGAATGCCGGCGCGCCTGCGGGATGAAATCGCAGCCCTGAAAATCGCTATGGTAGGCCTACCGCCCGAGGCCGGATCAAAATATCCGTCCGAGTTGTCGGGCGGTATGCGTAAACGGGCCGGTCTGGCGCGAAGCCTGGCCCTGGATCCGGATCTGATATTTCTGGACGAGCCGACGGCGGGGCTGGATCCCATCGGCGCGGCCAACTTTGATCAGCTGATACGCCGCCTGGCTGACAACCTTGGCCTGACCGTGTTCATGGTGACCCATGATCTGGACAGCTTGAATGCCATTTGTGACCGTATCGCGGTATTGGCGGAGAAACATGTTATGGTTGTTGGACCCATGGCCGATATGCTGCGTCATGAGCATCCCTGGCTGCGGGAATATTTCCATGGCCCCCGCGCCCGTGCGGCGCAACGCCAAGAGGTTGGGTAATTAATGGAAGCCGAATTAGATGGAGGCCAAATAAATGGAGACTAGGGCCAATCATCTGATGATCGGATCGTTCGTTCTGATTGTGGTTCTGGGCTTGTTCGGCTTTGTGCTGTGGTTGGCGAAGATAGAGATCGATCAGGAATTCTCCTACTACGGCGTCACCTTTGACGAGGCGGTCTCTGGCTTGTCCATCGGCGGGGACGTTCGATACAACGGCATTCCCGTAGGTGCGGTCACGGTGATCGAGATCGACCCCAAAGATCCTGCCCGTGTGCAAGTAACGTTGGAAGTGGAGCAGAATACCCCGGTCCGCGCTGATACTGTGGCGAAGTTGGAAATGCAGGGCATCACCGGGGTGGCCTTCATTCAATTGGGCGGCGGCACGGCGGCGGCCGGCCCGCCCAAACCGGGACCGGCTGGTGCAATGCCCATGTTGCGCTCTGAGCGGTCCGCCATTCAGGCGTTGTTTTCAGGCGCTCCGGAATTGATCAATCACGCGATTGTCCTGATCGATGAGATAACGAAGCTGGTTAACGATGATAACCGCGCAGCGATCGGCAGTATTCTCGCCAATGCGGATGATCTGAGCACCCGTCTGGCCCGCCGTGGGCCGGAACTGGAAAAGATGCTGGGCGATCTACAGCAAATTGCCGGCCAGACAAACCAGCTTGTGGGCCGCTTAAACAGCCTGCTAGACAGTGCGGATGCGACGCTGTCCGTGGCGCGCGGTACGTTGAGCACGGCGGACGATTTGATGGACGGGGATGTGCGTCAGACCTTGAAGGATCTCAGCCTCGCCTCAAAACAGTTTGAGGTCGTGGGCGCGCAGTTGGAAGCCTTGGTGGCGGAAAGTGAGGAAGGGCTGACAGCCTTTTCCAATGACGGTTTGCTAGAGCTGACCCGCTTTCTGGAAGAGGCGCGGGTCTTAATCTCATCCGCGACCCTATTGATAGAAGATTTGCAAAGCGACCCGGCGCAGTTCCTCTTTGGCGATCAACTCGGTGGTTTTGAGGCAGAATAATGGCGATGAAAAGTATGCGACGGAAAGTTTTGTTGTGGCTCTGCTTAGTCCCGGTGGCCGTCGTGCTGACGGGCTGCGACGGCTTGGTGTCCGGCTTAGGCGGGCCGCCGCCGAACCTTTATACCCTGACGCCAAAAAACACCTTCGCCAAGGACCTGCCCCAGGCTGCCTGGCAGCTGGTGGTGGAGGAACCGGTCGCATCCGGTGGCCTGAATGTTGAACGCATTGCCTTGCGCGCCACGCCAACCGAAATGAAATATTTCGCCCGTGCGCGCTGGACCGAACGGGCCCCGCGCATGGTGCAAACCCTGTTGGTGGAAAGTTTTGAAAATAGCGGCGCCATTGTTGCCGTAGGCCGTAAGGCCATTGGCCTGCGTTCGGACTATAACCTGAAGACAGAGATGCGGGAATTCCAGGCGGAATATTTTGACGCTGCCAGCATCCCCACCGTTCGTGTGCGCCTGAATGCCAAGTTGGTGCAGTTGCCCCAACGCACCATCATCGCCTCAAAGACGTTCGAGGCCGCCGTGAAATCAGAGGGTACGGAAATTCGACAGGTGATCCGCGCCTTTGATCAAGCCCTGGGCAAGGTATTGCGCCATACCGTTGAATGGACGCTGCGAAAACCCAAAAGCTAATTGGGACATTAAATGGGCCGCGACTTAGTGTGTTAACCAGGACTGCGACCGTAACGCAGGCGGGTCAGGACGGGCAGGGGCGACGGCAGGCGGCGGGCCATTTTTTCCAGGCGACGGCGGATTTTGCCGATACGCAAACTGCCTGCTATACGCCGTTCCATAAAGGCCCAGGTGTCGTCGCAGTCGTCTGATTGGTCATCCAGCCAACGCAAAAGGGTGCTGCTGTAAACGGCCGCCAGAATGGCGCGTTTGCTGTAATAGTTGAAGTCCGTGCTGTCATCGCCTGCAGCACGCCAGATGGCGTCAACGGTGCGGTATAACCCGGCGACGGCAGTTGGCGCGCGCCTGGGAAAAAGCTGGATCGCCAGGGCCCGGCGGATAGCTTCCCGGTGGGGCGCCAGGCTTTCCAAACGTAACCGGATGATGCCGCCGATGCGATCCCGAATGGGCCCTTCGCCCAGTCCCTGGGCCGCGGCGGCCTCGATCATCTGCCGATCTGCCTCTGCCATGAAGAATGCCAGCAATTGTTTGACCCCGCCCGGAAAGGCCGCTGTGGCCTGGGCCGGGTCGATGCCTTTGGCCGCCGCGCTCTCAACCGTCTCGGCCAACATCTTGTCGGACCAACCATCAAACGGCACTGCATCGAGTGCAGCCTCCAGTATCATTCGCCGCGCGTCAGTTCGGGCGACTGTGCGATCCTCGGTCATTTGCCTGTTGCCTCCACTTCTTCTGACGCTCGTTCTTCTGACTCTTTGGCCTCTAACTCCCGGGCTTCCAGTTCTTTGGCGCGGTTCGCGGCGATGACGTGGCGCATCTCACTATCGAAGATCAAACCGGTCATGTCAGTCATGCGCTGGGGATACAGGATGCCGTCCAGGTGATCGCATTCGTGTTGCACTACGCGGGCGTGAAAGCCGTCAACGGTGCGATCAATGACCTGGCCGGTTAAATCAACACCGTGATAGCGCAGGTGGGTATAACGGGGCACGTGGCCGCGCAAGCCAGGCACGGACAAACAGCCCTCCCACCCCTCTTCCATATCCTCACCTATGGATTCCAGGACCGGGTTGATCAGGACTGTCAGAGAGGCCTCGCCCCCGGCCATGCTCTCAAGTTCTGTCAGGGGTAAGCGAAAAATTACCATACGCAACGGCACATGCACCTGCGGTGCGGCCAGGCCGACACCGGGCGCATCGACCATCGTCTCCAGCATACCTTCTGCCAGGGCGCGGATTTCAGGCGCGGTGGGATCGGCAATCGCCTCCGCTGGATTGCGTAATACGGGGTGGCCCATGCGGGCAATTTTCAATATGGCCATAGACCCAATATGACCTTGGCAAGGGAAATGGTAAAGCACCCTTCCAGAATCCTGCCGAAAACGGACGATCTGCGCGACTAAGTCCCATTCGATGGTCTAAGTCATTCAATAGGGGCTCTTGACGTGAACCCCGGCCGCGTGATTCTTAGTGCATCTTTGATCAATTCATACCTAACCGAGGTTTGTCATGTATCGTTCTGCCGCAACTTGCAAATCCATCTCTTTCCCCCGTTTCAGGGTCAGATCCATCGCTGGCATCTTAGCCCGTAGAGTCCGGGCTCGTTTTCGGGCCATTACAAGCTGAGTATTATCCATATGCGCGGCAAGTATGGCCTTGGCGCGTGAGGCACCTTTGCTATCGATGCTGGCTGCCACGTAGTAGAGGGCCTGGGCTTCAATCCGGTTTTTCGGAGTTCCAAGTCCGGCAAGATGCATTTCCGCCAGACGCAACATGGCTGGTACATTGCCTTGTTCAACTGCATCACCGAGTTTTCTAATTGCCTGGTTATAGTCCTGCGCAGTGCCCCGGCCTTCGGCTAAAGCCAAAGCCAAATTGTATTGCGCCATCACATAGCCCTGATCGGCGGCCTGTTCGTAACGGGCTACGGCGCGGGCGGCGGCCTGGCTATAGCGGTCATCGTGGAGCGCGGCCCGGCCACGGTCTTCGTTGACCATCCGGCTCTCGTTGTCTCTGACCGCACGGATCACTGCTGCTGTAGTAGGCTCGACGGGCTGGTTCAGATACGGCACGCCTCGATGCACAGGCTGATAAGCGCCGGCGCGGCGTGATGTGGGTCCTGCTTTTGCGCGAGTGGAAAGGGCAGAAATCTTGGTCACCGGTTTGGGTTTTGGTTGTTTTGCCCGCTCATCCGGTTCGCTTGTCATTTTTCTAGAAGCTGTCGGTGGGGGCGTTGCCTCTTTGAGACGGGGCGCTTTTGCCTGCGCCGTTTCGGCTTTTGGTGGCGGTGGCGTAAGTGCGGCCAATTTTTTCGGAAGACTAGGTTTAGGTTCTTCGAAAACCAAGGAGACTTCGATCGTGGTCAGCAATGGCAAGGGATCTTGCCCGAAGGAGAAATCATGAAGAAAGAGGAAATGTAAGGCGATGCTTCCCAAGATCGCTACGGACCAGTCCAGGAAGGATCGTAGCTTGGACAGACGGCCTGTGTTGGTCGCCGTCATCATTGCCATTATTTCAAAATTGCCGCTAAGCATATTTTTTCCAGGCAGCCTTATCGCCGACCTATTCCAACTAAACTTCTAGTGTATGGTTATTGTAGTCAATTGCATCACAGTTGTAACTGTCTTGTCGCCGGGTGACGGAACTCGTTCGGAATGAAGAATGGCCTCGGCTAAACCAGCGTCGTCAAATCTCCGTAAAATTCCTCGGCGCTGAACATGCCGCCCTGTAGGGCTTCGCCCACCGGGTCATCAAAGGTCAGGTGTTCGACTTCGGCCCGGTAATCTTCCGACCCGTCCTGGGGTTTGTAGCCAAGGCGTGCCGCGTTGGAATTGTCCCACCAGCTTGTGGGGTTGTCGGAAACGCCATAGATAATTTCGTGCTGATATTCGGCATTAAGGCCTATATCCAGCAATTGGCAGAGGTCACGAAACGACAACCATGAGGCCAGGCTGCGGGCATCAAAGGGTTTTGGAAAACACGATCCGATGCGGATGTTCATGGACCTGATGCCGAATTTGTATGCGTATAGCCGGCCCAGATCCTCTCCAAAGGCTTTCGACAGGCCATAGCGGGTATCGGGGCGTGGTTCGCAATGATCGTCGATGGTATTGGCACGGGCGTGCATGCCGATAGCATGGTTTGAAGAGGCAAAGATAATCCGTTCCGCGCCACCTTTACGCGCGCCCTCGAACAGATTTATTGCGCCGATCAGATTGGAATTAATCACCGTATCCCAGTCCGCCTCCACCGGTTGCCCGCCGAAATGAATGACCGCATCAACGCCCTCCAGCATTTGTTCGACCCGCTCCCGCTCCACCAGGTCGCATTGCACAATCTCTTCGCCGCTCCCCGCCGGGTCCATTCCAACCCGGTCGGACAATCGTAGGTGCGGGTACTTGCCCTGATAATGCGCCCGCGCGACCTTGCCAAGGACACCGCCCGCACCTGTAATGAGCAACCTGTTTATGGTCATTCTAAAACTCCCGCTTTTCTTTGCATTTTCTGGCACCGCTCATACAGCAAATCCGGCATGCAGACACTACAAACTGGTCAAATGCCCTGTGCTTGCGGGCTTGGCGCCGACGGGCTTGACCTTCGCCTGCCCGGACAGCAATCTTGTGTGCGGCGTCAGATACGGCGCGATACGCAATAATGGGAGACTGCGCCTATGACGGCCCGAGAAGACCTACGCCAAAATGGTGCGGACAACAGCCGTCGCCTTGGTTTCGCAGACCAGACTGATCCTGAATTGGCAACTGAATTGGCACCGGGATTTGCAAATCTGACGGACGAATTGGTGTTCGGGCGGGTCTGGTCCCGGCCTGGTTTGGCGCTTGAGGATAGAATGATTGCGACGTTGTCGGCACTCACATCGAAACAATATCTGCCGCAATTGGCTGAGTTCGTTGGTGCCGCCCTGCACATTGGATTGGACGCGCGCCTGATCCAGGAAGTGATGATCCATTGCGCCATGTATGTCGGGATGCCCACTGCCGTAAATTCGCTCGCCGTTGTCCGCACTGTGCTCCAGGAAAAGGGCATGCCGCAACCGGTTGCAGATTTGTATGAAGCGGACCTTGATGAGCTGTTGGCCAATGGGCAAAAGACGATGCGTTCATTGCATGCTGAGCGGTCCGAGGGGGGCTATGCGGCACCGGATGCGGCGGCCAGGGGACTTTATGGTACTGCTATCGATTATTTGTACGGCGAGGTCTGGAACCGGCCTGGCATCAGCCACCGCCAACGCATGATCTGCTCCATCGCCGCCTTTACGGCGACGCAATTGGAAACTCAACAACGGAAATTCTTTCGCTCCGCCACAAATGTTGGTTTGTCCCGTACGGAGATCCTCGAAGTTATCGCGCAAACAAGTCCGTATTCCGGTTTTCCGCAAGCCTTCAACGCGCTTGCCATCGCCGAAGAAATTCTCGCCTGACATCTGCCCGGCTGGATCAAATGGCCTCCAAACATTCGAGGAAGCGGTCCAGTTCGGCCTCCGCGTTGTAATAATGCAAACCCAGGCGGTTCATCTGCACGATGCCCCGTTGATCCATATCGTGGCGGGTTGAGGCCGCGCCGATGGTGGAGATATTGATGCCCGCCTTGGCCATAATGCCCGCCACGTGGTCGGGTGTATGATCGCCCACGGAAAAGCTGATGATGCCGGATTTTTCGGCGCCCAGATCCTGCACGATGATGCCCGGCAATGCCGCCATCCGGCTGCGCAGATCACCGGCCAGCTGTTGAACGCGGGCGGCGATGGCATCCAGGCCGATGTTCAGGGCATAGTCGACGGCGACGCCCAGGCCCACTTTGCCGGCGACATAATTCTCCCAATTCTCGAACCGTTTGGCATTGGGCAGCATCTCGTATTTTTCCGGGCTGGTCCAGACGGCGGCGTGCAGGTCCAGGAACGGCGGCGTCAATTTGTCCAGTATGGATGCGCGGACATACAAAAAGCCGGTGCCACGGGGCCCACGCAGGAATTTGCGCCCTGTACCCGATAACATGTCGCAGCCAATGGCTTCCACATCCAGGGGCATTTGTCCCGCCGATTGGCATGCGTCCAACAAATACGGCACATTTGCTGCGCGGGCGACTTTGCCGATGGCGGCGGCGGGATTGATCAGGCCGCCGTTGGTGGGCACATGGGTGATGGAGATTAATTTCACCCGGTCGTCAATCATGTCTGCCAGGGCCGCGGCGTCTGTCTGGCCGCTGTTGTCGTTGGGTACGACGCGCACCTCAATGCCGTCTTTCTCTGCCCTTTGCAGATAGGCGATATAGTTAGAGGCATATTCGGACACGGCTGTCAGGACCACATCGCCCCGCTGCAGGGGCAGGCCGTAAAAGGCCATGTCCCAGGCCACAGTGGCGTTCTCCACCACAGCGATTTCGTCTGTTTGGCAATTCAGCATGCGCGATAGGGCATGGTAGGTATTGGCCAAGGCATCGCTTGCCGCAGCCTCCGCCTCATAACCGCCGATCTCCGCCTCCAGGCGCAGGTGGTTGATCAGGGCATCCAGAACCGGCTGGGGCATCAAACCCGCACCACAATTGTTCAGGTGAATGATTTTCTCAGCACCGGGTGTTTCGGCGCGAATTTTTGCAATATCCATGAGATGAGTTGTCGCCCATATGGCCGGGCACGGCAATAGCATTCCTGCTTGTGGTGGGACCATACCCTCGTTATGAATTTAGAGGCACAACGCATGGATTAATGAAAAGGCAAAGAATGCACGGCAGGTTTTTTTACGGCTGGCTGATTGTCGCTGCATCCTTCGTCATCCTGACGCTGGCCTATGGTTTGCAATTCAGCTATGGCGTCTTCCTGCCCCATATCATGGCGGATCTGAACCTGGACCGGGCCTCCGCCTCGGCACCGTTTTCGCTTTATGTGGTTTTCTATACCTTTTGGTCCATCGTCACAGGCCCGGCGACGGATCGTTTCGGGCCACGTAAAGTGGTCATTATTGGTGGTCTGTTGCTGGCCTTGGGCTATTTCCTGCTCAGCAGCGCCACCGAGGGTTGGCAATTGTTCCTGTATTTCGGTGCTATTGCAGGGGCTGGGATGAGCGCCGCGTACATTCCCTTGAATGCAACCGTTGTGCGCTGGTTCGACCAACGTCGGGGTTTGGCCTTGGCGATCACGGGCACCGGCTCCAACGCCGCGGTGTTATTGTTGCCCATGCTGTCGGCCCTGTTGATCCCCGTGCTTGGTTGGCGCGATGCCTTGTTGATTTTGGGCTTGGGGGGCAGTGGTGTGATCATCTGTTGCGCCCTGACGTTGGTTCGCGATCCAAGCGCCAAGAACCTTGCCCCCGATGGCCAGACGGTGGATCAAGGTGTTGAAGGCACTCCGGCCGGCGTTCAGCAGACCTCCCTGACCTTAGCGCAGGCGCGGGCAGAGCCGGCACTGTGGATTATCATGGGGGTGTTTTTCCTCACCTGGGTAATGACGTTTTTCCCTTATGTACATTTGCCTAGTTTGGCGGCGGACCTCGGCTATGACCCCGCGCGTGCGGCGAGCCTCGTTGTCGCCTTGGGCATTGGGGGCATTTCCGGGCGGGCGGTTATTGGTTGGTTGTCCGACAGGTTCAGTCGTATTCACAGCCTACATGCGGGCCTGTTATTCCAAGTGTTGGCCAGCGTGATCTATATAGTCTCAGACGACCTTTTGGGCCTGTATCCCGCAACGATGCTGTTCGCCGCTGGCGTATCCGCCGCCATCACGCTGTTTCCCGCCATCATCGCCGATATATTCGGGGCCAAGCATGTGGGTGCCATCGCCGGCTTTGCCTTTGCACTGGCAGGCACAGGCACTGCCATCGGCCCCTATTTGGCCGGGTTGATCAAAGATACCTCCGGCAGCTATCTCGCCGCCTTCCTGATCATGGCCTCCATGAACTGTGCCGCCATCGCCTTGTTGGCAATGCTGCCCGACCGGCGACAGCCTTAAACTTGCTCTAATCGATGCCCAAAAACCGCGCTGCGTTTCCGTTGCGGACCAGTTCTGCCAGGCCTGGGTCCAGGGGCGCTAAATTATCCTCCAATTCTTTTGCGGCACCCGGGTAGGTGCAGTCATAGTGGGGGTAATCGGCGCCCCAGAAGACGCATTTCTCCAGGCCCATTTGCTGGATCTTGGGCATCCGATGGGCCTCATCCGCCTCGATCGAAATAAAACATTGTTCTTTGAATAACTCTGATGGTCGCTGGGTCAGCCAGGGGACTTGCGCACCCATAACTTCGAAATGTTCATCCATGCGCCCCAGCCAATATTCCAGCCAGCCCAGGCCGGATTCCAGAAACGCGACGCGCAGGCTGGGATGACGTTGCAGCACCCCGCCGCAGACCAGGTCCATGCAGGCGGCCATTTGTTCGAACGGGTGGCAGATCATGTGGGTAAAAAAGGTGTTGGTGTAACGGCTGTTGGCAAAGCTGGGCATGTGGGCGCCAAAGCTGCCGTGCACGGCGGCGAACAGGCCTTGATCGGCAACCGCATTCCAGAACGGTTCCAGGGCCTCATCATGCAGGGGCAGGCCGTTGTAGCGTTCGGGCCGGAACGAGACGCCCTTTAGGCCCAGTTGGGCGATGTGGGCAACCTCCCGCGTCGCCGCCTCAACGCTTTGCAATGGCACCAGGCCGACAGCATCCAGACTGCCTGAACCATCCCGGCACATATCGCTGACCCACTCGTTATAGGCATGGCAGGCAGCCGCCGCCACATCCGCCTCAGCTATATCGCCTGACAGCAGATACATGGAGGGGAACAGTAGACTACGTTCAATGCCTTCTTCGTCCAGCACCGCCACGCGCGCGGCACCGTCGTGGGAGCCGAGGGTGATATCATCCCAGGTCGGGGGATTGTCCGGGTCATCCATGCCGTTGGGGACACAGGCTCTGGCGGGCAGCAGATCTTCGCGCATGACGCCGTTGACCCAGGTGCGATCCTGGCCGTCAGCGCTGCGTTCAATGCGGATGGTTCGGTCCCGATAGGCCCGGGGTGTATATTCCTCCCACAACGCCTTAGTCTCGCAAATATGGCCGTCCGCATCAATTATTCGATTTGCCATCTCGTCTATTCCTCCATCTCGTGGTGCTATATGTTTTTTGCGAAGGTTAGCCGGATTTTGCGAGCCTGTCAGCTGTGCGTGGCGTAGGGGTGAAATGGAAAAATTGTATTTTGAAGACGTCAATGTGGGCAACAGTTTCACAGGGGCGAAGCTGTTGGTTGAACCCTTATCAATGATTGCCTTCGCCCAAGAGTACGACAATCAACCTATGCATACGGACCCAGCCGCCGCCCGGGCCATGGGCCTGGAAGGTGCCATTGCCTCAGGTGCCTATACGTTTGCGCTGATGACAAAATCCACCGCCCGGATATGGGAAGGGTTGCATTTCCTGCCCAGTGGATTGGGATTTCAGATGAGTTTTGTGCATCCCGTTCTTGGCGGCGATGAACTGCAAACTCAGGTGGAGGTCATAAGCAAGCGAGAGAGCCGTGACCCCACCCGTGGTGTGCTTGGCATAAAAGCAATATTTCTTAATCAAGACGGCGCGTCCGTGCTCGATGTAGAAAACGTCTGGTTGCTGCGGACAAAAAGTGGTCAACAATGATTTTGAAGGGGCCGCGTCTCGTGTAATGTATGGCGCAAGGGTAACTGCAAAATAATTTGGGGATGGAACGGACAAATGAATAAACCAGTTGGACCGATTGAACGGATCGCGGAATGGCATTCGGAGTTTACGGCGATCCGGCGGGATATTCATGCCCACCCAGAATTAGGTTTTGATGAGACGCGAACCTCTGACGTGGTCGCGGAAAAGCTGGCGAGCTATGGCTGTGAAGTGCATCGGGGTTTGGGTAAAACCGGTGTCGTGGGTACCCTGCGGGTGGGCAATTCCACGCGCTCTGTGGGATTGCGGGCGGATATGGATGCCCTGCCCATGCAGGAAGGCAATACTTTCGATCACCGTTCCACCAACGACGGCAAGATGCATGCTTGCGGCCATGATGGGCACACAACCATGTTGCTGGGCGCTGCGCGCTATCTGGCAGAGACGATGAATTTCGACGGCCAGGTGCATTTTATCTTTCAGCCGGCGGAAGAAGGCATCGGCGGTGCCCGTGCCATGATCGAAGATGGGTTGTTTCAGCAATTCCCCTGCGATGTGATCTTCGGCATGCATAACCGCCCCAATCTGGATGTGGGTAAGTTCGCCGTACGCTCCGGCGCCATGATGGCGGGCGGCGGCTTTTTCGATATCAACATAACCGGCGTTGGGGCCCATGGGGCCCGGCCCGAAGCGGGCATCGACCCGGTCGTCGTCGCCGCTCATATGGTCACCGCGTTACAGACCATCGTTTCACGCAATCTGTATTCCCAGGATCAGGCGGTGTTGTCGATCACCCAAATCCATGCGGGCGATGCTTACAATGTGATCCCGCAAACCGCCCATCTGGCAGGCACCGTGCGCACATTCTCGGAAAAAACCATGAAGACGGTTGAGGAGAATATGCAGCGCATCGTGGATAGCGTCGCCGCCACATTTGGGGCCACGGCGGAATTCGACTTCCGCTATCTGTTCGCCCCCACGGTCAACACGCCGGCAGAGGCTGAGTTCGTCGCCGACGTCATTTCCGAAATGGTCGGCGAGGAGAATATGAACCGCAACGGGCCGTTGATCATGGCGTCGGAAGATTTCTCCTGGATGCTGCAACAGGTACCGGGTGCCTATTTCAATATCGGCAACGGCGCAGGCGGCGGCGAAAGCGGCTGCGAGGTGCATAACCCCGGCTACGACTTCAACGACGAAGCGCTGCCCTTAGGCTCCTCCGCCTTCGTGAAAATCATCGAAACCCGTTTGGCTCGGGACGACTAGATGGTCAATTATCGAACCTAAAACCAATATTTAGGTTCACTTGAAATTCCGTCACCTCACCGTCACGGATGCTGCCGCGAATTTCCCCGACTTCAAACCAGTCGAGGTTTCGGATCGTTTTCGACGCGGTGCTGACGGCTGTGCGAATAGCATCGCCAACAGACTCATCAGACGTACCAACCACATGGGTCACTCTGTATACGTTGCCGGACATAATATCCTCCATGTTCAAGGGGCGTTTATATTATGTCAAATAAATGCTGTTTCAAGACCGAAGTGTCGTCGGCCTGTCGGGTGGCACGCAATGTCTTAGCTATTTGCAGGCAACGCCCGGCTGATCAGGGGGACGACGGCGATCATTTTACCGATGGGGCCGTCGATGAATTGGCTTAGGGCGGTGATCATGTCGGCTTGAACCGCTGCTGTCGGCATTGTTGCTGGCGTGGCGAGGCCGTTGGTGATTTCGGCCGCGCGGCGGCGGCCTTCCTTGATGACGTCCTGGATTACCGGCTCCAACCGGCCGTCGGCTGCGAAGGGTGCGATTAGGGTATGGATCAGGGCCAGATAGGGCGGCCAGTGGGAGAGGTGGCGATACATGCTGGCCATGATCTCGTCCCGGTCACCGATGCGGTTAAGGTCCTGGACCAGCTGGGCGACCTCGCTGGGCATATCGTTCAGGCCCAACAGAGGCGGCATTTTGCCTGCAACCGGGGTTACTTCGGCTACAATCGGGGCGGGATCGCCAGGCGTTGCCGCCGTCCCCTCCAGTCGGGCCAGCAACGCGCCCAGGGCGATAATGTTCAAGGCGTTACTGCGTTCATAGCTGTTTTGGATCATGACGATTTGTGTCAGATCACCCTGGGACAGACCGGCAGCGGCCAGTGTGGGGGCGCTAAGACCCGCCAGGGTCGGCACATCCAGGCCATTGCGCAAGGCGTTGGCCTGGGCCGCGACGGTCCCATTAGCATAAAGCGGTTTCAGGGCTTCCCAGGCCCAGGGCAGGGCACCGGGCATGGTGGCCAGGTGCCGCCAGATCAGATTGACCACAGGAACGCCCAATGTGGCTCGAATATCGGCGTACAGGTCGGCGACCTCACCCGTCGCCTCTGCTTCGGTGATGGTTGTGACCGGATCGCCGGATGGGGCTGTCATGCTAAGAGCAATTTTCAATTATGTTAGGTCGCTTACGCGACCCACGTGATTGGTTCAATTGCTCTGCTCTTAAGAGTCGGAGCATGTCTAAAATGGACATGCTCTAGGGTATCAACACGATCTTGCCGTAGGCACCGGGGCGCATGACGGCGTGGTGGGCCTCGATCACCTCAGATAAGGGCAGTTCCTTACCAATGATCGGGTTCAGGCTGCCACTCGCCAGGCCGTTAGCCAAGGCGTTGTGGATTTCAGCAATATCCTGGGGGGAGGTATTCGGCAGGGCGATGCCGATGATGTCCAGCTCCTTCATCATGGCCTCACGCGGGTTGATTTCTATGGGACCCCGGTTGCCGATGATGACGATGCGGCCAAATTTGGCCACGATGTCCATATCCCTGGCCAGGTTCACATTGGCCAGCATGTCCAAGACAATATCCG
>JAPKBD010000354.1 GCA_028824965.1 Alphaproteobacteria bacterium | reverse complement strand
CGCACGTCGGCGATGATTATCTGATCCGCTTTGCCTGTCCGGAATTTACCTCTGTCTGCCCAGTGACGGGCCAGCCGGATTTTGCCCATTTGGTGATCGATTATCTACCCGGTGAATGGATTGTTGAGAGCAAGTCGTTGAAGATGTACCTGGCCGCACACCGCAATCACGCCGCCTTCCATGAAGGTTGCACGGTTGGGATTGCCAAAAGATTGGTCGAATTATTGGGGCCAAAATGGCTGCGGATCGGCGGCTATTGGTATCCTCGCGGCGGCATCCCCATTGATGTCTTTTATGCCACGGGAGAGCCACCCGCCGGCATCTGGATACCCGACCAAGGTGTCGCACCCTATAGAGGGCGTGGCTGACGCGAACAAATTTGATACGAACAATGGGGAGCGCGCTATGAGCACCTATACCTCCGTCATCGATATGATCGGCAATACGCCGATGCTGGAATTGCGCAACTTCAAGACCGGGCCCTGCAAATTGCTGCTGAAGTTAGAGGCACAAAACCCCGGCGGCTCCATCAAAGACCGCATCGGCCTATCAATGATTGTCGCGGCGGAGCAGGCTGGTGATATCCAACCGGGCGGTACGATCATTGAGGCAACGGCGGGCAGCACGGGCCTGGGCCTAGCCCTTGTGGCGGCGCAACAAGGTTACAAGATACTGGTCATCGTGCCCGATAAAATGAGCCAGGAAAAAATCTTTCACCTCAACGCCCTGGGTGCTCAAGTCATGATGACCCGGTCTGATGTCACCAAAGGCCACCCGGAATATTACCAGGATGTGGCGGAGCGCCTTTCGGGCGAGATGGCGAACAGCTTTTGGGTCAACCAGTTCGCCAACCCTGCCAACCCAGCGGCCCATGAACAAGGCACGGGGCCGGAGATTTGGGAACAAACGAACGGTCAGATTGACGCCATGGTCTGCGGCGTCGGATCGGGCGGTACCATCGCCGGCCTGGCACGGTTTTTCAAGGGTGTGAAGCCATCTGTGGAAATGATCCTGGCGGACCCTGAGGGCTCTATTCTGGCCGGCCTGGTCAATGATGGGGAGGCAGGGGAATTGGGCTCATGGGTTGTGGAAGGTATTGGGGAGGATTTCGTACCGCCCAATTGCGATATCGACCTGATCACCAAGGCCTATACCATTCCCGATTACGAAAGCTTGGCCACGGCGCGGGAGCTGTTATCGATTGAAGGCGTTTTGGCGGGCTCATCCACGGGAACGCTGCTATCAGCCGCCCTGCGCTATTGCCGGGAACAGACCTCCGCCAAGACTGTTGTGTGCCTGATGCCGGATTCGGGCAACAAATATCTGTCAAAGATGTTTAATGATTTTTGGATGACCGACCAAGGCTTTATCCAACGGCCCCAGCACGGCGATCTACGTGATTTGATCTCCCGCCCCTTTGATGACCGGGCCGTGGTTTCCGCCTCCCCCGACGATACTTTGTTAAGCGCCTATGGCCGTATGCGCATGGCCGACGTCAGCCAGCTGCCGGTTCTGGATGGTGACCGGATTGTGGGCATCATTGATGGAAGCGACCTTTTGCTGTCCCTCTATCAGAACCAGGAACGCTTTGCCGATCCGGTCTCAGACTATATGACGGACCGGTTGGAGATGCTGGCCCCGGAAGAGCCGATGGAAAGCCTGCTGCCCATATTACGTGCTGACCGGGTCGCAATTATCGTCTAGGACGGCCATTTCCTCGGGCTCATTACTAAAGTCGATTTGTTGAACCACCTGCGCCGCAACGCCATAATTAGCACTTAGATTAGCAACTAAATTAGCGCCTAGAGCCGGAGAGAACTTATATGTCACGAAACCGCCACGGCATCGCCACCCGCGCCATTCACGCAGGCCAGGAACCGGATCCCACGACGGGGGCCATTATGGTGCCCATCTACGCCACCTCCACCTACGTGCAGGACAGCCCCGGTGTGCACAAGGGATATGAATATTCCCGCAGCCAGAACCCCACCCGCATGGCCTACGAAGCCTGCGTGGCGGATTTGGAGAACGGCGCGCAAGGATACGCCTTCGCCTCCGGCCTGGCATCGTCCGCTACGGTGTTGGAGCTGTTGGACAGCGGCGATCATGTCATTGCCATGGATGATTTATACGGCGGTACGTATCGTTTATTCCAGGACGTGCGCAAGCGTTCCGCCGGGTTGGAATTCAGCTATGTGGATTTGTCTGATCCTAGCGCGTTGGAGGCCGCGATCCGGCCCGAAACCAAGATGATCTGGATCGAAAGCCCAACCAATCCCATGTTACGCCTGGTGGATTTCGCGGCTATCGCCCGCGTGGCGGCACCCAGGGGAATTTTGACTGTCGCCGACAATACCTTCGCCTCCCCCGTCTCCCAGCGCCCGCTTGATTTCGGTTTCGATATGGTGATGCATTCAGCGACCAAATACCTCAACGGCCATTCGGACATGGTGGGTGGTATGGTGGTGGCGCGTGATGATAAGGACCTCCGCGATCGTCTGGCCTATCTGCACAACGCCGTTGGTTCCATAGCCGGACCGTTCGATGCCTTTCTGGCAATGCGCGGCCTGAAAACCCTGCCCCTACGCATCCAGCGACACAGCGAAAATGCCCAGATGATTGCCGAGTTTTTGGAGGGGCACGCGGATGTGGAGACGGTCTATTACCCCGGTCTCGCATCTCATCCGCAACACCAACTGGCAGTGCGCCAAATGGACTATTTCGGTGGCATGGTGACCGCCGTGCTAAAGGGCGGATTGGAGAAAAGCCGCCGTTTTCTGGAACGGACGGATCTTTTCGCCCTGGCCGAAAGCCTGGGTGGTGTGGAAAGCCTGATAGAACACCCCGCCATCATGACCCATGCATCAATCCCGCCCGAAATTCGTGCTGAATTGGGCATTTCAGATGGTCTGGCGCGACTGTCCGTGGGCATAGAGGATGGTGAAGATTTGCTTAATGACCTCAAATTCGCGTTAAAATAGGCAATAATGACGTTTAATTATAGTTAACTATGGGTTTTTTCTAATAAACAAGGTTAACGAAACTAATGCGCAAGCCAGGCAGCATGAAGGGGTTGGAGGAGCTGGGCCGTGTGCGCCTTTCCCCCTCGTTCTTCATGCGGGATTTTCTTTACAGCGAGATTTCCGTCTTTTACGGTATCCCGAACATTCCCGACAATCCGGATTTGGCCATCGCGGCAGGCGGTATGTTGTGTCGGGAGATATTGGAGCCGCTAAAGGCCAGCTTTGGCGATCTTTCAATCCGGTCTTCATACCGCAACACGGCGGTAAACGCATTTGGCAACGAAAACGACCTGAACTGCACCAACTCTGAGCGGGCCAAGGGCCGCCACGTCTGGGACCATCGGGATAACGATGGCCATATGGGGGCCATGGCCTGCGTCTTGCTCCCCTGGTTTACAGACAAATATGCCCAAGGAGCCGACTGGCGATCCCTTGCCTGGTGGATCCATGACCACTTGCCCTACAGCCGCCTGCAGTTCTTTCCCAAATTGTGCGCCTTCAACATCAGCTGGTCAGAAGCACCAGAGCGTCATATCAGTAGCTACATCGCCCCCCGTGGCGTCCTGACCAAACCCGGCATGGGCAACCATGCGGGCGATCATGGCGATTGGCATCAGGATTTCCCCACCTTCCGAGGATAATATTTAGGGGTTCACCAGCCACTTCATGATGTGTTCGCCGACACCAACGACAACACCATCCTGGTTCGTAGCTGTCAGGGTCGCCCTGCTGCGCCGACGTTCAGGCTCCAGCTCCTTAATCTCATAAACAACAGTGATGGTATCACCAATCTTCACAGCCTCCGTAAACCGTACCCGGTCATAGCCTATGGACATGGGCGTCAGACCCCCGTTCGCCTCAATAACCCGGCCCGCCAGCAAGGCCGAGGCCGTAGACATAAACCCCACCAACAACGCACCATGGGCCACCCGCTCGCCATATTGGGAATTTTTCATAAACTCCGCATTCACATGCGGTGCCGCAAAATCCCCCGTAATCCCGGCAAAACCATAAATATCGCTTTCACCAACGGTCTTGGCGAAGGTGGCACCGTCACCGATGGAAATGGGTAGGTCTGACATATTCGTACTCCCGAAATATTGGATGAGCC
>JAPKBD010000353.1 GCA_028824965.1 Alphaproteobacteria bacterium | reverse complement strand
CGATAGGTGAGGTATCTGATAAACCTATCTCACACTAAATTACAGTAAAAAATATTTGTTGTGATTAATGATCAATTTTGGTCAGGCACGCGCGGTTGGTCGGGCTGCGACGCGGGCGAACCAGGCGCTGACATTTTTCAACTCTTCAGGCACCCGTACACCAACGGCTTTACCCATGACGATGGCGCATTGCGTGGTGATGTCGGCGACTGTGTAGGTGTCATTTGCAATATAGTCGCGATGGGCGATTTCCCCATCCAACCAAGCCAGGCTGGTGTGGGTTTTTTCCCGGCAAATCTCACCCCACTCCGGTATCTGAGTATGAACGCCTTTCCACATCTCGTGCGTATGGGTAAAAACGTTGAGCAGAGGCAGCAGGACCTCTATTTCTATGCGCCGGTTCCACATCTCAACCTGGGCTCGTTCGACCGTATCCGTGCCCATCAGGGGCGGCGCTGGGTGGATATCTTCAAGGTAGCGGCAGATGGCGTGGGACTCGGCGATATAGGTGCCGTCATCCAGTTCTAACAATGGCATTTTGCCCAGGGAATTTTTCGCCAGATATTCGGGCGTCTTGTTCTCACCCTTCGTCATATCCACAGCAACGGTTGGAATTTCCAATCCCTTTTCGGCGATAAAGATCCGCACACGGCGCGCGTTGGGAGAGGCGGGCAGGTCGTAATATTTCATTTCTGTGATGTCCTTCTGGCTGCGTTCTCGTTGAATTCTTTTGCCCAGATAGAATATCTGACCAATTCAGTGCCGTTGTTCTGCCATGTCTCGGCAAGGGTCATGCCTAGTTTTACCAGCACCTGGCGTGAGGCCAGGTTGCCACCCTGGGCAATGGCAACAACCTCGTCCAGGCCAGCGGTGACGAAGCCGTGGCTTAGAACCGCAAGGGATGCCTCTGTTGCCAGACCCTGGCCCCAGGCATTTGGGGTCAGGCCGTACGACAGTTCAACATTGCCCTCGGGATCAGGGTGGCGCAATCCGCTTTCACCAAGAAAGACCCCGCTTTCCCGACCCGACAACCGCCAAAGGCCGTAGCCATGTTGCTGCCAATGCGCCTGGATGATCGCCAGCTGGCCTGCTGACTGTTCCTTCGTCAGTACGCCCAACTTACGGATCGCCATGACCTCACGATCGCCATAGAAAGCGGCCAAGTCGGTCAGATCATCTGATTTAAATGGGCGGAGGAATAGACGTTCAGTTTCTAAATGGCCTGTCATGACCCTATTTTTTGCCAGGCGGTGACGAAAGCCTGGGCGTTTTCCCCGACCTCCATGGCAGTCATGCCCGGCTTATAGAGGGCGGAACCGAGGCCAAAGCCTGTCGCACCTGCTGTGCAATAGGCTGCCATTTTTTCAGGACTTATGCCGCCAACGGGAAATAACCCCAGATCTTTGGGCAGCACCGCGCGCCAGGCCTTTACCGCCGTAGGGGGCAGGGTTTCGCCTGGGAACATTTTCAGGCCGTCAGCACCCTGTGCCAGGGCCGCGAAGGCCTCTGTGGGCGTGGCGACGCCCGGTAGGCAATATAGATTTCGTGCCTTGGCATGCGCGATGACAGCGCCATCACTGTGGGGCATGACGATCAGGCGGCCATGGGCATCGGCAACCTGGTCAACGGCGTCCGTGTTTAAGACTGTGCCTGCACCGATCAAGGCGCGATCGCCGAAGGCTTCTGACAAGTTGGCGATGCTGACCATGGGGTCTGGAGAATTCAGCGGTACTTCAATGATGCGAAAGCCCGCATTGAATAATGCCTGGCCAATTGGAACCGCCTCATCGGGCTTTATGCCGCGCAGAATTGCGATAAGGGGCAGTTCGTTTAAACAGCTTGCTAACGTGTTCATGACGCCAGGATACCTGCTGCTGTCGCGATGCGCCACTGGCCCCGTGCGGCCGCCCCAACTGGCGTTTGATAGCCTTCTAATCCACAAATAGATAACGCTGTTTTATAGCGTTCGCCCAAGTCCGGATTGCCGATGATCGTGATTGGGGCGGATGTATCGGGTACAAATAAACGTGCCTCAGCAATCTCGGACCCGATTAACAGGCCGGACAGATAGGACGCCGCTTCAATCTCGTTCAGATCATCAAACAGGGCTAAGGCGCGGGTGCTGAATAGGCGCTGCATGATACTGTTCGGATCCTTGCCGTATGCAACGCCGCGGGCAAAGGCTGCGGGGATGTGCGCTGACCCCGCCATCATGCGGCCCAGAATGGTGTGATCTTTCAGGGCGGTGAATAATTCCCCGGTCATGAACGTGGTAAACCAGGTGATGGCGCCCCCCGTTACCCGGGCCCATTTGCTGTGGCTGCCGGGCAGAAGATAAAGGCCATCCTGCATTTGCGTTTCATAAGCCCCGATGATCTGTGTCTCTTCACCACGCATGACATCGGGCACGCCGTTCTCATCATGCCGGGACAGACCCGGTACAAAATGAATGGGCCGGCCAAAGTCTTCAATTGTGTGAAGCGGTAGATTGCCGGCACCTGCCGGTATTTCCACATAAGGTGCCTCAACCCAGCCTTGGCGCGCGCCAATCATGCCCGATGCGACGATGGGCAGGCTGCTGTCAGCTTCCAACCAATCGCCGGCCAGATCGTTCAGGGCGGCAGCAAAGGCGCGATCCTTGATTTGCAGGATACCGGCATCCGCCGCACGTTCCGCTATGACAACGCCGCCCGAACCAATCAGATAACCACGGAGCGAGGTCGTCCCCCAGTCCAGGCCCAATAGGGCTGCCCTGGGTAAAGCCGCGCTAGGCGGCATCCGCCCGCCGGCTGCTGGCTTGATACAGCCAGACCCCATCGTCGGACGTTTCCCGCACGATGCGGCCCTGACCCATCAGATAATGCAGATGAGAGAGCGACTCGCCCATGGCCAAAATCGCCTCGAACGGGTTCAGTTCCCGGCGAAACATGACTTTCAGGGTCGAGAGAACCCGTGTCGGCTCGGCACAGAAGTCCTCCAATATCGTCAGGCGTTCTTGGTGATGCTGACGCAGGTAGGCCAAGCGGGGATGCAGGCCGTAAAAGGGGAGGCCATGCGCTGGCAACACTAGGGTGTCCTCAGGCAAATGATCAAAATTCCCCAATGTATCCAAGTACAACTGAAGTGGATTAGCCTCCGGCTCAGAGGCATGCAGGCCAATATGCGGGGTGATCCGGGGCAGGATCTGATCGCCGGCAATCATCACATGGGTCTTGGCATTGTACAGGCACATATGTTCTGGTGAATGACCACGGCCAATAATAACCTGCCAATCGTCACCGCCGATCCGGATCATTTCCCCAGCGAGGACCGAGCGTACCTGCGGTGGGATCGGCGTGATAGAGTCGCGGAATTGGGTGTATGAACTTTTTTGAATGTCAGCCAAGGCAGCGTCAGAAAGGCCCAGATGGCGGAAAAAATCCACCTGCCAGTCCGGCATCTGCTCATGTTGGTCTAGTTCTGCCACCCGGCCCTGCAGCCATTCCCGGTGGGTCATCCACAGATCGCAATCCCAACGCCGGGTCAGCCAACCGGCCTGGCCCATATGGTCGGGATGAAAATGGGTGCAGATAACTCTGGTCACCGGCAAGCCGTCCAAAAAGTCAGCGAACACACCTTCCCACAAATCATGAATGCGGTCGGTGTTCATGCCTGTGTCGACAATGGTCCAGCCGGGTCCGTCCCGCAGCAGCCACAAATTAATATGGTTCAAGCCGGTTAACTCCAACGGCATGCGGACCCAAAAGACGCCGGGGGCAACCTCTTGCGGTTGACCGAATTCAGCGGCTTCGGCGTGGGGATATTTAACGTCGTTCTTTAGCGTCATAAAAAATCATTCCCGTGTGAACTGGTGGTTACAGACCACGTGTTCGCCGGACCCGTTTGGTTATGTGTCATGACATGAAAATAGAGAGGCCATAATAACTTAACGTAAACGCCAGCGTCAAATTTCCTTCACTTTTCTATGCACTTATATTTTCGATAATCAGATCAGCGATGGGCGTTATGTACAACACTGTGGGTATGTTTGTGGGTAACTCTGGGAATAAGTTAATGCCGCATGCGGAATGTTAAGGTTTTTTAAAATTTGAAAAAAAAGAATCTTTATATAAATCAAATGCTTGCAGTTAACTTTTTCGTAAACT
>JAPKBD010000352.1 GCA_028824965.1 Alphaproteobacteria bacterium | reverse complement strand
CGGAAAAAGGCCAGCATCAGGGCGAAGGTCATGGCCTGGGTGATGATGGAGAGATAGACGCCGCTGACCCGGCTGCGAAAGGCGAACCAGCCAAAGATAAAGGCCAACGCACCGGGCACCAACATCACCATAATCATGGCAAAGAAGAAATTGTCGAAGCCCAACCAGTACCAGGGCAGCTCCTGCCAATCCAGAAAGACCATAAAGTCCGGCAGTTCCGGGTTGCCATAGACACCACGGTCGCCGATCTGGCGCATCAGATACATCCCCATGGCATAACCGCCCAAGGTGAAGAAGGCACCATGGCCCAGGCTGAGAATGCCGCAGTAACCCCAGATCAGGTCGACCGACAGGGCCAGCAGGGCAAAGGCCAGGTACTTGCCGAACAGGCTCATCATATAGGTGGGTACATGCAGGGCGGAACCTTCGGGTACGGCGAGGTTCAGGATCGGCACGATAATTGTGATGGCGGCCAAAACGCCGGCAAAGATCCAGGTTGTCGAATTGAACTTTACCATCCTAGTTCTCCACCGCCCGGCCCTTCAGGGCAAACAGGCCCCGGGGACGTTTTTGAATGAACAGGATGACCAGAACCAGGATCAGGATTTTCGCCAGAACTGCGCCCGCATAAGGTTCCAGGAATTTGTTCGCGACGCCGAGTGATAACGCGCCCACCAACGTACCCCACAGGTTACCAACACCGCCAAAGACCACGACCAGGAAGCTGTCGATGATATAGCTTTGGCCAAGGTTGGGGCTGACGTTATCGATCTGGCTCAACGCGACACCCGCCAAACCAGCAACGCCGGAGCCGAGGCCGAATGTCATGGCATCGATCCAGTTGGACCGGATGCCGACCGAATTTGCCATTGATCGGTTCTGGGTCACAGCCCGCATACGCAGGCCAAAGTCGGTGTAGCGGATCAACAGGGTCAGGGCCAGGAACACGGCGACAGCAAATATGATGATGCAGATGCGGTTGTTGGTCAGCACCAGGCCGCCGGTTATTTCGATAGAGCCGCTCATCCACGAAGGGGCGATGACCTCTCGATTGGTCGGGCCAAAGATGGAGCGGACGAATTGCTGCAACATCAGGCTCAACCCCCAGGTCGCCAGCAGGGTCTCCAGCGGGCGGCCGTAAAGATAACGGATCACGCTGCGTTCGAGGAAGACGCCGAACAGACCGGCGACCAGGAAGGCGACCGGGATGGACAGCAGCAGGGACGCGGACACGGCATCGGGGTAATATTGCAGGACGATCACCTGAACCACATGGGTGGTATAGGCCCCCAGCATGACCATTTCGCCATGGGCCATATTGATCACGCCCATAACGCCAAAGGTAATCGCCAGCCCGATGGCGGCGAGCAGGAGAACGGAGCCTAAGCTGACGCCTTGGAACAGGTTTTGCAGAATACCAAAGAAGGCCAGGCGCTGGTCGATGCTGGCAGCGGCAATGCTGATCGCCTTGGCCAGATCACCTGTCGCTGTTAGGCTGACTTTGGCAAGGAGATCGCGGACCTCCCTGTCTGAGAAATCCGTTAGAGTTTTGCTGGCCGCGATTTTTTCCCCATCGCTGCCGTGGCGCAATTGGGTGGCGGCAATGGTACGGGCCAGGGCCTCACGCACGTATTCGTCTGCCTCACCGAGATAGGCTTTCGTTAATGTTGGCAGGATGTCTTTGCCTGCTGTTTTAAATATGGCGCGGGCCGCTTTCAGGCGCTGTGTAGGGTCTGTGCTGAACAGGGTGAGGGAGCCCAGGGCGCTGCGCAACACGCCGCGCAGGCGGTTGTTCACGCGGATTTTTCTGGATGAACGTGATTTCGCCACGCCCAGGTCTTCGCCACTCAAGGCGTCGGAGAAGAATTTTTTGCCATCCCGCTTTTCGATGATGACCAAGATGCCGTCTGATTTTCTGATATGCAGGCGGCCTTCCAACATGGCGGTCAGGGGGGCAACGACCCTTGGGTCGCCGCTGGCGGCCAGCGCCTCAACCGTGCCGATCTTCGCCTTGAAACTTTTTGCCGTCAGGCCATCCAGTAATCCAGCTTGTGCCGGGCTTTGCAATGTAATGCAGGCTAGTAGCAGGGTTAGGAATGGAAGGATCAATCGTAACATCTGCATGGGCCTGCCATTGAATATTGGGGGGAGGGAATTGTAAAAAAAGCATTCAGTAAAAGGGAGGGGGCGACGCCCGGGAATGGACCCAAGCGCCGCCCCTTTAGTAGAGACTTAGTTCGTGAAGTTTGGCTTTTTGCAGTTGCCGCAGATCCAGGGGTAAGTCCAATCAGCCGTCAGAGCCGCGCTCTCGGGGATGAAATCACTCCAGGCATCGCCGATCACTTCGCCTTCGGTCTGCCAGACCACATCAAACTGACCATCATCCTGAATTTCACCGATCAACACAGGCTTGGAGAGGTGATGATTGGTGTTCATGACTGCCATGCCACCCGTCAGGTTCTTGACCTTTTGGCCGTACATGGCCTGGCGAACCGCATCAACGTCGGTGGTGCCGGCCTGCTTAACGGCCTGGACCCACGTTTTGAAGCCGATGTAGGTTGCCTCCATGGGATCGTTGGTGACCCGTTTGTCGTTGCCGATATAGGCCTGCCAGGTCTTGATGAAGGCATCGTTCTCCGGCGCGTCTACGGACATGAAGTAGTTCCAGGCGGCCAGATGACCGACCAGGGGCTTGGTGTCCAGACCGGCGAGTTCTTCTTCACCGACTGAGAAGGCGATGACGGGGATGTCTTCGGCCTTGATGCCCTGGTTGCCCAGTTCTTTGTAGAACGGCACGTTGGCATCACCATTGATGGTGGAGACAACGGCTGTCTTGACGCCCTGGGAAGCGAATTTTTTCACAGACGCGACAATGGTCTGCCAATCGGAGTGACCGAAGGGCGTGTATTCTTCCATGATGTCCGCATCGGAAATGCCTTTGGCGTTCAGGAAGGCGCGCAGGATTTTGTTGGTTGTGCGGGGATAGACATAGTCCGTACCCAACAACACGAAACGCTTGGCCCCGCCGCCGTCTTCGCTCATCAGGTATTCAACGGCCGGAATTGCCTGCTGGTTTGGTGCCGCGCCGGTGTAGAACACGTTGCGGGAAGATTCTTCACCCTCATATTGCACCGGGTAGAACAGCATGGAGTTCAGCTCTTCAAATACCGGCAGAACAGATTTGCGTGAAACGGATGTCCAGCAACCGAAAACCACGTCAACCTTATTAACCTGGATCAGCTCGCGCGCTTTTTCTGCAAACAGGGGCCAGTTGGAAGCAGGATCGACGACAACCGCCTCAACCTTTTTACCGAGCAAGCCGCCGCTTTTGTTCAAATTCTCGATCATCATCAAAACCGAGTCTTTCAACGTGGTTTCTGAGATTGCCATGGTTCCGGACAGGGAATGTAGCACCCCAACCTTGATCGTATCTTGCGCTGCCTGAGCCGGGATGGCCCCAGCACTTATACCGATGCCGGCTGCCAGTGCGGCGGCAGCCAGTGTGTTGAGGGCATTTCGTCTGCTAATCATTAGTTCTTCTCCATAAGGGGTTGTCTTGCACCACCCTAATGAATGCAAGCGCCATGCCAGTTTGGAGAATTTGCACTCAACGTCGTTAAGCTTTTGAAAAAAATAAGAAAAAAGTGATTTTGCCAGATAAATAGGCATTTGCATGATGCGCTGAAAAAACAGGCAGACAAAAATAAATGTCTAAAATTTAAGCAAAAATGCGATGCATGCCTCTTGCAAAGGCGGCATCCTTCGGCAGTATAAGATACCGGCAGGCTTTGGCCTGTTGTACGAGGCTGTCTTGCACCAACGGATAATCTCGGGACACCGTGGCCGTTTTTGCCACGGTGTCTTTAAATCATTTTGCGTAGCCTAAGACCTGTAAGGCTTCCGTGATTTCGTCCAGGATGATTGGATCATCGATGGTGGCGGGCATTTTCCACTCGGTCCCATCGGCGATGGACGCCATGGTACCGCGCAGGATTTTGCCCGACCTTGTTTTGGGCAGGCGGGCCACGACGGTGCAGGTCTTGAAGGCTGCAACGGGGCCGATCTCCGCCCGGACTTTGGCCACCAGTTCCTGGCAGATGGTAACGTCATCACGGTCGACGCCGGCTTTCAAGGCAACAAATCCCAACGGGACCTGTCCTTTCA
>JAPKBD010000351.1 GCA_028824965.1 Alphaproteobacteria bacterium | reverse complement strand
GCCAGATTGGCGGCAGAGGGATAGAGGTACAGGCACCCTTGCTGACGAATGGGTATATCCTCATCAGGGACATCATCGAGCAAAGCGCGATAATGGTCCAACCCCGGCAGCACGATTGTGGCCAGGGCCTGGGAAATTTCTTCTGACCGTTTGGCCGTAGTGTTGGCGATAAAGCGCAGCATCCACGGTGTCAATTTCGGCAAATAACTAGGCCGGATGGTCAACGGCCCCAGCGGGTCCAGCAACATCCCCGGTACCCGCTTCCACAGTCCAGGCTTCCCTTCCGGCAGAACGGAACCGGTGGCCAGAATGCCGGCGTTGCCATAGGAGGTGCCCATACCGGGATCGAGGGGATCAATGACCGTCACGCTATAACCGCGCCGCTGTAATGTACGGGCGCAACAAAGGCCGATGACGCCGGCCCCAATAACAGTGACGCTGGGTTGGGGCTGATCGTTCATATTTTCTGCCTAGTTCGTTGAGGTCGAGGAAGAGGTGGTTGTGCTGGACGACGCGGTCGATGTGCTCGTCGTCACCGGCGTGATGCCGCCACTATCGACCGAGCCATCACCATTGATCCGAAGTTTGAAATTCAGGGCATCAGAGGCCACGGACAAGGCAGCGGCCATGCCTGCCAGCCCCACCGCACCCTTGACGACCTGACCAGGCGGGCCATTCCAATGGCGTTCATATTCGGCCTGCAATGCTTCCAGCGAACCTGCTGCGTTCCCAGTGCCGGTCTTGGCACTGTTCTGGCTTTGCGCCACAGCACCTGTTGCAACTGCCCCAATTGCCATCAGGCACAGCAAAAGGCTGGCCGGATATTTCGCCAGATAACTCATAAGAACAGGCGAAACCGATGATCGCCATCCCGTTCTATTTCGCCCAGCAAATCGATCTCCCAGGTCAGATAGGCGCGCATACGGTCTTCTACGCCTTCCGGGTGATCATAGGGCTTCAACCAGGTATCGTCACGTTCATCCGCCAGCTGCGTTAAACCATGCGCCATGTCATGGCCGGCCTGCTGCCAGGCTTCCGTACCCCCCGCCAGGACGGCAATTTCCATACCCGTCAGTTCGGACGCTTCGGGTGCCGCTAAACGGGCAACGATGGCATCAGGCGACGTTAGGACCAGCAAGGGCTTTTCCCCCAGTTTAGGCAAACTTTCCGGCAGGCGGGCCCGTACGGCCCACCAGGCACCGGGGATGTGCCCTTTGTCGTAAACACGGCTGGGGGCCAGATCGACGACCAATACATCGTCAGCGGCAACGCGTGCGGCAAGATCGCTGGGTGAAATCTCATTCTCCGCCACCTGACCAATGCCCGCCGGTCCGGGCTGCGGAATATCCGTCGTCATCTCAAAACCTTCTAATCCACCGCCTGGGCCACCATCCAACACAGCAACGTCCCAGCCCATCTGTACCAACCACGATGCAGTCATAGTCGCACGCACGCCGGTATCATCCACCAAAACCACGCGGGCACCCAAAGTACCACACCATTGGTCAACGCCCTGCACCAACTGCCCGCCGGGGGCATTGGCCACGCCGACGGGATGACCGGCGGCGTATTCCAAGGGGTCGCGCACATCAAGGACGTACAATGTCCGTTCCCCTGCCTCCCGCTGCCATTGGGCCAGGGTCGCGCGATCTATACGGGGAACTTCGAATTTGGTCCCTGCAGCATCTGCGCTGGCCTGGGCCTTGATCTGCCCCTGGGCCGATGGCGGTGGTGCGGCGCGGCTATTGCCCCGCTCCAACTCATACCCCGCCAAATGCCAGCCCATGGTGCCGTTCTCCAACGCCATAACGCGGTTCGGAATGGCTGCATTGATCAACGATTGCGCACCGATAATGCTGCGCGTGCGACCGGCGCAGTTGACCACCACCAAAGTATCAGGATTGGGTGCCAGGTCATGGACCCGGCAGGCCAGTTCAGCGCCCGGGCAATCAATGCCGTCGGGGATATTCATAATCTGGTATTCATCCAGGGGTCGGCTGTCCAGGATCACCAGATCTTCGCCCGCATCGCGCATGGCCTGTAGGTCGGTTGCCGCAATATGGGGCGTGCCGTAGTGATGTTCCACATATTCGCCAAACGCCTTGCACGGCACATGGACGCCTGAAAACAGCACATAGCCCGCCGCTTCCCAACCCTGGATGCCGCCCGACAAACAGGACACATCTGTGTAACCCATGGCGGACAATGTCTCTGCCGCGCGCTCAACAAAACCACCACCCCCATCGACCAACACCATGCGCGTACTCAAGCGTGGCACCAACGATAAGGCCAGCAGTTCCAGCACGCTCAACGGCATGGGCACCGTGTAAAACAGGTGCGATTGAGAATGGGCACCTTCTTCACGCACATCCATCAGCGCCAGCTCACCACCATCGCTCAACATTGCCTTCAGATCATTGGCGCTCACATAATTTGTCATGCTAATTCCTTTGCCTGCTATTCAGCAGCTTGTGCACTTGCCGTCTCGCCCGTGCCTGTATCGTCATTGCGGCCCCGCTCCACCACCGCCGAGACCAAGCTTAACAATGGTGGAATGATCAACAAGGTCAAGACCGCCGATAGAGACAGCCCCCCCAATACGACAGAGCCGAGGCCGCGGTACAGCTCGGAGCCGGCACCGGGGAACACCACCAGGGGCAGCATACCAAAGACAGACGTTAATGTGGACATGAAGATCGGTCGAATTCGATTTCGCACGGCCTCAATGATCGCTTCGTTCGCGTGCAACCCCTCGTGCCGCACCAGGAACAGGGTCTGATGCACGATCAATATGGCGTTATTGACGACGATGCCGATCAATATGACAAAACCCAGCATGGTCAGCATATCCAGGGGCTGAAAGGTAAACAGGTTCAACAGCGCCAAACCCAGCACCCCGCCCGCTGTCGCCAGGGGGACCGAGAACAGAATTATCAGGGGGTAGAGGAAACTTTCAAACAACACCGCCATGACCAGATAGACAATCACGACAGCCACGGCCAGATCGACCACCAGATGATCCCAGGCGGCGGTCAATTTATCCGCCGTGCCCGACAGGCGCAGCTTCACACCCGGTGGCAGGCCTTTTTCCCGCAACTGATCGATGACACTTTCCTGCAGGACATCCATCGCAGCCTCCAGGGGCAGATCGGCCCTGGGGCGCACTTCCAATGTTACGGTGCGTTCCCGCTCCACATGCCGGATTTCCGTTGGCCCCGCCGTCATCTTGATCGTGGCCAGGGAGGACACGGGCAATATGGTACCCGACTGGGTCACCACCGGTAGATTACCAATGCCCTGGGTTGTGGTGATCTGATTGTCAGGCCCGACCAGCATCAGATCGATCCGCCGGCCGTCAACCGTGATCTCCGCCACCCGCAGGCCATCATTGAAAGCATCCACGGTCAGCCCCAGTTCCCGGGCCGAAACACCATTGTCCGCCAACAACAGGGGATCGGGCACAACGCGGATTTCCGGTGCGCCGAGCTCCAGCCCCGGTTTGGGCCGTAGTTGGTTGCCCTGGCCACGCGGCAGAGATTTGCCGATCATGCGGGCTGCCTGTCGCGAGACATCCAGCACCACATCCAGATCCGGCCCGGAAACCTCAAGATTAATACTGCGACCGCCACCAATGCCACGGCCAAACAATGATCGTTTAGAGATGAAGCCGTAGGTGCCCGGTTCCTTAAATATCGGTGCACGCAGGACCGGGATCAATTCCGAGACCCGCTTCGGCTCCACCGCCGAAGCACCGATAAAGGTCGTGGCGCGGGCGGCGACATAAAAGAAGTTCTCAATTTTCGGCGGCTGCCCTTCCACTGACTCCGGCCCTGTTTCAGAGGCCCACAGGGGGCGCACAGCCTTTTCCAATTCCTCGGCAATTTTCGTGGTGGTCTCCAGGTTATAGCCGGGCGGCGGCTGGATCACGCCAAAGATCAAATTACGGTTGCCGTCGGGCAGGTAATCCAGCTTTGGCAGAAAGGCCCAGGTGGCAATAGCACCCGCACCGCACAAAACCACCACGATTGTAATGGCCATGCTGCGGCTAGCGACCACCAGATGTGTGAACCGCATGACAAGCTGGGTAAAGGCTGCGGCAAAGTCGTCCACGAACGGCAACCTCAAAGGGGAATTCAGGCTTTTCATCCCCTCGCTCAACAGCCGTCGGGACAATG
>JAPKBD010000350.1 GCA_028824965.1 Alphaproteobacteria bacterium | reverse complement strand
TCTTTCGCATGCGGTCCATAATAACACCTCATCGGCGTTATCTGGGTCAGCCCCTACATTAATTCTAATAATTAATTAATGCCCTCAGTCGCTGTAATTTTCAGCTTCATACGTCAAAATTGCATGCCGGTTGAAATATGCCTGACCGCTAGACAGGCATAAATTGCCCGGCCATAGTGCCCCCATATTGATTGTAACGATCATGCGATTGGGGCGAAGACGGAATGGCCAACAACGACACGTCCAAAGACGGCGAAAAAGACCCTTCACGCGGTTTCTCACGGGGCCTCACCAACTACGGTGATAAGGATTTTTCCCTTTATCTGCGTCGTTCCTTTGCAAAATCCATGGGCTATTCCAACGAGATGTTGGAGCGGCCCATCGTGGGCATCGTCAATACGGCGTCAGGCTATAATAACTGTCATCGCGGGGTGCCCGAGTTGGTGGAGGCGGTCAAACGAGGCGTCATGATGCGGGGCGGCCTGGCGATTGATTTTCCGACCATTTCACTGGGCGAGGTATTCCTCAATCCCACATCATTGATGTTCCGCAATTTGATGTCCATGGATACGGAGGAGATGATCCGGGCCCAGCCCATGGATGCGGTCGTGCTTGTAGGCGGCTGTGACAAGACGGTACCGGCGCAATTGATGGGGGCGGCATCAGCTGATTTACCCACCATTCAGCTCGTCGTCGGGCCCATGATGACGGGCCGGTTTGAAGGTGAACGCCTGGGCGCATGCACGGATTGCCGGCGCTTTTGGGCTGATTATCGTGCCGGACGGGTCGACACAGACACGATCAATGCCATTGAAGGCAATTTGGCCACGACCGCCGGCACCTGTGCCGTCATGGGTACTGCATCGACCATGGCCTGTATCGCCGAAACATTGGGTTTGACCCTGCCCGGCACGGCAGCCATTCCATCCGTCCACGCAGACCGCCTGCGCGCGGCGGAGGCGACGGGTGCCCAGGCTCTGGAAACCGCGCGTTTGGGCCTGACGCCATCCAAACTGATCACAGAGAAATCGGTGGAGAATGCTTTGCGTGTCCTGCTCGCCCTGGGCGGATCCACCAACGGCATATTGCACCTGACGGCCATTGCCGGACGCCGGGGCATCGCCATATCCCTCAATCGTCTGAACG
Organism: Alphaproteobacteria bacterium; assembly: GCA_028824965.1. Taxonomy (GTDB): domain Bacteria; phylum Pseudomonadota; class Alphaproteobacteria. Next base: position 3,030 of record JAPKBD010000350.1, on the reverse strand, counting down.
AGTTAAGCGATACCACGCCGGTGCTGGTCAATTTGAAGCCCACGGGCGTTGGCTATATGGAAGATTTCAACACGGCTGGCGCCATGGGCACCTTGTTGCGGGAGCTGAAACCCCTGCTGCATCTGGATTGTCAGACGGTCACCGGAGAGACCTTGGGAGATCGGTTGCAGGCCGCGCCAGGGTTTGTGGATAGAGAGATCATCCGGTCCCGTGAAGAACCGTTTGAAGACGTTGGCGGCCTGGTTGCCCTGTTCGGCAACCTGGCCCCCGACGGCGCGATCCTGAAACGTTCCGCAGCCGATCCAACCTTGTTTGAAAGCACGGGCCGGGCCGTGGTCTTTACCTCATTAGAAGACCTTGCCGAACGTATCGACAGTGATGATTTGGACGTTAAGGCGGACGATGTTCTGGTCCTACAGAATGCCGGGCCAAAAAGCCCCTCCGGCATGCCAGAGGCGGGCTATATCCCGATCCCCAAAAAACTCGCCCGCGCCGGTGTGAAAGACATGGTGCGTATTTCCGATTGCCGGATGAGCGGCACCGCCTTTGGCACCATCGTCCTGCACGTAACGCCCGAAACAACCATCGGCGGGCCCATAGGGTTGGTGCAAAGCGGTGATGAAATTAGATTAAGTATTTCTAACAAGTCATTGGAATTACTTGTTGACGATGCTGAATTGGAACGGAGGCGACGTACCACCAAGCTACACCCGGCGGCACCGACCCGAGGCTATGCCAAACTGTACGCTGATCACGTCACGCAGGCTGGTCAAGGCGCTGATTTTGATTTCCTGATGGCCCCGGAAACGCCTTGAGGTGTTGAAGGACAGCTAGGAAAATGCCCGGTACAAACCCCTGGCGGGGCACTCTATCGGCGCTCTGCGCCCTGTTGGTTGGCATCGGATTAGCGCGCTTTGCCTACACCCCTCTTTTTCCGGCCCTGGTCACCAACGGCTGGTTTACTGCCACGCAGGCTGCATATCTTGGTGCCGCCAATTTGGTCGGTTATCTGGCCGGCGCACTATTGGCCAGACGGATTGCCACCCTGACGTCAACCCAGTTTGCCCTGCGCTGGGGCATGGTGCTGGCGAGCGCTTCGTTCTTTGCCTGTGCTGAGCCACAAATATTGCCCTGGCCGTACGCCTGGTTTTTTCTCTGGCGCTTTGCCTCCGGCTTATCGGGTGGTGTGCTGATGGTTTTGGCCGCACCGACCGTACTGCCCTTTGTTCCCCCTTCCCGTCAGGGCCTGGCAGGCGGCATGATCTTTGCTGGTGTTGGCCTGGGTATTGCTCTCTCGGGGACGCTTATTCCGCAAACCCTGGTCTATGGCCTCAGCGAGACCTGGGCGATCCTTGGCGGCCTGGCGTTGCTATTGACAGCGGTCGCCTGGCACGGCTGGCCCGCCACAAATTTAGAGGCGGCGACAGAGGCGCGCAAAGTGGCGAAGCCTCCCTCTAGTTGGGCGTTGAAGTCTCTATATCTGGAATATTGCCTGAATTCAGCCGGCTTGATCCCGCATATGGTTTTTTTGGTGGTTTTTATCGCCCAAGGGCTAAGCAGGGGCCTACTGGTTGGTGCCTATTACTGGATCGCGTTTGGCATCGGTGCCGTGTTTGGACCGCTCAGCGTGGGATATCTGGCCGACAAAATCGGTGTATTGAGCGCCCTGCGACTGGGTTATGGCATGCAGGCTGCTTTTGTCGGAATATTGTTCTTCACTGATAATACCGTAGTATTAATCCTGTCCAGCATCATCATGGGCGCGTTCGTACCCGGCTGCACAACCCTGGTCCTGGCGCGTTTAAGGGAGCTAATTCCCGGCAATACCGCAGCCCAAACAGGGGGGTGGGGCCTAGCGACCACCGCCTTTGCCGTTGGCCAGGCAGGCGGTGCCTATAGTCTGTCTTATCTGTTTGACCTCAGTGGCAATTATACCTGGCTCTACGCCTGCGGCGCAGGTGCCATTGCCTCTGCATTAATGCTCAACTTAGCGATGGGTCACAGGCGCTAGTCAGGCGTTTCAGGCACGATGGTGCGGGCTATGGTTTCGTCTAACGCTTCAAAATCGTGATAGCGGATAGTTTCATATAATTCCGCCCTGGTTTGCATGCGGTCCAGCAATCCCTGGGTGCTGCCCTTATCCGCTAGTTCACTGTACATGTCCCCCACCGCCTTGGCCGCGATGCGCAGGGAGGTAACGGGCCAGATAACGATCTTGCAGCCCAGGGCCTCCAGCTCGTCCGCTGTACGATAAGGGGTGCGCCCGAATTCCGTCATATTGGCCAGCACTGGTGCGTCCACTGCCGCGCAAAAACGGCGAAAATCATCGTCCGAGATCAAGGCGTCAGGGAAAATGATATCGGCACCGGCTTCGATATACATGTTGGCCCGGCGGATCGCCTCATCCAGGCTTTCGGCTGCGGCATCCGTACGTGCGACGATTTGCAGATGACGGCGGGCAGCGACGGCTGCTGCGATCTTGGCAGCGGCATCCTCGGCCGTGGCCAGCTGTTTATCGTTCAGATGGCCGCATTTTTTCGGCAGCACCTGGTCCTCAATCTGTACAGCAGCGGCACCTGCGTCTTCCAGCTCCCGAACCAGGCGCATAACGTTTAATGCCTCCCCATAGCCCGTGTCGCCATCAACAATCAGCGGCAATGCCGTGGCCCGCGCCAGGGATTTGGTGATGGAACACAGCTCCTCCATCGTAATGACGCCCATATCCGGCAGGCCCATGGCCGCCGTTATCGCGCCGCCTGAGACATAAAGGCATTCAAACCCCGCCCGCTTTGCCAACAGGCCGGACATGGCATCATGAGCGCCGGGCACACCTAATATGCCGGGCCGCGCCACCATCTCCGCCAATCGCTGCCCCGCAGGGGCCAGATCAGCCCCGCCTGCGAACCAGATCGGTTGTTGTTCATCCTGGATTGGCATTTGTCTCTCTCCCACTTAAGTCCCGACACAATGGAATAATACAGAAAGCGGCTCTCCGCTCACCTCGTTAATAGGCTCATGAATAGCCTGCAC
>JAPKBD010000349.1 GCA_028824965.1 Alphaproteobacteria bacterium | reverse complement strand
ACGCCGAACATATGGGTAAGGCATAATTCTTTGTCGGACAACAGCTCCAGAAAATAGGCTGGATCGAACTCCCGCATCACCACATTGGTGCCGCCGGTGTGAAAGATCGGGTTGGCATAGACGTTCAGGCCGCCGGTGTGGAAGGTCGGCAGGAAGACAATGTTTTTCGACCGTTCCGTGATCGACATGGTCATGGCGCATTGGATGGCATTGTAGACCGCCATTTGATAGGTCATGCGCGCACCCTTGGGACGGCCCGTGGTGCCGGAGGTGTACATGATGGTCCAGGTATCCGTCAGATCCTTATGGACGATGTCCAATTCGCCTACCGAGGCTGCCAGGCCGCTTTCATAGTCACTGTCGCCACCATTGTTCAGGCCGACCAGATGGGGGATGCCACACAGGCCTTTAATCTCTTCTGCCTGGCTGGCGAATTCTTTGCCGTGAACCAAGACCGTCGGCGCGCCGTCGTTGCAGATATATTCCAACTCCGCCACTGCCAGACGCCAGTTGAGGGGCATGAAGATCGCGCCAATGCGGCGGCAGGCGAACTGAACTTCAAAGGCGTCGCTATCGTTGTGACACAACAATGCAACCCGGTCGTTCTCTCCCACGCCCAAGCTGTCGCGAAAATACAGTGCGGCGCGTGTGACGCGGGCATCCATCTCTGCGTACGTGAACTTCCGGTCCGAGGCGAGGTCGACCAACGCCTCCTTACCAGGTGCAAATGTTGCATGATGTTTGATCCACTCTTCAGCGGCGACACTCATATCGGGACTCCTTACAATTCGTTGAAATTCAGTCTCTGCTCAGTCTCTGCTTAGTCTCAGCTTAGTCTCTGGGCAATTGGTGCTTCAGCACCTTGCCCGTAGCGTTGTGGGGCAGCTCATCCATGAAGCGGACCTGCTTTGGCACTTTGTAGCGGGCCAGTTGGCCTTGGCAATGTTCGATGACTGCGTCCTCGTCCAGATTGGCACCCGGCTTTAACACGACACAGGCGCGACCGACCTCGCCCCATCTTTCGTCTGCAATACCGATTACCGCATTTTCCAAGACGCCGTCCATTTGGAATATCACGTTTTCCACTTCCACCGGATAGACGTTCTCGCCCCCCGATATGAACATATCCTTGGTCCGGTCGACGATATAGTAATAGCCGTCTTCGTCCTGGCGGGCGGCGTCGCCTGTATGGAACCAGCCGTCGGCGGTGAAAAAATCATTCCGTTCGGCTTCCCGGTTCCAATAGCCTGGCGTTACGGTTGGTGCCTTGATCAACATCTCCCCGGTCTCCCCTTGCGGCACGTCGTCGCCGGCCTCATCAACAATACGCAGCCCGACGTAAAGCGGCGGCAGGCCGGAGGAGCCGACTTTCGCCAAAGCCTGGTCACCCGACAACATCAATCCCAGGGGGCCGGTTTCAGTCATGCCCCAACCCTGTTGTAATTGAATGCCCTTGGCACCGTATTCCTCGATCAAAGACAGAGGTGCCGCTGCGCCGCCGACGCTGAGACAAACGATATGGGATAAATCAGCGCCAGGGAATTTTGCTTCCTGGGCCATCATTAGGAAATTTGTCGGCACGCCAAGGGCGTGGGTGATGTTCAATTCCTTATCGGATAGCAAATCCAGGAAATATGTCGGGTCAAAGGCGCGCGGCACAACGTTGGTGCCCCCGGTATGAAACGTGGGATTGGCATAGACATTCAAACCGCCGGTATGGAAAAGCGGCAGGATTACCAGGTTTTTGGAGCCACCGTGGATTTCAACGGTCATGGCGCACTGAATGGCGTTATAGGTGGCCATTTCGTAGGTGATTTTGGCACCCTTCGGCCGTCCTGTGGTGCCTGAGGTGTACATCACCGTCCAGACATCGCTCAATTCCCGTGCCGGTGCCGCGATTGTGCCTGATGCGATCGTCAAACCGGTCTCATAGTCGCTTTCGCCGCCGTTGTTGAGGCTGGCAATGCTGGGTACGCCTGCCAAGCGTTGGATGTCTGCGGCTTCGTCTGCGAACTCCGTACCATATAGCAATGCGCGTGGGGTGGCGTCATTGCAAATGTATTCCAGCTCCGGCACCGCCAGACGCCAATTCAAGGGCAGGAAGATCGAGCCCAGACGGCGGCAGGCGAACTGTATTTCCAACATATCGGTATCGTTATGGCACAGCACCGCCACCCGGTCATTGTCCTGAACGCCAAGACTGTCGCGGAGGTACAGCGCCGCCCGCTCAACGCGCTGGTCCATTTCCGCATATGTGAAATGCCGATCAGACGTTAAATCATGCATCGCCTCCCGCGCCGGTGCGAAACGGGCATGGTGGGCAATCCAGTCGTTGGCAGATACAGTCATGCTACGTTCTTGATCCCATCCAAATTAGACTTTAATGCCGCCCATACGGCAGATGATCTTCCAGCTTTTGGCATCTACGGGCTGTACGGACAGGCGGGTGTTTATGACCAAGGGCATTTCGCTTAGGCGTTCGTCCGCCTTTACTTCGGCCAAGGTGACGGGTTTGGGAAAGGTTTCCAGGGCGCGGATATCGACCATGCCGAATTTGCCTTTGGGGTCCGAGGGGTCCAGGTACCACAGCTTGCACACCTCTACGATGCCGACCACGGACTTTTCATTGACCGAGTGATAAAAGAAACCCTTGTCGCCGATTTTCATGGCCTTCATGTTGTTGCCGGCCTGATGATTGCGTACGCCGTCCCAATGTTCGCCTGCGTCGCCTCGTTTGAGCTGGTCATCCCATGACCAGGCACCCGGTTCTGTTTTGAAAAGCCAATAGGCCATGTTGTGTCCCCAAAATTTTCAAAGAGATTTTACAAGCTAACCCTGTTCCGGTCGATAGGGTCGGCCCAACATGCCCTGGATGGTGGCGTCAATATCTGCGTTTTGGTTCAAGACCGCATCCATTGCCGTGCAAATAGGCATCTCGAAGTCCATGGGCGCGATGTGACCGGATATGGCACCTGCCGTGTGCGCGCCCTCGGCCACCGATCGTCGCTCCGCCAAAATATCTGCCATGGTTCGCCCCGCACCTAATGCCATGCCCAGGGACATGTTGCGGGATTGGCTGTCATTGCAGGTCAGGGCGAGATCACCCAGGCCCGACAGGCCCATCAGGGTTTCACCCCGGCCACCACGCATGGTGCCATAGCGAACCATTTCCGCCAGGCCACGGGTCATCAGGGCGGCGCGGGCATTGGCGCCCAGCTGGCGGCCCTCCACAATGCCGCAGGCGATGGCGAGGACGTTTTTCACGGCGCCACCAATTTGCGCGCCGATCACATCGTCCGTCCAATAGGGCCTGAAATGGGGCTGGCCCACAGCCTCCACAATCCGCCCACCCAGGGCCTCATCTGCGCAGGCCAATGTGACGGCGGTGGGCAGGCCCTTGGCCACTTCGATGGCAAATGTGGGGCCTGACAAAATGGCCTGGGGCGCGTCCGGCAAGGTTTCCGTCAAAACCTCGGACATCAAGGCGAAACTGTCTTTTTCAATGCCTTTGGCACAAACAACGACGGCGACGCCGGGCTTAAGATGTTTTGCCAGCTCCGCCGTCACCGGGCGTAAAAATTGCGCCGGGGTGACCAGCAGGATCAGATCCGCTTCTGCCGCCTCTGCCAGGTCGGTCGTAGCGCGCAGGTTTTGATCCAGGGATACGTCTGGCAGAAATACAGGGTTTGCGTGATCGGTGTTGATGGTCGCGACGACGTCGTCTTCACGGGCCCAAATCTGCGTTGTCCGGCCCGCTGCGGCCAGCATTTGCGCCAACGCCGTCCCCCAGGCGCCTGCGCCGATGACTGATATTCTTTCCATGGGCGTAGTTAGCCCTAAAAGACCCGTCCCCCGCAAGCGCAATGCGCTAGGCTACGGTCAAAGAAATGTCCTGCTGTATATTGGAGCGTAACGATGAGCAAAAAGCGGCAACCAACCGGCGAACAATTTCGGAATTTTCGGGATCATCCCCGTAAAGGTCCGGTGCAAATGATCAATTTGCTGAAATTCCGTGACCGAGCCACCTACAAGGAGGGCGAGGTTGAGGTGCCGGATGTGTCCGGGCGCGAGGCCTATCGCCGATACGGTGTTGCCATGGCTGCTATGGTTGCCGACGTGGGCGGCCGCGTTGTCCTGACCGGCCAGCCGGAGGGTATGTTCATCGGCAATGATGCG
>JAPKBD010000348.1 GCA_028824965.1 Alphaproteobacteria bacterium | reverse complement strand
CAGCATAGACAATGGTGCCTCGGCCACGGCCTCTTTGCCTGGTGCCGGTTCCTTGAAATACAGGGCCTCCACCAACCGCCAGACATAGACCAGGGCCAGCATGGAGGAGGCGGCGATCAGGAAGACCAGGAACCACAAATCCGACTGCATGGCTGCTTGCACCAGATACCATTTGGAGATGAAGCCGGCGGTTAGTGGCACGCCCAGCAGGCTGAGACCGCCCGCGACAATTGCCGCGAATGTCCACGGCATCTGTCGCCCCAGGCCCGCCAACTGATCGATCCGGGTGGAGCCGATACGGTAAAAGATACAGCCCATGGCGCAAAACAGCGCCGCCTTCATCAGACCATGGTTAAAGATATGGATCAGGGCTGCCATAATGCCTGCATTCGTGCCCAGGCTGATCGCCAGGGTGATGTAGCCGATCTGCGCCACAGAGGAATAGGCCAGCATACGCTTGATGTCCGGCTGGAACATGGCCGAGAACGACCCTGCGAACATGGCGATGACAGCAGGCACCAACAGCAACCAACTCAGGGGCAAATCGCCAAACGCGAACTCCGCCCCAAAAATAGTGAAGGTAAAACGCAGCAGGACGTAGAGAGACACCTTCGTCGCCGTCGCCGCCATAAAGGCAGAAACGCCCGACGGCGCGAAGGCATAGGCGTTGGGTAGCCATAGATGCAGGGGGAACAACGCCGCCTTCAGGGCCAGGCCCACAGTGATAAAGGCGAAGGCCGCCAGAACCGGCCGGCTGTCCTGAATTTCAGGGATACGCCTTGCCAGATCAGCCATATTAAGGGTGCCTGTCATCATGTACAGCAACCCGACGCCGATCAAAAAGAATGTCGCGCCAATAGTGCCCATGACCAGATATTGAAAAGCAGCCGTCAAAGACTTCCGTTGCCCGCCCATGGCGATCAGGGCATAGCTGGATAGGGATGAAATCTCCAAAAACACAAAGACGTTGAACGCATCTCCCGTGATCGCGATGCCCAACAGGCCGGTCAGGCACAGGATGTACATGCAGTAATACAGATGCCCGCGGCCCGGACGAATTTCCTTGGCGACACTGGCGGGGCTATAGATCAAAACCATGGTGGCGATGGATGATACCAACAGCAGAATAAAGGCGTTGGCGGTATCGACCACATATTCGATACCCCACGGCGGGGCCCAGCCGCCCATGTGATAACTGATGGTGCCGTGATGATAGGTCAAATAGGCCAGAGCAATCGCAATTGCTGTCGCTGCGACAGATGCAATTAACGCAATGATCCAGGCTAAACCTGTACGCCCTGTTAATAGGCACAGCGGTGCCGCGACCATTGGAATGATCACTTGGAGGGCCGGCAGATGTGGGATCAACTGTTCCATAGTTAGGCTCACGTCTCACCGTCCAGTAGGTCCAGCTCATCTTCCTCAATCGTGCCATAGCTTTCCCGGATACGGACAACCAGGGCTAAACCCAAGGCAGTCGTGGCAACGCCGACCACAATTGCGGTCAGGATCAAGACGTGAGGTAGCGGGTTGGAATAGACTGTGAAACGTTCATCCAGAATAGGTGCTGTACCGCCCGTGACCTTGCCCATGGTGATGTAGAGCAGAAAGACCGAGGTTTGAAAGATGTTCAGGCCGACAATCTTCTTGATCAGATTGCCCCGCGCCACCACCGTGTACAGGCCGATCATCATCAAGACGACGGCAACCCAGTAATTGTAATGATCCAGGATGACTTGCAGCATCTAGCGTTCCCGTCCGGCAAACAGGAAAAAGATCGTTACCATTGCCGCCGCCACCGTGGTGCCGACGCCGAATTCAATGATCAAGATGCCCAGATGCTGACCGCCAACAGGCGTTGCGCCCAGCACATTATAGTCAAGGAAGTTGGCACCCTTTAACAGGCCCGCGTAACCCGTGCCCGCATAGATCAAGACACCAGCTGCCACCAGCTTGGTAACCACGCTGGGCGGGGCCACTTTGCGGGCGTTCTCCAAACCAAAAATCAGGCCGTACAGAATAAAGGCAGAGGCCATAATGACCCCGGCCTGAAAACCACCGCCCGGGCCAAAGTCACCATGGAACTGCACATACAGGGCGAACAGCATGATGAACGGGATCAACAGTTTGGAGACGACGCGGAGGACGCGATGATGCCTCATGCTGTGCCCTTCCCATTTTTGCCCGACGGATCGTCAGCAGGGTCGTCCGCTGGATCGTCAGCAGGATCGTCCCCATCGGCAACTGAATTTTCCTCAGGCTCGTTCTTGAAGCCGGCATCGTCGCCCTTGCGTCCGCCCAACAACATCATGACGGCCACGGCAGCCGTGAAAATTACTGTCACCTCGCCCAAGGTGTCATAGCCGCGATAACTGGCCAGGACGGAGGTCACCACGTTGGGCAGGCCCACTTCCGCCATGCTGTCGTTGAGGTAGCGCGGGGCCACATGCAGGTTGACCGGCGCGTTGGCATCGCCAAAGGCCGGCATATCAAAGGTGGCATAGATCAAGGCCGCGCCTGTCAGTGTCACGACGATCATGGGCAGAATGGGCGAATGGCCCGGCGCGCGTTCCCGCTCTCCCGTCAGGGACAGGACGGTGATCATTAATACGGTAGATATCCCAGCGCCAACCGCGGCCTCTGTAAAGGCCACATCAACAGCATCCAAGGCCACGAACATGGAGGCCGCCAGCAGGCTGTAGATGCCGGAAAGCATGACTACGGCAAACAGGCTGCGCAGGCGCAATATGGCAATTGCGGTTGCACCCATAAATGTGAGCAGAGCAATATCAATCAGCGTAATGATCATTTATCACCCCCTTCGCCCATGGCTTTGTCATCGTCTTTTGCCTGCCAGGGGCGTAATCCCGCCGCCAACGCAGCCCGTGCCGTGGCATGGCCGGACGTGGGAGAGGTAAATAATAAAAGCACAGCGATGATCAACAGCTTGATGGCGACCATTCCCGCCTCTGCCTGCAACAACAGACCCAGCAGGATCAAGCCCGCCCCCATGGTATCGGTTAAACCTGCAGGATGCAGACGGGTGTAAAAATCCGGCAACCGCCACATCCCGAACGCACCGATCACGATAAAGGCCGCGCCCGACAACAGTAGCAGCCAGCTCAAAACATTCAGGACCAGTTCCATTAACGTGTCCCTTCCCCATTATTGGAACCGGCCTCATCAGAGCGGGCAACGTCGCCATATTTGACGTATTTCAATACCGCGACTACGCCGATGAAATTGATCAAGGCATAGACAATGGCAATATCCAGAAATTCGGGACGGCCTGTCAGAAAACCCAGAACGGCGATCAACAACACGGTTTTGGTGCCAACGGAATTCACCGCCAAAATGCGATCGAATATAGTCGGGCCGGCAAAGGCCCGGGCCAGGGCAATGCCCAGGGCGACCAGAATGGCGAAGGCGGTGATGGCGAACATCAGGTATTGCCCTCTACGGCTGTGACCCGTTTATCCATCTCACCCTCAAGGACGCCATCGGCTGCACCTGGATGTAGTGCATGAACCCGTATTACGCCGGGGTCCAGATCAACGGAAACCGTGCCCGGCGTCAGGGTAATGGAATTTGCATAAAGGGTTTGTCCCAAATCCGTTTTTTGGCTGGCGGGCGCATCGAACAGGCTTGGTGCAATTTTCAGGTCCGAGGCCAGAACATGTTTTGCCACATCAATATTGGCCTTTACGATCTCCCAAAACAGCCAGGGCATATAACGCAGGCTGGCCCAGGTGATTTGCAAAGGCACACCTTCGTGATCAAGAAGATCCATGCGCATGGCGATCCAAAGGCAAAATGCGACGGACACCGCACCGAGGCCTAGCAGTAGTGGCTGAAAATATCCCGAGAACAACAACCACGCAGCAATCAAGGCTAAGCATAAGCCAATGCCATGTATTACCGGGCGATAGCCTGATTTTTGCGACTCCATTCCGCCACCGTCACGACCGCCTTCGTTGCGATCACCGTTACTATTCGTATTACGCCCTGTCACTGTGACCCTGTTCCGCGAAGGTTATTCGGCTAAAGATTCGAGTAACGGAAGATTAGTATGGCAGGCATCACCAAGGCTAGTGGAAAGCGCATGATTTGGCAGTCGAAGAAAAAAAACATTAGGGGCTGACCCAGATAACGCCGATGAGGTGTTATTATGGACCGCATGCGAA
>JAPKBD010000347.1 GCA_028824965.1 Alphaproteobacteria bacterium | reverse complement strand
CCGCCTCGTCCTTTGCAACGAACTCTATCGTTCAATTTTCTCCCGTATCGCAGATCGATTGAAGCCCGGTTTGCATTTCAGTGATGCCCTGACGGCAGAGATGGAAGCTTCTTACATTCCCGCATCCATCGCCTCCAACTGGTTTGAGAAGCGCCAGGAAAATCATTGGATTGGTGATATTGCCGAACGGCGCAGCATTGATGGCCGGGAATTCGAGATTAAGGACAGCCATTGTAGTGGCGGCGGTACACTGACCCTGGTGCGTGATATGACGGAAATTCGGGTCAAGGAACGTGATCTGCGCGACAGCCAGGAACGTTATGCCCTGGTCTCCCTCGCCTCAAGCGAGGGACTGTGGGATATGGATTTGCGGACGGATCGTTTTTATATCTCGTCGCGCGTTCTATCGATTGTCGGGTCCCGTACTGACCCGGCGGCCTTTCGACAGGAAGATTGGGTCGCGGTGATCCATCCCAACGATGTAGAGGTCTATCACCAAAATTGGCGTCAGCACCTGGATGGGGATAGCCGAATTTTCGATCTGGAATATCGCGTCCTCCATTCTGATGGCGAGATACGCTGGATATCCGACCGGGCCCTGGCCCTGCGGGTTTCAACCGGCCACGCCTATCGTATTGCAGGCTCCGTCACCGATATCACGGCCCGGAAATTGGCGGAGGTGGAGATGACCGAGGCCAGGGACGCGGCTGAAATAGCCTCCCGCGCCAAGACGCAGTTTCTGGCCAACGTCAGTCACGAATTGCGGACGCCCCTGAATGCGATTATCGGATTTTCCGATTTGTTGAGCGATAGTGAGGACAGCCACCTATCAACTGACGACCAGAACAGCTGCCTCCATTCCATCAACCAATCAGGCCGCGACCTGCTGGTGGTGATCAACGATATTTTGGATATGTCGCAGATCGAAACCGGGGATCTGCAACTGGCCGAAGGTGCTGTGGATATAGAGATTTGTATCGAAACCACAATTTCTATGGTCGCTGAACAGGCCGCGACCAAGGGCTTGGTGCTGGTAGAGACCCTGCCGGCGGAACTGCCTGACCTGATAGGCGATCAGGCTAAGATTAAGCAAATGCTGCTTAATCTTTTGACCAATGCCATTAAATTTACCGGCACGGGCGGAGAGATCGAAATTGGTGTTTCTTTCATCGAAGGCACTGGCATTGATCTTTATGTTCGCGATAACGGCATTGGTATGGATGCTGCTGAGCTGGACCGTGCGCGGCTTTCCTTCGCCCAGCTTAATGACAGTCCCAGCCGGCAGCACGGCGGCCTTGGCCTTGGCCTGGCAATTACAACGGCGCTGGCGGAGCTGCATGGCGGTGCCCTGATCCTGACCTCGGAACTGGGCTCCGGCACCAAGGCGACTTTGCATTTTCCCGCCGAACGCATCCAATAAGGCCTAAACACCCATTCAACGTGATAATAAGTTCAACTTTATTTGAACTCTGGGCAGCATGATGCCTTGAACAGGCGGCCTTGCGGTGCGACGTTGCGGACTGGCAATTATCCGGGATGACGCTGTATTCATGAAACTGTACCAATCTGTCCATAAACGTCCTGTATCCACAGCAATTTTGGCTCTCTTTGTCCTGTCGCTTGCCTCTGTTTTTGCGGCTGGTCCTGGCTTGGCGCAAAAGAAGCCGGCCAAAAAAGGTCCCCGTGCAGCCTTGGTCAGTGTCGATAAGGTTGTGGCGCAATCTGTTTCGCAAACCATTCCCGTTGTGGGTCGATTGGTGGCCCGACGCTCAGGTGTGGTGGCGGCACGCGTCGCGGGCCCGGTCTCTGAAATTCGGGCCGATGTCGGCGATCGTGTCAAAAAGGGCGACGTATTGGCTGTTCTGGTTCGCGAACAGCTTCATTGGGTGCGCGAACGCCGGGTTGCCGAAGTCGCCTCGCGCAAGGCGCAGTTGGCCGCGCAGGATGCCGCAATGGTCATGAAAAATCAGGAAATGCAACGCCTTGAACGGCTTAAAAATACCAAATCCGCAGCCCACAGGGCAGCCCGATTTGACGATATGCGCCAGGAAGTCATGATGTTGAACAGCCAAGTGGCAGAGGCTGCGGCCCACCTGCGTCAGGCAGAGGCGGATGCCAAGCTGGCCCAGATCAATCTGCGTTATGCCTCCATTCGGGCACCTTTTTCGGGCGTCGTTATCCGCCGCCATACAGAAGTTGGCTCATATTTGACCGTCGGTCAGGCGGTCGTGGATTTGATTGATGATACCGCGCTGGAAGTGGAAGCTGATGTGCCGGTTAACCGCATTGCGGGTCTTGTGCCCGGCACCGGCGTTACCGTGGCCATCAACGGCCAAATAGTCACAGCAAAGGTGCGCGCGGTGGTGCCGCAGGAAAACCCCCTGACCCGGACCAGAACCGTACGCTTCACGGCTGATCTGGCAGCCCTGCTGGGGCATCTTGCCGGCAATCAAAGCGTCACCGTGGCCGTGCCAATCACGGCGGCGGCAAAGGTTATCTCGGTTCACAAGGATGCGATCCTTAGGCGCCGGGGCAAAGATATGGTTTTCGTGATCGAAAAAAGTGCTGCCCAACCCCGTAATATCAAGATCGGTGATGCGGTTGGCGGGCGATTTGTGGTCGAAGACGGCCTGAAGGCGGGCGATGTGGTGGTGGTGCGCGGGAATGAGCGGTTATTCCCGGGCCAGCCCGTAAAGTTTTAGGCGACGCCAATGAACCTGATCCGCCTATCCATTGAACGCCCCATCGCTGTTGTGGCAGCAGTCTTGATGATCTTGTTGTTTGGCTTGCTGGCGCTGCAGACAATTCCCATTCAGTTGACCCCCGATGTGCGCCGCCCGGTCTTGAATATTCAAACCACCTGGCACGGTGCCGCACCTGCTGAGATGGAGCGGGAGATCGTCAATCGGCAGGAGGAGGCATTGAAGGGCCTGCCTGGCGTAACGGAGATTACCAGCCGGGCCGAAGATGGCCGGGCCAGCATCAGTCTGGAATTCGGCGTCGGGCAGAATATGGACCGCGCCCTTTTATTGGTCGCAAACCGATTGGACCGGGTGACCGGCTATCCTGCTGAAGCGAACGAGCCGACGATCAACACCTCGTCCTCGGACGATAATCCCATCGGTTGGTACATTATCGACCGCCTGCCCGGCAATGAGACGCCCGTGCATACATTTTTGGATCAGGTCGATGATCTGGTGCGTGACCGGTTGGAGCGTGTGCCCGGCGTTTCCCGCGTCAATGTCTATGGCGGCGGTGAGCGGGAATTGCGGGTTATCGTCGATCCTGAAAAACTGGCCCGTTATGGCCTGACTGTGTCGAATGTGTTGCAGTCGTTACGGGTCGCCAATACGTCCATGTCGGGCGGTGATGTGGTGGAGGGTAAACGCCGCTATGTGGTGCGCACGGAAGGCGCGTTCAAGACGCCTGAACAGGTTGCCGCCGTTCTGCTGCGATCAGTGGGTGCGGGCAATGGCGGTGGTATCGGGCGGGTCACAGTGGGTGATGTGGCGACCATTGAATTCTCTCATAAATCGCCAACCGCCCATATTCGCAGCCTGGGTAACCCGACCCTTGCCGCCAATACAATTCGGGATTCCGGTGCCAATGTGATCGAGGTGATGGCCGGTATTCATGAGGCCTTGCGCGAATTGAAAGACGTCACATTGCCGACCGTGGGTCTGACCATCCGCCAGGTCTATGACGAAACGATCTACATCAATTCCGCCATTGGGCTGGTGCAAAGCAATATCGTTGTCGGTGGTCTGCTGGCAGCCATAATGTTGTTGCTGTTCCTGCGTTCAGCCCGGGCCACATTGGTAATTTCCCTGGCCATTCCGGTTTCCGTAGTTGGGGCCTTTGTCGCCATGGCGGCATTGGGTCGGTCCCTGAACGTGATCTCGTTGGCGGGGATCGCCTTTTCTGTTGGCATGGTGGTGGATGCGGCCATCGTGGTGTTGGAGAATATTTATCGCCACCGCCAGACAGGTGCTGCGCCAAAGGAGGCGGCATATCTTGGCGCGCAACAGGTTTGGGGGGCCATTCTGGTCTCCGCCCTGACGACTGTGCTGGTGTTTCTGCCCCTGTTGGTGATGGAGCTGGAAGTGGGGCAGCTGTTCCGGGATATCGCTGTTGCGATCTCTGTCTCCGTGCTGTTGTCCCTGACCGAGACGATCAGGGACAACA
>JAPKBD010000346.1 GCA_028824965.1 Alphaproteobacteria bacterium | reverse complement strand
CACCCCGGTTGTTGAGGGCGCGGTGCCTTATACGCAGGCCGCCGCTGAATAAAGCACATTGCCGTCCCGTTGCATGCGGCTAAATCGGGTGTATCCTTTCTGAAATATATAAAATCAGGGAGAATAGGCCGTGGCTGACTTTGGCGGGAAGCAATTAGATTACATCATAGTCGGTGGCGGTTCGGCGGGCAGCGTGCTGGCGAGCCGTTTGACTGAGCGGTCAACCAACAACGTCCTGTTGCTTGAGGCCGGTCAAGATTTCCCTCCTGGCAGTGAACCGGAAGATCTCAATAATAATTTTGTCGCAACAGCCAAGGGCGCGCCTCTCTATACGTGGCCGGGTCTTAGCGCTCGCTTTTTGCCGCGCTCCAGCAACGCACCCGATGAACGCCCGGAGCGGCGCTACAATCAGGGGAAAGTCATTGGTGGTGGATCGTCGGTCAATGGCATGTGTGCCAATCGCGGTCTGCCCAGCGACTTTGATGGCTGGGAAAAATTGGGGGCTAAGAGTTGGAACTGGGAAGGCGTCTTGCCCTATTTTAAGAAGCTTGAAAGTGATCGTGACTTTGATGGTCCGCTCCATGGTGATGAAGGGCCGATAGGGCTTCGGCGTTTATTTGAAGATCAGTGGCCGGGCTTTACCGCAGCCTCAATTAAGGCGGCCGAAAAAGACGGTTGGAAAAACCTGAAAGACCAAAACGGCGTTTTTGACGATGGCTATTTCCCGATTCCGATGAACAATATCGATGGCAAGCGGGTTTCTGCCTCGACGGCCTATCTGACGAACGAGGTCCGTGCCCGGCCTAATTTTGACATGCTGGACCGGGCACATGTCGAGCGCCTACTTTTTGAGGGCACCAAGGTTATTGGCGCAAAGGTTACTCGGCGCGGTGAAACTTTCGATGTTAAGGCGAAGGAAGTCATTGTTTGTACCGGGGCACTACACACGCCGCCGCTTTTGATGCGCTCAGGTATTGGTTCGGAAGAGGAACTGTCGAAGCTGGGCATTGACGTCATTGCTGACCGGCCAGGTGTTGGCCAGCATCTTATGGAGCATCCGGGCGTTAATTTTGGCGCTTATCTGAAGAAAGATGCTCGGCTAACCCCTGGTCTACCAACGCATATGATCGCGGCAGTGCGCTGGTCATCCGGCCATGAAGGCGTACCCGCCGGCGATATGTACATTGTCCCGACCAATCGCGCCTCCTGGCATTCGATTGGGGATCGCATGGGCATCATGCAGCTCTGGGTCAATAAATCCTATTCAACGGGTGAGGTGACGCTGAATGGCGACGATATCTTCGGCGAGCCGAATGTTGATTTTAATATGTGTTCCGATCGTCGGGACATGGACCGCATGATTGCTGGCGTTCGGGTAATGGCAAAGCTCTGCGCAAAGCCCGAGATTCAGGATGCCGTGCTTGATGTTTTCCCGGTCAGTTATGGGACGCGGGCGCGCAAGGTAGGTGTTTATAGTAATTTTAACCGCGTACAGACTTGGATTGGCGCCCAGCTGATGGACGCGTCTTCCATCGCCCGTCGATACATTATCGAGAATATGATTTCCACCGGACCCTCGATTTCTGATCTGCTGGAAGATGAATCCACGATTGAGCAATGGATCCGCAAAACGGTTCTTGGTCATTGGCACGCGTCCTGCACCTGCCGGATGGGGGCAGAGGATGATCCGGGTGCCGTGACCGACCCTTCAGGCCGCGTCTATGGCGTTCAGGGCCTCCGCATATGCGATGCTTCGATTATGCCGATGGTGCCCTGCGCCAATACCAATATTTCCACCATCATGATTGGTGAAAAAATATCGGCGACGATCCTCGCGGAATAACCGTCAGGCGTTGGCACCCTGTATGGCCTGCCAAACCTTTTCTGGCGTGGCCGGCATATCCAAATTTTCGATCCCCAGTGGCGCCAGCGCATCGACGACAGCGTTCATGATCGCCGCCAATGCACCAACATTGCCTGCCTCGCCGGCACCCTTGGCACCGACCGGGTTTAGCTTGGTCGGTACCGGATTGTTGTCGAGATCGAAGCTACACATGTCATCGGCGCGCGGCATTCCGTAATCGAGGAACGATCCGGTCAGCAGCTGGCCATCCGTGTCATATTGCATGCCTTCCGTGAAGGCCTGACCGACGCCCTGTCCGATACCACCATGGATTTGACCTTCCAGGGTCAGTGCATTGATTACGGTTCCGACATCATCCGTAACCGAATACTTCAAAATTTCCGTAACGCCGGTTTCCGGTTCAATTTCAACTTCAACAACATGGCAGCCATTCGGAAAAGTAGGCATGCCGGGCGCGAAGGTATCAGTATCGAACAGGCCTCGTTCCATGCCTTCAGGGAGTACATCGCTTCGGTAAGAAGCCCTTGCCACGTCCTGGATAGTGACTTCTTTGTCGGTCCCGACCACGTGGAAGGCACCGTCCTTGAACTCGATATCGGCATCCGCTGCTTCCAGAATATGGGCGGCAATCTTGGTGCCCTTCTCCAGAATTTTGTCGATAGCTCGGACAGCTGCTGAACTACCCAGGATGGCAGTACGAGAGGCATAGGTGCCGCCGCCATAGGGTAGGGAGTCCGTATCCCCATAGGATACGCGGATATCTTCCTCGTCGATCCCCAGTGCATCAGAAACAACGATCTTGTACATCGTGTCATGACCCTGACCGTGATCAACGGAACCCGGAATAACCGTCACCGTGCCGGATTGATCGAACTGGATGCTGACGGTTTCGCCGTCCATCTGGGCGGTCTGTTCGATAAAGTTGGCGATGCCAAGACCCCGTAGCTTGCCGTCCTTGCGGGCGGTTTCGCGGCGGGCTTCGAAGCCGTCATAGTCACCCATTTTCAGGGTGTTCTCCATGTTGGCACCAAACTCGCCGCAATCAAGGGTATAGAGGAGCCCGGTTTTAAACGGCATATCTTCTGGTGGCACAATATTGCGCCGCCGGATTTCTGCTCGGTCCATATTCAATTCGCGCGCGGCATTATCGATCAGACGTTCCATAACATAGGACGCTTCCGGGCGGCCTGATCCGCGAAACGGCCCGTTGGCGCTGGTGTTGGTGAAAACAGCTGAGGCCTCCGCATAGATCAGCGGCGTCTTGTAGGTTGCGGCCAACCCGCCAAGATGGCCGGCTGGAGAAATCGTTCCGCCGGGGTCGAGCCAGGCGCCAATATTACAAATATTGCTGACCTTTAGGGCCAGAAACTCGCCGGTCGCGCTGATGGCCAACTGTGCGTCGGTAAGCTGATCCCGATCGTGGTAATCCGTGACATGACCGTCGCTGCGTTCACAGACCCAGCGAACTGGCCGCCCAACTTTTTTGGCTGCCCACATGCAGGCATGATTTTCCGGCGCGTGGCCGCCTTTCATGCCGAAACTGCCGCCGACATCAGGGGTGATCATTTTGACGGCGGTTTCGGGTACACCGAAGACGTCAATTGCCAAGGTTTTCCGGAGGAGATGCGGGCGTTGTGTGCCGCCCATCAGGATATAGCGCTCAAACCGGTGATCGTAATCGCCAATGCAGGAACGCGGCTCCATTGTATTGGCGGTGATCCGGTTAATTTTGGTATTCAGCCGCGTGACATGATGCGCTGAGGCGATGATTGCTTCTACAGCTTCCTTCTCGCCTGCCGTATAAAAATAGCCTTCATTGTCGTCGCAGCCTTCATGCAAGACTGGAGCCCCTTCGGCCCGGGCCTGGGTGCCTTCTGTAATGACCGGTAGCAGATCATATTCAACAATGATTTGTTCGGCAGCGTCTTTGCCTAGATTGACAGACTCAGCCACGACCATGGCGACGATGTCGCCGGTGACTTTTACTTCTTTGTGTGCGATCGCGTGGCGAGTTGGGACATATAAACCTGAGCCGTCGCGGCGAACCCGATTATGGCCTGCGGGGTGTTGGCCGTGGCCATCCGCGACCCAGTCTGCGCCGGTATAAACGGCAATGACGCCGGGCATGGACCGAGCTGCTTCGCAGTCGATGCTGACAATGCGCGCATGGGCATGCGGGGTGCGCAGCATATAGGCGTGGCATTCGTTCGATAATCTGATGTCGTCGACATAGCGGCCATTACCACGTAGTAAACGGGGGTCCTCGGTACGCGGTACCGACTGACCCATTGCAAATTGTCCCACAATTCCCCCCTGAACAGCGTTCT
>JAPKBD010000345.1 GCA_028824965.1 Alphaproteobacteria bacterium | reverse complement strand
CAACACGGAACCCCTGGTTCTTGGTGATGAAAACACCTCTTACGGTATGGAAGTCCATGCCAGCCCGCCTGTCGGTGCTGATCGCATCTGCAATACGGTCGGTGCGGCTGTGCTGTATCCAAATCAAGCCGCTGTCGTCGTGGATTTTGGCACGGCGACCACATTTGACGTGGCCGACGAGGCGGGGGATTACAGGGGCGGGGTTATAGCGCCAGGCATCAACTTGAGTTTGGAGGCCCTGCACAACGCCACGGCGTTGTTGCCCAGGATCGTTGTTGCCCGGCCCGAAAAGGTCATCGGCACGGATACGGTGGCCTGTATGCATTCAGGTGTATTTTGGGGTTATGTGGGCTTGGTTGAGGGGATTGTGACCCGGATCAAGCGGGAATTCGGCAAACCGATGAAAATAGTTTCGACAGGGGGCCTCGCGCCAGTGTTCGAAGGGGCTACTGATGTGATAGAAGCCAATGTTCCCGATATTACAATGCGCGGTTTGCTGGAAATCTATCGACGCAACCGGGGCTGATCTTTGCAAACTGGCCGTTATTGAAGTGGAAATGTGTGTGTCCGTGTCCGAGTTCCCAGAAGATGAACTGATTTTTCTACCCCTCGGTGGGTCCGGCGAAATCGGCATGAACATGAACCTCTATGGCATTGCCGGAAAGTGGTTGTTAGTCGACCTTGGCATTACCTTTGCCGATGGTGAACAACCGGGCATCGACATCATCACCCCCGATCCCACTTATCTGGAAGAACGCCGGGACGATCTGGTCGGTTTGGTGATCACCCATGCCCACGAAGATCACTTGGGCGCCGTGGCACATCTGTGGCCCCGCCTACGCTGCCCAATTTGGGCCACGCCATTTGCAGCCGCCTTGTTGCGGAATAAACTGGAAGAAGCAGGCCTGCTGGGCAAAGTACCCCTGCATGTATTGGAACCCGGTGAACGTCTGGAGATCGGACCGTTTAATATCGATTTCATTGGCCTGACCCATTCCACGTTGGAAATGAACGCCCTGGCCATTCGCACCTCTGCAGGTTTGGTCTTGCACACCGGCGATTGGAAGTTGGACCCCGATCCCCTGGTTGGCCCCGCATCGGACCGGGATGCCCTGCGCCGTCTGGGTGACGAAGGCGTCATGGCCCTAATCGGTGATAGCACAAACGCCCTGAACGAAGGCTGGTCCGGCTCGGAATTGGATGTACGCGACACATTGATGGAGATCTGCGCCAATCGAACCGGGCGCATCGCCGTTGCCACCTTTGCCTCCAACGTGGCGCGCATTGATACGGTGGCCCGTGTCGCTGCCGCCCATGATCGGCACTTGGTCCTGGTGGGCCGCTCCCTATGGCGCATCGTCGCGGCTGCCCAGGAATGTGGCTATCTGAACGATCTACCGCCCTTCCTCAAGGATGTGGAAGGGGCCTATCTGCCACCCGAAAAAGTCATGTTCCTGTGCACCGGTTGTCAGGGCGAACCGCGCGCAGCATTGGGACGCATTGCATCGGGGGCTCATCGCCATGTGGTTTTCGAAAAAGGTGATGTGGTGATCTTTTCCTCTCGGGTAATCCCTGGAAACGAGACGTCGATCTCCCGCGTGCAAAACCGTCTGCTATGGAACGGTGTTGAGATCATTGGTGAGAAGGAGCGCGGCGTACATGTTTCGGGCCACCCCTGCCGTGATGAATTGGCGGAGATGTTTCGCCTTGTCCGCCCGCAAATCGCTGTGCCTGTGCATGGTGAATACAAACATATGCTGGCGCATGCGGAATTGGCCCGCTCCCTCCAGGTTCCTGAAACTGTGGTGATCGAAAATGGCCAGGCGTTACGTCTGGCACCAGGCCGGGTGGAAGTGGTTGCTGAGGTGCAAAGCGGGCGTTGCTTCGTCGATGGGGACGTCATTGTGCCTGCCAATGATGACGGCGTGCGGACCCGGCGCAAGTTGATGTTTAGCGGCGGTGCCGCTGTGATCCTGGTCGCCGATGCAGAGGGTGAGCTGTTGGCGGATCCGGAGTTGGTCCTGCAAGGCCTTGCCTCTGACCCCAACGATGCCCGCCCGAAAATCGAGGACGAAGGCGCGGATGTGGTGGAGGCCGCCATTGATGCGCTGCCAAAATCCGCCCGCAAGGATGATGGCCGTATGATTGAAGCCGCCCGCATTGCTTTACGGCGTTTGATCCGGGAACGATTGGGTAAAAAAGCCGTCGTGGAGGCTCGAATCATACGGGTCGATTGATGCAAATGAACATGTTAAGGATTTTACGATGATTGGACGTCTCAACCACCTCGCCATCGCAGTGCCTGATTTGGCGGCTGCGACAGCACTTTACCGTGATACGCTGGGGGCAACCGTGTCCGATCCACTGGATCTGCCGGATCATGGCGTCACCACCGTGTTTGTGGAGTTGGAGAATTCAAAAATAGAGCTGCTTCATCCCTTGGGTGAAGGCTCCACCATCGCGAAATTTCTGGAACGGACACCGGGCGGGGGCATGCATCATATCTGTTTTGAAGTTGAAGATATTATTGCCGCCCGTGATCAACTGCGCAGCGATGGTGCCCGTGTTCTAGGCGATGGGGAACCCCGGATCGGTGCACACGGAAAGCCCGTTTTGTTTCTGCATCCCAAGGATTTCTGCGGAACCTTGATTGAAATTGAACAACTTTAGAGGCGATTTATGACCCTTGTCAGCGGCCTGATGATCTATGCCATCCTGTGGTGGATGGTCTTATTCATGGTCCTACCCTTCGGCGTCAGGACCGTTCGCGAAGAAGGCCGGGATGTCACCATAGGTGAGGCGCCATCGGCCCCGACACGTCCGAGAATTCCACTAAAAATGCTTCTAACCACGTTAATTTCAGCCGGGATAATGGCCGTTATTGTGGCTATTGTGGAGTCCGGTTTGATAGATATTCGGGGCTATTTCATGCCGAATAGTTGAACTGTGAATTGTGGTATTTTTGCATCGATTTCGTATCATATGACAACACTTCTCAATATTACTTGATTTTTTACTATTAAGAACCATTATCAATGATGTCGTTGGAGGCTCGACTCCCGACAAAACGCTCGATGGCGTTTCCTCCTATTTAGGCCGCACCCTTACCGGTGCGGCCTCTTTTTTTGTAATATGCGTCTTAACCGGTACTTAAGCCGTCGGGTGCAAACTATATTAATGGCAACACGTGCGCTCATAATTGGTTTATTGGCTGCGATCTTCTTGATAGCCCCGCCCGCAGATGCGGATCAACTGAAGGGCGAAATCAAAATCTCCAAGAAGGACTGCCGCTGGCTTGTTCGACATCAACCAGCAGCCGACGTAGCCTATAAGCCTGGTATTAACAGCCGTGGGCACAAGGTGGCCCCGGCCGATTTGAACCCGGAACAACAGCTCCAACTGCCCACAATCATCGCAATCCCCCTCACGGTGCCCGTAGGCGATCTTTTGAAAAAAGGCACATCAACGCCAGTGGACGGCTCGGACGTCGGCGTTGGTCTGGTTACCATCAATCGTAAAAGTGGCGAAGTGCAATATGAAGGCAAGACAATTGTGACCGGCGAGAGGGACCGCATGGTCGTGGCCTGCCGTAAGCTCCTTCGCGGGCGTCGCTGAATACAGCTACCCAACGCAATAGCCGTACTGAGAATTCTGCCCTATTCTGTTTTTCATTGAAATTATTGATAGATGAGGCGGCGGAATGGAATTTGGTATCTGCATGTTCGCGACGGATTACTCTATGCAGGCAGCGGACCTTGCCATTGCGATAGAGGCACGGGGCCTCGATGCCCTGTTCATTCCCGATCACACCCATATCCCTGCCAGTCGTGATACCCAGTTCACCCTTGGCGGCGATTTGCCACCTGATTATTCCCACAACGTCGATATGTTCCTGGCGCTCGCCGCAGCGGCCGCCGTGACCAAACGTATCCGCCTGGGCACGGGCATTTGCCTGGTGGTGGAGCGCGACCCAATTGTCATGGCCAAGGAGGTTGCCAGCCTGGATCATATTTCCGGCGGGCGGGTTGATTTCGGCATTGGCGGGGGCTGGAACCGGGAGGAAATGGAAAACCATGGCGCGCCCTGGGATCGCCGCTGGAAGGTCGCCCGGGAACGGATAGAGGCGATGCAAGCGATCTGGACCCAGGATGAAGCTAGCTATAGCGGTGTATTCGTCAATTTTGAACGTATCCAATCC
>JAPKBD010000344.1 GCA_028824965.1 Alphaproteobacteria bacterium | reverse complement strand
TGTCAATCGGCCTCAGGAAATGGGCGCATGGGTTCTAATCAATGTCGATTGGTATTAGACGGTCGCAATCTGCACCACCTGCTTGCCGAAATTCTCACCCTTTAGCATCCGTATAAAGGCGCTGGGTGCGGCCTCCAACCCCTCAGCGATATCCTCGCGATAGGTCACCTCACCGGATTTCTGCCAACCCGCCATATCGATCAGATATTGCGGCAACAGATGGTAATGATCCCGCACGATAAAGCCCTGCATTTTCAGGCGTTTGCGGGCGAACAGGGCGAGGTTGTGGATGCCGCGAGGTTCATCCAGATTGTACTGGCTGATCATGCCGCATTCGGTCAACCGGGCGAATTCATTGGCGGCGAGCAGAACCGCATCCAGCATCGCCCCACCCACGTTATCGAAATAAACATCGATGCCATTGGGGCAATGTTCCGCCAAGGCAGCATCAAATGAAGATACGCTTTTGTAGTTAAAGCCGGCGTCATAGCGGCATTGATCCAGCACATAAGCCAACTTGGCATCGCTGCCCGCACTGCCGACCACGCGGGCACCATGCAGGCGCGCCAATTGCCCGGCGATCTGACCCACCGCACCGGATGCAGCCGAGACGAATACGGTCTCCCCCGCCTTTGGCTGGCCCAATTCCATCATCCCCACCCAGGCCGTCAGGCCCGGCGCACCAAGGACGCCCAGGTGCCAGGAAATCGGGGCCAGATCCGGATTAATCTTGCGCAGATCCTCGTGCCCGCACGCGATGGAATATTCCTCCCACCGCAACATGCCGAACAGAAAATCACCAGCCACGAAATCCGGATTGTTTGAGGTGACGACCTGGCCCACCACCCGACAGCTCAAAACATCGCCAATTTCCAAAGCCGCAGCGTAAGACGGCCCTGTATTCATCATGCCGCGCATATAAGGATCGACGGACATATAGAGATTACGGACCAACATCTCACCATTCCCCGGTGTCGGTATGGTGTTGGTCTGCAGGGCGAAATGCTCCTCCCCCACCCATGTGGTGGGGCGGGCGGCGAAGGTGATCTGGCGGTTCGCATTTGTCATAGGGACGATCCCGGCGCGTCCGAGATCTGGATAACCTGCTTGCCGAAATTCTCACCCTTCAACATGCCGATGAAGGCGGTGGGCGCGTTCTCAATTCCGATGGTGATGTCTTCCCGGTATTTGACTTTGCCAGCCGCCAGCCAGCCCGACATCTCGGCCATGAACTCTGCCTTCAGGTCCATGTAGTCGGAGACGATAAAGCCCTGCATCTTGACCTTGTTGCCGACCATGGTAGAGAGGTTTTTGACGCCTTCGGGTTTTTCCAGATTGTATTGGCTGATCATACCGCAGGCCACGATCCGGGCGTATGGATTGACCTTCAGCAGCACCGCATCCAGCATGGCACCGCCGACATTTTCGAAATAGACATCAATACCGTCGGGACAGGCCTGTCCAAGGGCATCGCCAATCGAGGAAGCAGTTTTATAATTGAAGGCGGCGTCATAGCCCAGTTCATCGC
Organism: Alphaproteobacteria bacterium; assembly: GCA_028824965.1. Classification (GTDB taxonomy): domain Bacteria; phylum Pseudomonadota; class Alphaproteobacteria. The sequence continues at coordinate 2,696 of JAPKBD010000344.1, read as the reverse complement.
GAATGTAGGCAACCTTGTCATCGCTACCCGCGCTGCCTGCAACATGACATCCCTGCAATTTTGCGATCTGACCGGCGATCTGACCCACCGCGCCAGAGGCTGCGGAGACATAGACCGTTTCCCCCGCTTTTGGTTGGCCAATGTTGCGCAAGCCGATCCAGGCAGTCATCGACGGCATGCCCAACACACCCAGATAATGAGACAGAGAGGCCACATTGCCATCAACCTTGCCAACCTCCGCTGCCTTGGCGACAGTGTAATTCTCCCAGCCAAGGCGTCCCTCCACCAAGTCACCAACCGATAATGACGGGTCGTTAGAGGCAACAACCTCACCAACCGCACCCGCTTGGAGGACTTCACCCAATTCAAACCCGGCGGCATAGGATTTCTGATCCCGCATGCGCCCCCGCATATAGGGGTCCAGAGACAGATAGATATTCCGGATCAGCACCTCACCCGGGCCTGGGTCCTTTACCGGCGTCGTCACAATCTCGAAATGCGACGGATCGACCCAGCCCGTGGGCCGCGATTTGAACAATATTTGGGTATTTTCAGTCATTTTCTATACCTGATTTTTTGCTGATTTACGTCGCACGAATGCGCGTGGATGTATCGCATTGACCTTAGTGTGGCGCAATAGGATCGGGTCGCCGGCCACATGGAATTAACCGCAAATTTATCTATTTCATGGATTGTAGGGCAGTTTAGTAACTAGAATTGGGCGGGGCATCAATGTCCGAAGCAGCAGAAGAAACCGCAGAACCGGAATATGAAAGCAGGTCTGCCGCGAAATCCCAGGCGAAGGATCAGGCATTGGATACGGGTGATCAAGATTCCCTGCACACCCTTCCCCTATCGATACTGCCCCTGAACCTACCGTCTTTACAGCGGGCTAGAATGCTCAAAGACAATCGTATGAAAAGTATGGTTGAAATGTTTAATGCGGGCAGTGCGGGTAGCGGACGCATGGAAGTGGAATCGCTGCATAATGTTTTCGAGGAGACCTATCAATTTAAAGACGATCTGGAAATCCTCGAACATATGGAACATCTGCACAGCTATGACGTCTATAGCCTGCGCATTGAGCTCCGCCGTCTTGGCATTTCCATTGCAGACCAGGACGGTTTGCAGCTTTCAGAGCGGAAGGCCAAGGAGCTAACCTCGTATATGACAGAGTTTACGAAGCCGCTGCTGCAACAGATCTATGGCGGCGGTGACGATCAGATTGAGGACATGGACCAATTGCTGGCCATGTTCAAAAGCCCGGACAAGGGAGAGGCGATCAAAAACCTTAGAATGATTGCTGACAAGTTAGGCATACCATTGGGCGAGGTGCCGGTTTTCCTGGAAGAATACGGCGACGTCTTTTTATCCCTGGCCTATTATAAAAACGCATTGGACGGCCTTATTCCACGGGTTACCGCGTTTTTGGACGAGCTGGATGAAATCAACGGCAATTTCCAGGTCCGTCAAATGCCCCGTTTTGAAGAGACCTGCGATATTTTGCAGATGCGTTTCAACGACATCACCGCATCCATCACGGGCCGCTTTGAAAGCTTTGATCGGAATTCAAAGACCCTGTGGGATGATATCAACGCCGCGACATTCCAGACCATGAAAGAAATGATCGAGGCCCATTATGTGACCATCGGCGGTGTCTTGTGCGGCCTGATGGTCAAGATGGATTCCTGGGACGAAAAATTTGCCAAGGGCCGTGGCGGGCCGATCTCAAAAGCAGATTTCATCATGTCCGAAATTCGCATGGGCATGAACCACATCTACGAAATTGAACAATCCGCCCCAAACATCAAAGACTTCGGCTAGAGCATGTCTACTTTAGACATGCTCAGACTCTTAAGAACAGTGCAATTGAACCAATAACTTGGATCAGAAGAGCGATTCCAAGTTATCGAAAATTGCTCTAAATATTGTTAGCGGTTGCACCGCCCCAAAATTCCTGCCAGTCCTGGTTCAACATATCGGTCGCGTTGCCGTCCGCCTCAATAAACTTGTTCGGAACTTGAAACGTCGCCAGCATCAAGCCGCCGTTTGGGGTGCCCGCCGTATGACGGCTGCCCGCCGGACGCCAGACAAAATTCCCCGCACTGCATGTGCCCTCACTACAGACCAATGCGCCTTCAATTACAAAGGTCTGCTCTATCTGCACATGCTCATGGTCGGGCAGCACAGCGCCCGGTGCCATTTTTAGCAGCACCGTCAACAAACCCGTGCGCCGGTCCACCAACAATGTTTTCGCCTCGACACCAGGATATCGGGTGGCTTCCCACGGCATGGAATGGGTCTCGACAAAGCGCGAGGCCATGGGCCCCAGGCCCTCGTGATTTGTCGCATTCGGGGTGATTGCCGTGGTCATGACGCGCTCCTATCGACCGGTAAATTTCGGCGCGCGTTTTTCCTTGAACGATGCAATGCCTTCCAATTTGTCTTCACTGTCCAGAATTGCTTCTGTATCGCGGCGGGCAATACCGGCACGCTCGGACGGACCCTTAGGCATGACTTCACCGACAAAGCGTTTGATGGTGGAAAGCACCATGGGCGCGTGGTCTTTCAACTTCATGGCATATTCCATGGCCGCGTCCATCAATTGATCAGCGGGCACCACCTTGTTGACCATGCCAACTTCGTAGGCGCGCTGGGCCGAGATCAGTTCGGAGATTTCCTTCACCGGATCGACG
>JAPKBD010000343.1 GCA_028824965.1 Alphaproteobacteria bacterium | reverse complement strand
CGAGTGGCTCCACAGGGCGGCGGCACAAGGGTTATGACGAGGCCAAACAATCCGTTGACCTGTTCGCACGCCACATTACTACTAATCTAAGGTTTCGAATCAGCGAGGTCCAACATGTCCGACAAGATGCATCTACTTGCCTTCATGATGTACACGCCCATCAATCACATGACTATGAGCTGGGCCGATACGGATGATGCCCAGGCGCGGGGCTTAAGCTCCATAAACCATTGGCAGGATCTGGCACGGACGCTAGAGCGGGGCTGTTTCGATGGAATGTTTTTCGCCGATGTTCCGGCAGTCTATGATCACTATCAGGACAACACGGATACGGCGATCCGCTATGGCGTCAACTGGCCGACCCATGATCCCGTGGCCCTGATCGGCATCATGGCAGCGGCCACATCCCATCTTGGTATTGCTTCCACCGTATCGACTGCATCCCAGCATCCGTTCTTGGCTGTGCGCTCGCTGACCTCGTTGGATTATCTGAGTGGTGGACGGGTTGGCTGGAACATTGTTACCGGCAACGCGCGCTCGGAACATCGCGCCATGGGTCTGGATTTCATGGAGCATGATGAGCGCTATGACCGGGCGGAAGAATATATGCAGATCTGCTATTCCTTGTGGCGGGGCATCCCCGCAGACGCGGTTCTGCAGGACAAGGAAAATGGCATTTTTGCTGATCCTTCGAAGATTGAAAAAATTGCCTTTGACGGCGAATATCTCAGCTGTCACGCCACGCCATCCGTCCTGCCCTCACCCCAGGGCAGACCAGTCTTGTTTCAGGCAGGATCATCCGGGCGGGGGCAGCAATTCGCCGTCAGTCATGCAGACGTCATTTTTGCTATCCAGCCCGACCTGGCCCGCATGCAAACCTTGATGGCGCAAATTCGTGCCGCTGCCAAAGCCAATAAGCGCCGCGATCCGGTCTGCGTCACCTTCGCCATACAGCCTTTCATAGGCGAAACCCTGGCGGAGGCAGAGGCAAAACGCGATGCCATGCTGGCCCGTATACCGCTGGAAGCGGCCCTGACGCGCATCTCAGGCACCTTTGGCATTGATCTTGATACAGTGGATATCGACCTGCCCCTGCAGGAGATTACCACTCAGGCGTCCCAAGGTCTGGTATCCGCCATGTCATCCATGTTCGGGGACAAGAACATCACTCTGCGCGAAGCGGTTCGCCTGTCCGGACTGGCCGGCATGATCCCGCAAATTCTCGGCACGCCGGAAGACGTCGCCGACCAGTTGGAGGAGATCTGGCGGCAGACGGGCTGCCACGGCTTTAACCTCACACCGGCGATCGTGCCGGGGGGCTATGAAGATTTCGTCGACCAGGTGGTACCTATTCTACAGCAGCGGGGCATTTTCCGAACCGAGTACGAAGCCAGCACTTTGCGCGGCAACATGATCGATTGATAATTTAGACACCTCTGATCATGGCGGCGGCCTTTTCGCCGATCATGATCGTGGGCGCATGCAGGGCGGCGTTGGGGATGCGGGGCATAATCGAGGTATCCGCAACACGCAAACCATCTATGCCGCGCACCCGGAGTTCGGGATCCAGGACCGCATCGGGCCCCTGGCCCATGGCGCAGGTGCCGCACTGGTGATAGGCGGTGGCCCCATTGGTGCGGATATCCGCTTCCAGCGCCGCATCACTTTGGATATGATCACCGGGCATCATCTCCCGGTCTATAAAGCGCGCAATGGCGGGTTGACGCATCATCTCGCGCATGCGCTTAACAGCCTTCAGCAGAATGGCCATATCCCGCGGGTCGGAAAAATAACCGGGCGCAATCTTCGGTGTTGCCTGGGGATCAGCAGAGCGTAGGGTCACCGCGCCGCGACTGTGAGGGGAGCCCTGATAGATCGTCAGGCCAAAGCCATGCTCCTTGGGCAGCAAATCCCTAATTCTAAACCGACTGCCGCTGACAGACGTTGGTGCCAAGGCAGAGAGAAGAACCACCTGGGCATCGGGGGTTTCAAGACCCGGATCAGTGCGAAAAAAACCGCCTGCGGGGGCATAACTTTCCACCAATGGCCCCTGACGGCGAAAAGCATAGTTCAAGCCTGCCTTGATGACGTTCAGGGGGGATAAGTGGCGATCGGCGGTAACAGGTAGATTTGTGATATATTGTGGTCGGTAACAGACATGGTTCTGCAGGTCCTGGCCAACCCGTGGCCCATCATGATGGACGGTAATATCAAGGCCACGCAATTGATCCGCCGGGCCTATGCCCGAGAGCAACAGCAACTGCGGCGTTTTGATGGCGCCGGCCGAGACAATTACCTCCCGCGCCGCGCGAATGGCTGTCACTTCTCCACGGACAGAGACCTCCGCCCCTCTGGCCCGCCCTTTCTCAATAATCAGGCGCAGTGCCAGAGCCTGGCTCACAACCACCAGGTTTTTCCGCTCCCTTATCGGGTGCAGATAAGCTGCCGCCGTGCTCATACGCCGCCCGCCGCCGCCTGTCCCCCACGCAGCATTAATATCGTAATAGCCGAAGCCATCAATGGTATCGAGGTTCAAATCCTCCAGCACGGGAAAGCCTGCGGCCTCTGCTGCCGCCAGAAAAGCATCGCAGATGGGTACGTCCGGACGTGCCGGACGCACTTTCACCGGCCCCGATCCGCCATGCCAGGGTCCCTCACCTCGTTCATTACCCTCGGATTTCTTGAAATATTCCAGGACATCGTCACCGCCCCAGCCCCGGCACCCCATCTGCTGCCAGATGTCATATTCCCGGCCATGGCCACGGGTATAGATCATGCCGTTAATAGAGCTGGAGCCTCCCAATACTTTGCCCTGAAGAAATACCAGTTCGCGATTATCCATACCGGCAATGGGTTCTGTGGGGTGGCCCCAATTATAGCGGGGATGGGCGCCGGCGGCGAAGCCGAGGCCGGGCAGCTTCAACAACAGGCTGCGATCTCGGCCTCCAGCTTCCAGCAGGACAACCCTAACGTCTGGATCTTCTGAAAGACGGGCGGCGACCACAGCACCCGCCGCACCGGAGCCGATGACCAGGTAATCACAGTCCGCCGGTAGTTCCGTCATAGGTGCGCCCCACATATTCGTTGATGCCATCCAGAATGCGCGCCAACCAACTTAATTTATTGACTATAAATTTTCTCGACACGCACAATGCTTAACGATAGGCGGTTTGGGTCATTTTCGGCTAGTGAAATATCCAGTTCAACGGCGACGATCAATCGGTAAATTTTTTGCCCCGACCGATTTGGATGCATGCTGTCGATGTGACCCATAAAGGGCGGATAGATGGAGTAGCCAATAAGGGTTTGAAGGCGTGGTGACAGCGTTCGGGTAGGTGGCTAGGTGCCGAAAACCGATAGCTAACCGCAATATATTAGAAAATACTAACAGGCCGCTTGTGGCACATAGCGTTGGTCATCGGCCAGAAGGCCGATGTCTGCTGCACCCCCAACTTCGAGCATGCGTTTTTCAATCCCTGATGCAATGACCACCACCGGCCCAAATGCAATGTCATGCCTGTAATGATTTATCAATCATGCCATCATTGGCGCGACAATCTACCTGCCCAGGGGCGTCGTCCTGGACCTATTCGGCCTTGAAGTATGCTGTGCGATGACCGTTTGCCACTGGCATTGAGGCCGTCGGTCTGATATGATTTGCCTACATCAAGAGTAGGGCTGACGCCCTCGCCAACCTGCCGACCCGGCAAGGTGGTGCCCGAAATGGGGATGTGGCCGAGGACGGCAACCAAGGGGTCCACAGCCAGTCAGATCGTCACTCTCCTCGTTCACAATGTAGGAGAAAATTCTCATGACCAAGTCACGCAACGTCCATCTCGACCATGACGACTTCATCACATCTGCCGACCGGAGACTGGGCGATGAGCCAGATTGGATCAGGCCAGAACTTGAATGGCTTGAGGGCGTCCACGGTTCAGCAGCAGACACCCAAGCGCCCGGCAACGATATCGACACGCCTGACATCCTGCTTGCCATTCCTGAACTACACCCGGACCGTCCAACGGGGGCGACGGCCATGATTGATGCCCACGGCGCAAAGCATCGCCTGAAGGGGTGTAGACCCGGATCGTGGCTCATCAGCCCAAAGACAGGCTGGAAATGGTCCGTCTGGCCGAGCGGCCATGTCGGCTGGCTGCCCATGGATATAGAGTTGCCGGATGCCTTGCGGGTCAATAACCGCAATGATGTTCAATAACCATGGAAGAGC
>JAPKBD010000342.1 GCA_028824965.1 Alphaproteobacteria bacterium | reverse complement strand
CGATATCACGCGCCCCATGCAAACCTCATGGCCGCCATGAATAATGCGGGCTAGCTTTATGCGCCAGTGTCTATCTGGCGCCGCCCGGGCACTGCCTGGGTAATTTTTTGCCTTTTTTAACGATATTTGTTTAATAATTGCGGCGAAGCCCCTCTTTCAATTTCTTGGTATTGGCCAATATGATAGGGGGGTGTCATACTTGACGTCGCTAAGACAAAACTAAAAGATAAATTGGGTTTCTGGGACACGTATGGGCGATCTGATCGGCAAAATAGGAATTTTAGGCGGCGGCCACATTGTCCGTGGCAGCACCCGTTGTGGTGGCGATCATGATGATGATCGCAACAGCGGGGGTAACGATGGCGGTACCGGCGTCGCGACCAAAACCAAGCCAAAGACCAAAAAGCCGTCCATGTACCGGGTCCTGTTGATGAACGATGATTATACTCCAATGGAATTCGTCATTCATGTGTTGGAACGATACTTCAACAAAGACGAACAAGAGGCGACGCAGATCATGTTGCATGTGCACCAAAAAGGTGTTGGCGTTTGCGGCATATTTCCGTTTGAAATAGCGGAAACAAAGGTGATGCAGGTAACCGACCTCGCGCGCAAGAACCAGCATCCACTTCAATGCAACATGGAAAAAGTCTAGGGAATAGGTCCAGTGGCATCATTTGCAACAGAACTTGAACAAAGCCTGCACCGGGCCTTACGTAGCGCGAACGATCGTCGCCACGAATTTGCAACCCTGGAGCATTTGTTGCTGGCCTTATGCGACGACAACGATGCCCGTTCGGTCTTGCGTGCCTGTAATGTGAATATCGATACCTTGCGGGACCAACTGTCGAACTACCTGGACGAGGAGCTGTCTTCCCTAACGGTTGAGGAGGAAGAAGAGGCGAAACCGACCGCAGGCTTCCAAAGGGTCATCCAGCGGGCGGTTTATCACGTGCAATCATCGGGCCGGGACGAAGTGACCGGCGCCAATGTCCTGGTCGCCGTCTTTGCCGAACGGGAAAGCCATGCGGTCTATTTCCTACAGGAACAGGAAATGACCCGCCTGGACGCGGTCAGCTATATCTCCCACGGTGTCGCCAAGACCCCGGGCATGAGCACGGAACGCACCGTACATGGTACGGAAGAAAAGGAAGAAGAGGAAAGTGACGTCAAATCCGGCGATGAGGCATTGGAAGCCTATTGCGTTGATTTGAACGAAAAGGCCCGAGCTGGCCGTATTGACCCGGTCATCGGCCGGGAGGAGGAGTTGGAGCGGACGATCCAGATCCTCTGCCGCCGGCAAAAGAACAATCCATTATTGGTCGGCGATCCGGGCGTGGGCAAGACCGCCATCGCCGAGGGCCTGGCGCGGCGCGTTGTCTTGGGCGAAGTACCGGAAGTTCTGCGCGACACCACCATCTACTCCTTGGATATGGGCGCACTTTTGGCGGGCACCCGCTATCGCGGCGATTTTGAAGAACGCCTGAAAGCCGTCATTTCGGAGCTGGAAAATCACGATGATGCCATTTTATTCATCGATGAAATCCATACGATCATTGGTGCCGGTGCCACATCGGGCGGTGCCATGGATGCCTCCAACATGTTGAAGCCGGCACTGGCATCCGGCACCATCCGCTGCATGGGCTCCACCACCTACAAAGAATATCGCAGTTATATTGAAAAGGACCGCGCCTTGTTACGGCGGTTCCAAAAAATTGACGTCAACGAACCTAATCTGGAAGATGCGATTAAAATCCTAAAAGGCCTGAAGCCTTATTTTGAGGATTACCACAAAATCCGCTACACCAATGATGCCATTAAGGCTGCGGTGGAGCTCTCATCAAAATATATCAACGACCGGAAGCTGCCTGATAAGGCCATTGATGTAATCGACGAGGTCGGCGCGGCGCAAATGCTGTTGCCGGCACACCGCCGGAAAAAGACCATCTCGGTCAGGGATATCGAGAATGTGGTGGCCAAGATCGCGCGTATCCCGCCAAAAACCGTCTCCAAGGACGACCGGGCCAGCCTGGCCAACCTGGAAGGCGAACTGAAGGGCGTGGTGTTTGGCCAGGATCAGGCCATCGGGGCCCTGACCACAGCGTTGAAGATGTCCCGTGCCGGGTTGCGGGAGCCTGAGAAACCCATTGGCAGCTATCTCTTTTCCGGCCCCACGGGTGTGGGCAAAACGGAGGTCGCGCGGCAATTGGCCTCTATTATGGGCATGGAAATGGTCCGTTTCGATATGTCGGAATATATGGAACGGCACACGGTCAGCCGCCTGATCGGCGCGCCGCCCGGATATGTCGGCTTTGATCAGGGCGGTATGCTGACGGATGCCATTGACCAAAACCCTCATGCGGTTCTGTTATTGGACGAGATTGAAAAGGCCCATCCGGATCTGTTCAACATCCTGTTGCAGATCATGGACTATGGCAAACTGACCGATCATAACGGCAAGCATATTGATTTCCGCAATGTGGTCTTGATCATGACCACCAACGCGGGCGCTTCGGAAATGTCCAAAATGGCCATCGGTTTTGGCCGGGGAAACAACGTTGGCGCGGATGAAGAGGCGATCAACCGCCTGTTTACGCCGGAATTCCGCAACCGGTTGGATGCCACTATTTCCTTCTCCGCCCTGCCGCCCGAAGTGATTTCCAAGGTTGTCGATAAATTCATCGGCGAATTGGGCGTACAGCTGGGTGAACGCAAGGTTTCCATCTCGCTTAGTAAAGCAGCCCGGGATTGGCTGGCTGAAAAGGGCTATGACCAGCTTTATGGTGCCCGTCCCTTAGGCCGCATTATACAGGAAAAGGTGAAAAAACCCCTGGCGGACGAATTATTGTTCGGCAAGCTGGCCAAGGGCGGCAAGGTCATTATTGATGTCGAGGATGGTGCCTTAAGCTTCGAATTCGAGGCTAAGGAAAAACCGCCCAAAAGTAAAAAGAAGGGCGGCGGTAAAGGCCGCGGAAAAGATAATGGCAAAGATGGCGGCGGCCCCGCCGATCCGGAAACACCGAGCGGTGATAAAATCCCCGAATTGGTGACCTGAACTAGACCAATTCCGATCAATTGTGAATCGCTTCGCGATTCTAAGTGATTGGAAAAATTGCTCTATTCTTAGGAGTCGGAGCATTTTCTCTTCGGAAATGCTCTAGGAACAGCCGGCGTTCGCCAAACGGCACCGTCGAAAAAACATCCGCCAGAGCAGGATACTCCGCTCTGGCGGTATTTTTTTGTTCGCCTTTTACAGATTAACCAACAATAGAAATTGCAAAACACAAAATTGTTGCAATTATGTATAGCTAACAAAGCGTTAAGAAATTTTTGGTTGGATCTCCGTCCGTGCGTTCGAGGGCATAGCCGGCGCAGGATATGGGTGTTGATTACAATGATTGGTGTAGCGTTTCGCCGCCTGTTTGGCGGCTGTGCCGTAATTTTGGCGGCGTCGACTGTAAACCCCTTCCCAGCAAAGGCTGAATTACCCGCCATTGGCGTGCCGGCTGCGGTGCGTCCCGATGCCCTGGGTACACCACCCGGTGGGGAAGAGCGTATTTTGCAGGTTGGTCTGGATCTGATCGCGGATGAGCGGATCGATACCGGACCTACAGGGCAAACTCATCTGTTATTTGTGGACGGTTCCGCCATCTCCATCGGGCCGAATTCATCCCTGCGACTGGACAAATTTGTCTACGATCCACGGGCCAAGGAAGGCGAATTGGTCGTCAGTGTCTCCAAGGGCCTGTTCCGCTTTGTGGGGGGCAAAACATCCAAGAAGAACACGGTTTTGCTCAAGGCCCCGACGGCCGTTATTGGTATTCGCGGCGGCGTCGCCATCATTCAGGTCAACACCCCGGCGCAAATCCAGCAAGCCCAAAATCAGGGACAGGCCTTACCACCGGCTGCCGCAACCATGCTGTTCGGCGAAAAGGTCACCATGCAGTCGGGCAGCCAAACACAGACCATGACGCGACCCGGTTTTACCGTCACCCAGACCAAGGACGGCGGGGTCAGCACACCGCAACTCACCTCCCGGGCGCAGCTAACGCAAGTGTTATCGGGACTGGAAGATCCGCAAACGCCACCGGCGAATGATGATGGTAGTGGCGGCGGTCAGACCCCGCAGCAGTTGGCAGCCATCGCACCAGCAGCAGGTGGTGACACGCCCTCAATCACCAACGAAGATGTCAGCAACGACCAGTTGTCGGGCCTGAATTCCAACCAAGCAC
>JAPKBD010000040.1 GCA_028824965.1 Alphaproteobacteria bacterium | reverse complement strand
CCCACGTGGAATGCCTAGGGATTGGTGGTGCTGCAGCACCCATGGCATTGATTGAACAATTCGGGGCGAAGAATATCAAGCTGCAACAAGGTTGGGGCATGACGGAAACTGGCCCCCTGGGGCTGATGCTGTCACCGGACCAAGCTTTGGCCAAGGTCGGCTCCTCCGGCCTGCCGCCGATGTATGTGAACTTGAAGATCTGTGATGAGAACGACAACGAAATGCCTTTCGGCCAGGACGGTGAATTGCTGATCAAGGGCCCGACGGTTCTGCCCGGTTATTGGAACAGAGAGGCCGAGCATGACACCTTCTTCACCTCAGACGGTTGGTTCCGCACAGGCGATGTGGCCCGCCAGGACGAAGATGGCTACTACTACATCGTGGATCGGACCAAGGACATGTTCATCTCTGGCGGTGAGAACGTTTATCCGGCTGAGATTGAAAACGTCATCTTCCAATTGGACGGTATTTTGGAAAACGCCGTGATCGGTGTTCCGGACGAAAAATGGGGCGAAGTGGGGCGCGCCTGCATCGTCCTCAAACCTGGTTCCAACCTGGATGAAAATGCGGTGATCGAACATTGCGACAGCCAGCTGGCCCGCTTTAAAGTGCCCAAACAGGTCCGTATCATGGATGAGCTGCCCCACAACGCCACCGGCAAAGTCCTGAAGCACGAGATCCCACGGGATTAACCGAGCTAACGCGAAGCCCGTATAAACGGAGATGAGTACACCAAAATGCCGACGCTCCAGCTACAATGCCATTGCGGAAACGTGAAGGGCCAGGTTCGCGATGTCAATTTGCGCGGTCGCACCCGCACGATTTGCCATTGCAACGACTGCCAGGCTTATGCCCGCCATTTGCCCGACACGGACAGCATCTTGGATAAATTCGGCGGTAGCGACATCGTGCAATTAACACCGGCGCAAGTCACTATTGACCTTGGCATGGATCAACTCCGCTGCCTGCGCCTAACACGCAAGGGGCTCTATCGTTGGTACGCGGATTGCTGCAAGACGCCTATCGCAAACACCGTGTCACCGGGCTTCCCGTTTGTGGGATTGATGCACACTGCGCTGAAAGTTAATGGCCCAATGGATGCTTGTCTGGGGCCGGTGGACTTTTACATTCAAGGCAAGTCCGCAAAAGCCCAGCGGACAGACCAAAAAGTCCATGCCGGCTTTCCAATCTCATGGTTCTTGTTCAGTGCGCCCTGGATGATATGGGGCAAGCTTCGCGGCAAACACAAACCCTCACCTTTTTTTGATGCAACCCGCAAACCGCCCGTGAAACCGGAAATATTGCAGAGTTGAAACCGATGACGCCGCCGCGTCCTGCCTAATTACCCGAGGCAACAATAAGCCGACCCTCAACACCGTGGCGCTTGATCAATTCGGCGACCAGACCGCTCTCCCGTGCTTCTTTGACGAAGGCTTCCAGAAACGGTATGGCGGCTTTGTTTCCCGGTTTGGTGCCGACAGCTTGTTGCACTGTGGCATAATAGCCGTCCAGGATTTTCGCACCGGGCAAGCCAAGGATATCTTCGTTCAGGGCGGGGCGTAGACCGGCCAGGGCGTCGAAGTCTCCGTTGGTGAACAGCTCCAACGCGCCTGCCAAACCTTTAGCGCGGTGCAGTTCGGCATGTTGCAATGTGCGTGTGAGGTACAAATCATAGGCGCTTCGATCGGATACAGCGATACGAATGCCCGCGCGGTCCACTTGATCGATTGCGCTCAACGGCGAACCAGAGGGCACCAGATAGGTCGCCTCAATCTCCGTATAGGCTTTGGAAAAGGCGATGGTTTTGGCCCGTGCCGGTTCCGCGCCTATCAGGCCGATGTCCCAAGCGTCTTCGCCAATGGCATCGGCGACGGCACCAGGGTTCGGGAACCTAACGTATTCAATTCCAACGCCCAAACGATCTGCGATGGCGCGGGCCATGTCGGGGGAGACGCCAATCGGGTCGCCACTGTCCCGGCCACCGGTAACCAGCAGCGGGTTCGACATGTTGATGGCCGCGCGCAAGGTGCCGTTGGGTGCCAGTTCTTTCACGATATCCTGTGTCATCTAAATTCCTCTTATCTTGGCCAGGCGCGAAGGGCACATAGGCCGCCGTCGATGGGTAGGATCAGGCCAGTGACCCAGCGGGCTTCCTCAGATGCCAGATACACCGCCGCCCAGCCGATATCCCAACCCGTGCCCTCGGTCTGCATGGGCACCATGTCAATGCGCCGCTGGCGATATTCGGCACCTGCGGCTGCCACCATCGGCGTGGCAACAGAGCCAATGACGATGCAGTTGCAGCGAATGCCTTCCGCCGCATAGTCAGCAGCAGTGGATAACGTCAAACCATGGGTGGCTGCCTTTGTTGCGGCATAGGCCGCTGCCCCAGGCCCGCCTGTTAAACCCAATGCCCCGGCGATGGAGGAGACGTTGATGATGGACCCACCGCCACCGCTGTCCCGCATCAGGGGCACGGCAACGCGGCTGCATTTCATGGCGGTGGTCAAATTGACATCGACCAACCGGTCCCAGGTTTCGTCGGTGACGTCTTCAACCCGGTTCGCACCACGGCCCGCGCCAATCCCTACGTTGTTGCATAGAATATCCAGGCGGCCATATCGTTCCATGACCGCCCGGCCCATGGCCGCGACATCATCCGTACTGGTGACATCGGCAGTGAAGACCGAGGCCTCACCGCCGTCGGCTGCAATTTCGGCGGCAAGTTGCTCCGCCCGCTCTGCCGTGCGATTGACCAACAACACCTTGGCACCCTCGCGCGCCATTAATATGGCCATGGCACTGCCATTGCCGATCCCAGGTTCGCGTGGGGCGGCACCTGTCACTATGGCAACTTTGCCATCCAATCGTCCCATAATCTTACTCCAGTCTACTATTCAGGGTAACGCCAGGGCCGGCCCGGCTGTTCAGCATCTTGGTCCCAGGTCCATTGCGGTATGGCCAAGCCGTCGACAATATCCGTGAAGACCATGCGCACCCGACTACCGATGCCAACCTTGGCCACTGCCTCGGGCGGGGCCAGGACACCATCCGGGGTGACCAGATTGCCGAACACGCGCAGTGCTTCATGCTCCGTTGGTGCACCCTTTTGCGTATCCAGATCCACCACCAGAACCATGTACGGCACATAAGGTTTAAAGGCCGGCTGGATGGCGTGGGCCACTTCCGTATAGCTGTGAACAGTGCCCTTGCCCTCAACCGGGGTCCAGGCGAAGTTGCCCGAAGCGCACCAGGCACACGCCGTGCCGACCGGATAGCGGATTAAGCCGCAATCATCGCATTTCTGCAGGTGGAAATTGTGGGCTGCACAATGGGCGAAATAGGCCTGGTTTTCGTTATCCAGGTTATCCACCTGCAGGGTCATACCAAGATAGTCGGCAACGATTGTTTGATAATTTGAGTCTGACATTTTTATCACTCCCCACTCATGCGCCGCGACGCATGACTAACGCGGAACCGGTACCCGGAGTGGCCCAGCCTAGATTGGCGCTTAATTCCGCATCCTTGACCTGGCGGCATCCGCCTTCCGAATAATCATAGGTATGTTGTCGTTTACCGTCCGGTCCAATGGGGCAGCTGTCATCCGCCTCGTGGCGCAGCTGCCGCACATTCTCCACCACCATGGAAACCCCGTGGGTATAGCCCTCACACAGATGGCCGCCTGAGGTGTTGTTGGGCCGCTTACCGCCCAAAAAGATCGTGCCGTTAGAGACGTAATCGCCCCCCTCACCCTTTTTGCAGAAGCCGTAGTCTTCCAACTGCAACATGGTTGTAAAGGTGAAGGCGTCATAGGATCCGGTGACATCGATGTCTTCGGGCCCCACATCTGCATTGCGCCACAGGCGAGGCGCTGCGTAGTGCCCGGCGACGGTAGAGATCGGCCCGGCCTGATAATGCAAATCGGCCCGTGGCTTGGAAACCCGACCGACGACGCCACGGATCAGAGCAGGTACCTGACGGCAATCCTTTGCCCTGGCAGCTGATGTGACAATAATTGCCGTGGCATTATCCGTCTCCACACAGCAATCCAGCAAATGCAGCGGCTTGCAAATCATCCGACTACCCACCACGTCATCCACCGTAACCCGGTTATTATACAACGCCTTTGGGTTGTTGGAGGCATGGTGGGAATGGGCCACCTTCACATGGGCGACTTGTTCGGGCGTGGTGCCGTAATCATACATGTGGCGCAGGAAGCTGGGCGCAAACAGTTGCCCCGGGCTTTGCCAGCCATAGCTGCGTTGATGCAGGAATTCTGAAACCACGGGGGCCACGGCACGGGCACCGGTGCCGCCAACGCGGGTCTGGCTGTGGCCATTCATCGAGCGGAAGATGGCGACGGTTTCACACATCCCCGCCTCAATCACGCCCATGGCGATACCGATCAAGGCCTCGGACGAGGAGCCACCGCCCAGAACATCCATATAAAAATTCAGGCGAATGCCCAGGTCGGACGAAACAAACGTGGATAGGGTGGAATCCATACCGGAATAGGACAGCATGCCGTCCACCTGGCCCGGCTCCAACCCCGCATCATCCATGGCGTTACGCACGGCGCGAACCGCCATGGCCCGCGTCGTGGTACCGGAGCCGCGGATATATTCCGTTTCCCCCACGCCGACGATGGCGTATTTCTCCCGTAACGAGGCCCCCAATTCAGGGTCCAATTGATCAATCTGCGCCATTCCCCCACCCTTACCTTTGTTGTTTTAATCGTTAGCCTATTGTTGCGCGTCGAAACCCGCCCGTCTATCCAGAAGCACGGTTTAATCTAGCTAAAAGCAGGATCAGCACACAGCAAACCCCGGTCAACAGATACAGGCCGACGGAAAACCCGCCCGTCAGGTCAGACAGGGCACCCAAAGTCAGCGGGCCCAGGACACCGCCCACTTCGGCGGCAGAGAAAAACAGACCACCTGCGGCCCCCGCATGCTTGCTCCCCACCCCCTTGGTTTCCACCAGGGACAGCATCAACACCGTCATCAATGATCCCCGCGCCAAACCTTGCAGAATAAGGCCCAGGCCCAGGGGCAAATTCGTGCCCGTGTATTGCAACAACAATGTCGAGATGCCCGCAGCAAGGATCAGCGCAAACAAAATTTTCCGGCGGCGGGCGGGAATGGCAAGGCGCGGGATCAACAAGGAGCCGATGACGCCAATCGCAGTTGGCACCGCTGCCCAATAGCCGGCCTGGGACGCCGTCATGCCGCCACGACGTAAAATTTCCGGCAGCCAATTGTTCAGGCCGTGATTGAAAAAGAACGCCCCCACCGCCATGATCAAAATAGCGCGTACGGCTGGCAGACGCAGCAGATCACGAAAAACAGCCAACTGGCTTTGGGGCCGGTCGGTCCGCGCCATTTTTTCCAAGGCCCGAGCCCGGGGATGTTGATTGATCAACAACCAGACCAGGCCGATGGCAAAGGATATCCCGGCATAAAGGAACAACACATGCCGCCAATTTTGATCCAGCATTGGCATGGCGACGCTGTTGGTCAGGGCCAGGGCGCTGACACCGCCCAGGGCCGGGCCCGTGATATAGATCCCCATGGCCAAGCCCCGGTCTTGACCTTCGAACCACAAACTCACAAGCTTCGGCGCGCCGATGGAGATCAGCGGCCCGCCAATACCGAACAAGGCAACGGCCAGGAACAACGTCAGCTCGTTATTCGCGGAACCCCGGGCCGCAGCCGACAGGGCAATGATGACGGCAGCGACAAACAACGCCCAGCGTGGCCCGGCACGGTCCAAAAAAGCCCCACACGGCATGGCGGAGACGATATAGACCAGGGGCCAGGCCCCCAGGATCAGCCCCATGGCGCTGTCACTCAGCCCCAGATCAACCCGCATGACGCCAATTAGCGGGGCCATGGCCGCCATGGTCAAACCGAAGGCGAAATACAGGAACCAGACGCCGAACAACATCACCCAACGATAGCCGCCAGCATCCGCACCGATGTGGGGAGGGCTTGATTGTTGGGGGAGGTTTTGTAGGTCGGGCGATGAATTGGTGTTTACGGACATGTCCGGTGATTATAGACCATTCGGTAAATTGATGCGCCATAGGCGGACAGGTTTTTCGACACCGCGCAAATTCACCTCTTCCTCGCCTAAAGCCCCGTCAGGCAGTTTGGCAAGATGGTCTGAGACACCGGACGCCGACTTTAGGTCATGGGACAAAACCACATCACCGCCAACACTTTCCCCTTGCAGGCGCGCCGCAACATTCACGGTGGAGCCGAAATAATCCAGGCGTTGATCTGTGGTCACCGCGATGCAGGGACCCTGATGCAGACCGATTTTTAGCACGATGCCGCCATCAACCCGGCCCTGGTTAAAGCCCGCCACACCGGTTTGCATGGCCAATGCCGCCTGCACACCCGACCCGGCATCAGAGAATGCTGCCATCACGGCATCACCGATGGTTTTAACCAGGACGCCGCCGTTCTGTGCGACCAATGCAGTAAGATAGTCAAAATGATCCCGCACCAAATTGTAGGCAGCGCCATCGCCCAAAGGCTCGTACATGGAGGTGGAACCTTTTAGATCGCTGAACAACAGCACCACATTGGCAATGGCCACATCATCGCCGGGGCGTAGGATTTGTTCCGGGCAATATTGCTGAAAAGCGAGCATGGCAATGGCCCGGTCACCGGTCAAGGCGTCCTGACGCCAGGCCAGTTGCTCTATCACGAATGTCAAATTTCGATCCGTTTGATTGTCCAGCACGATGCTGCCCGGCTCGCCCGTCGTGTCGGCTGGGCGGGCGATAATTTGATCGCCTGTGGCTAATATGGTGGGAAAGCCAACTGTACCGTCCCATTCAATGTCACTCTGATGCCCGGCCTGTATGGTGCGCAGACGATAGCCGCCTGGTTTTAGAGGTGGATCAACCGCCAACGTAGAACCGGCGGGCACATGGCGTTGCACTTTGATATGGGGTACGGATGGCGCGCCCATCATGCAATAGGCCCCAGTGGGCAAAGGCCGCAACCACGCTTCGGGCTGAAAGGTCAGCTCTACATTAGCGGAAAAATCCTGCTCGAAATCCACATTACAGGTGCTGCAATGCACGGCGTGGGGCAGATCCGCCAGATTATCCGGTACATCTGATGCGTTGCGGCAGCACGGGCACAGGACTTCCCAGCGCAGGCGCAACAAACCTTGATGATGGGCGGCCAGGCATAAATTCACCACCCTGTCGGGATCAGTGCGCCATTTTCGGGCCAATACTAAAGGCCGGATACGGCCCAGCCACGATTCAGGTGTCTGACTGAGGTATACGCCCAAGCGGTCGGCCAAACTTTGATTGTCTCTCTGCCCAACAATCTGATCGGCAATCAGTGCCAAGGCCGCATCCAAGCGTATTTGGATATCCCGCGCCAGGGGGGCTGGATCAAACGCCATCGCCTGGAGCGGATCATCAGGGGAAGTCACGGGAGCGGCCAATTCCGTTACCAGCATGGCTTCCATGGTTGCGATGACCTTTAATACACTACGGCGCATCATCCCTGTGTGGGCACCGATCCATCCGACCGGGCCATGTGTCACCATTTCAAAGCGCAAATGCAGATCGAAACCATTTTCGATGGGTGTCATGCGCGCGGTGAAATCCACATGTCGGAAGGCCCCTTTCGAGAAGGTGCGCAATTGACGCACATAGCGTTGCTCCACCCACTCGCCCAAATCTTCTAACCAAACAGCAGCTACGGGCGGGCCAAACTGCCCTTCGACCCGGCGCATGACAGATCCATCGGGTTGAAGCTCGTCCACCGCCACATAAGAGGCTTGGTCGCCAAGTTCAGAGAGCAGGCTACTGTCCGAGATGAGCGGCCAAAGGCGTGCCAAGGACGCCGTATAATGCAGGTTTTTTTCAACGACTATAAGCGGCGCCTTATATCCCCTATTATTATCTATCCCCCATGAACACCGGCCACTGCGCCAGCGACGGTGATCAAACTTGCCAACAGCAAAACCCGATGCAGGCGCTGGACCCAGACCAAAGTGCTTTCGGGATGGGTTTTGGCACGACGTTTAAACCATTTGTGTAGCACCAATGGCTCTACGACAAACAGTATCAAGGTGAAAATTACCCATATGGCCGACATAGCATACAGCCACCAATAGCTAGGATCGCTAAATCGCTCCCAGGCATCCAGGACATGGAGCATATAAAAGCCGGACGCTCCGGTCAGGATAGTGGTCAGGCGGGCCTGCCAGGAAAAGCGGCCTTCCAGCCGCTCAAACTGTTCGGGCCAGGCGCTAGGGGGTTGGACCGTTTTCATACCAGGCAACAGAACCAGGGTGACAAAGGCAACACCGCCAATCCACAACACCACACTTAAAACATGGATCACACGGGCCAGTACGAAATCATCCATGACAGCCCCCCCCAATTATCGCTATTCGTAGCTGCGGGCGTCTTCGATCATCAGGCCATCATTGGGCAGGCTGTCTGCATCGACAATTTCCGCGCTGCCACGCAATTTCAGGACTGTCTGGATTGAGGCTTCAACCGCCGCGACCAAACTGGCATCGCCACTGGACGCCGCGAATTTCAGGGTCATGGCATCGTTGTTATTTTCAGACGTAATGACCATGCGCGCCTTGGAAATCTCCGGATGACGCCCGGCGATCTGCATGATGGCGGATGGATGCACGAACATGCCCTTGAACTTGGTCGATTGATCGGCCCGGCCCATCCAGCCGCGAATACGCATGTTGGTGCGGCCGCAGGGGCTGGCGCCCGGCAAAACGGCGGACAAATCACCTGTGGCAAAACGCACCAGGGGATAGGTGGGGTTCAAGGTTGTGACCACGACTTCGCCGACCTCGCCCATCGCCACGGGGGCTCCACTGCCGGGTTCAACGATTTCAACGATTACGCCTTCATCGATGATCATGCCGTCAAGCGCCTTGGATTCATATGCGACAGAGCCCAAATCGGCAGTGCCATAGCCCTGCAGCACATCAACGCCCAGGTCAGCTAATTCCTGGCGCAGGCTGGGTGGCAGTGCCTCAGCCCCCACAAGGCCGTGCTTCAGATTTGACAGATCATGGCCAAGTTCCTTGGCCATGGTCAGAATAATGCGCAGGAAGGATGGCGTGCCGATGAAAAAATCCGGTTTCAGGTCGGCAGCCAATTGAATTTGAATTTCTGTGTTGCCCACGCCGCCTGGGATCACTGGGCAGCCAATGGCCCGACAGCCGCTTTCCACCAGCATGGCGGCGGGCGTCAAATGATAGGAAAATGTGTTGTGCACCACGTGCCCTGGTCGCACACCGGCCGCCCAGAGGGCACGGGCATAGCGCCAATAATCCTTGCGATCTGCGTCCGGTTCATACAAACCGCCAGGTGAGGCAAAGATGTGGGACAGCTCGGACAATGGCACCGTGTTGATACCACCCAGAGGGGGCGTTTTCTTCTGCAAGGCCGCCAGATCGGATTTTCGTGTTACGGATAGGGTGGCTAAAGCGGCGCGGCTGTTCATTGTGGCTGGATCCAAATCCGCAAAGACCTCCCCATAATGGGGCGCATTGGCCTTTGCGTGGGCGAGTTGGGCCGACAGCTGGGCCATGAGCTGATCTTCCCGCTGCTGCGGATCGCGGATTTCAAGATCGTCGTAAAATTCGTCAGCACTGCTCATGGCGCGCCCTCTTCATCAGATTAACCGTGGTGCCGGAGCGCCGGCGAAATTGTCAAATTGCGGCTAGGTCTTAGCCCAGCCAGCGTTTGCGCCTGCGATAATGCTTCACATCGCGAAAGCTCTTTTTCTCGCCACTGGAAATACCAAGATAAAATTCCTTAATATCAGCGTTTTCGCGCAGGGCCTCGGCCGAACCCTCCAACACGATGGAGCCGTTTTCCATGACGTAGCCATACTCAGCTATATTCAGTGCCAACGTGGCATTCTGTTCCACCAAAAGAACAGTCAGGTTCTCTTCCTTGTTCAGGCGTTTGATAATGCCAAAAATTTCTTCGATGATCATGGGTGCCAGGCCCAGGGATGGCTCGTCGAACAGGACCAGCTTGGGATCGGACATCAGGGCCCGACCAATAGCTAGCATCTGCTGTTCACCGCCAGAGAGATAGCCAGCCTGTACTTCCCGACGTTCGTAAACCCGGGGGAAATATTCGTAAACTTTTTCCAGGTTCTCCTTCATCCTGGCGGTGGAAACGATATGGCCGCCCGCGATCAGGTTTTCCTCTGCCGTCAGATGTTCGAACACCTGACGCCCTTCAAAGACCTGCACGATGCCTTTTTTGACGGTCTCATGCGCGCTCAGCTGATCGATCCGTTCGCCGTTATATTCAATGGAACCACGGGTCACATCGCCACGTTCGGGGCGTAGCAAACCCGAAATACCCTTGAGGGTCGTCGTCTTACCGGCACCATTGGCGCCTAGAATTGTCGTGATCGCCCCTTCCTTGGCCTCAATCGATATACCCTTAAGAACCAGGATCACGTTGTCGAAGACGACCTCAATATTATTCAGAACTAACATGCGGCGACTCAATCATAAAAAATTATAAAAAAATAAAATCCGATGGCCGGCCACTGCGTATTGGGTAGTGGCCGGCCACCGGGATAGAGGTCTTACTACTCTGCTTTCAACATTTCGATAACGACGTCGCGATAACCGCGAAGCCAATCACCGGCGGGAACAAAGCCGTCCCCTTCAACCCGAAAGACACGGGCCCAACCGCCGCCTTCATGATCGAGTTCGGTGAAGTCCAATGGAGGCAGAATACCGTCAAGCCTGAAGTCCTTGATGGCCAGGAAGCCTTTTTGGACATCTTCACCGGTGATATCACCGCTGCCCTTGGCCTTGATGGCCATTTCCATGGCTTTCAGATGTACCGCTGCGGCCAGAATGCCACGATTGTAGTACACGGAATTGACCATTTGCTTGGGACCGTCTTTGCCTTGCGCTTTGTACATGGCCTTGATCTCATCAAGGATGGCATAGTCGGACCCCACACCAGCGAAGTTCAAGGCGTTATAGCCCTGGGCTTTGGCCCAGCCGCCGGCACCATTGATGTCAGACTCACCGGCACCCCAAACGAAGGACAGCACCTTTTTCAGGGGAAAGCCCATACGCTTGAATTCCTTGATGTGTACAGCCGGGCCTTTACCGAAAAGATGGCTGATCACGAAATCCGCGCGATAGCGGCGAACGATGTCCTGAACCTGGACTTTCATTTCCACACCAGGTGGGGGGATGGCGAATTTTTTCAGCTCGAAGCCTTCCATTTTCGCCAGCTTGTCAAGAACCGGGAGTGGCTCCCGACCGGCTGGGTTATCATAGAAGATGAAGGCAATTTTCTTGCCCTTCATATCGCCGCCCAATTCCTGCTTGGCAAAGGTCACCGCCGCACCGGCTTGTGACCAGTAAGAGGCCGCCATGGGGAATAGATAGGGGTATTTTTCGCCATTGGCGGCAGCCGCCGTGCCAAAGCCCGGGCTGGTGCCAGGAATGTGGTCGGCATTCAGGTTCGGCGTGATCGCCTGGGTCATTGGTGTGCCCCAAAGTGCGACAACAACCGCGCCCTCTTTCTTAAAGCGCTGATAGGCTTCGACCGATGCGGGAACTTTGTACTGGGTGTCGATCTCGATAACCTTGACCTTGTTACCCATGACGCCGCCTTTGGAATTAATCAGCTTGACGTAGTCATGATAGGCCGGGCAAAGAACAACGCCCACGGATTGTGTCGGCCCCGTGCGGTCACACGCCATGCCGACGATGAGTGTTTTAGCCTGGACCGCGCTGGTCGCCATTGTGGCAACCCCTGCGACCATGCCGGCCATTAATAGGCCTGTCTTTAGATGATTCATCCGATACCTCCCTGGTTTGGATTAAAATCTGATCGATAAGTTAGTGTGCCTTCTCCCCATACCAAAACTCAATAGGAGAATGGCCAGGTCCGGAAATAATTCCGGATATTTTGCCACAGTTTAGCCAGACCATCAGGCTCCACAACCAGGAACACAATGATCAAACCGCCAAATATAATCAGACGGAACTGGGCAATCACTTGCGCCAACGCAGCATCGTCGACGAATATTGAACCAAACGCCTCCATCCAGAGGCGAATGACGATAGGTAACATGGTGATGAAGGCCGCACCGAAGATCGACCCCAGAATAGAGCCAAGGCCGCCGATGATCACCATCGCCAGATAATCAATCGAAGTGATCAGCTGAAAGTTTTCATAGTTGGCGATGCCCAAATAGTAGGTGTACATGACACCGCAGACGCCGGCGTAGAAAGACGAAACGGCAAAAGCGATCAACTTGGTTTTGAAAACATTGATGCCGATAATTTCGGCTGCGATCTCCTGATCACGGACGGCGATAAAGGACCGCCCAATGCGACTCCGCACCAGGTTCAGGGCACCAATTATCGCGATCACCATGATAAACATGAGGAAATAATACAGCTCCGCCTGGTTGGCCAATTCCATGCCAAAGAAGACCGGCCGGGGCATTTCGATTGAGGCGGCAACACCACCGCTAATCGAAGGCGTATGGTTGATGATCCATTCGATAATAAATTGCGCCGCCAGGGTCGCAATCGCCAAATAAAGGCCCTTGATGCGCAGCGACGGAATACCCACAAGAATGCCGATAAAGGCCGCCATGAGACCGCCCAACGGCACGGTCAGCCAGAAAGGCAGGTCCAGCTTCGTCGCCAGATTAGCCGCAGTATATGCGCCCACCGACATAAAGGCCGCATGCCCAATGGAAATCTGCCCCGTATAGCCAACCAGAATATTCAGGCCCAGGACACCAACAACGGCGATGGCAACCAGATTGATGATGGATAAGTGGTATTCATCCAGCAACATCGGGCAGGCAACAAAGAAAATCGCCAAGAACGCCCAGATCGTATATTTCGCAATAGGCAATGGATAGAGGGCCATATCGGCCTGGTACGAGGTTTTGAAGTAACCGCTTTCCCGATGGAACATTGGGCTAAATCCTCTCGATAATCGGTTTGCCAAACATTCCGTACGGCCGGAACATCAGCACCAGGATCATCAGCACATAAGGGGTAAAGTCCTTGGTTCCACCACCCACAAAGGGATCGACATAACCGGCGGCCAGGGCCTCGACAAGACCGATGATCAGGCCGCCGATGACCACACCGATAATCGAGTCTAAACCGCCGAGGATCACCACGGGAAACACTTTTAGGCCCAAGGCCGCCATCTGGGTATCAACGCCAATGGCACTGCCCCAAACCAGGCCACCCAGCAGCGCGACCACACCGGCCAGGATCCAGGCAAGCGCAAAATACCGCTCCACATTGATACCCATGGCTATGGATGTCATGTGACTGTCGGCCACCGCGCGCATGGCGACGCCCTTGCGGCTTTTCATAAAGAACCAACCAAAGACGGCCAGGAAGGCAATTGAAATCGCCGCACCAACCACATCAATCGGCGTCATGAACAAGGGCCCTATGATCAATGGTTCGTCAGGCACGCCGATATCCAGGGGCTTGGTGCCCGCACCAAATACCAACGGACCGGCACCTTGGAGGACCAAGGCCAAACCGATCGTCGCCATGATAATCGCGACAATGGGCCGACCGATCATGGGGCGCAGCACAAAGCGTTCGAGGGCAAGGTTGAAGACGATCATAAAGACCAGCCCCACCGCGATTGCCGCGATAAGAGGGAAGCCATAATTGGTTGCCATACCCGCGACAACAATCGCCGCGATCATGACAAATTCACCCTGGGCAAAATTGATCGCGTCCGTTGATTTGTAGATCAACACAAAGCCAACAGCGATCAGGGCATACATCATGCCCGTCAACAATCCGTTGACCGATAATTCAAATAGAAACTGCCATTCCATAACGTAATGCTCTCCTAGGCCGCATCTTGGATTGTCATGCGGGAGTCAATATGCTCTTCCGTACCGTCTTCGAATGTGACCGCCAAACTCAGCGCCACCTCGTTCTGTCCACCGTAAAACGCTTCGATCACAGGGCCGTATTTTTCGGCAATGAAGCCGCGGCGTAATTTACGCGTCCGGGTGATCTCGTTATCATCGGCATCCAGATCCTTGCTCAACAACAAGAACCGTTTGATCTGGGACACCTCCGGCAAACCCTGGTTGATCTTTCGAACCTCGTCACCGATCAGGCCGACGACTTCCGGTTTCTGGCTAAGATCCATGTAGTTTGTATAGGGAAGTCCCTTGCCCTCGGCCCATTTGCCAACCGTATCAAAATCGATCGCGACCATGGCCGATATGAAGGGATGGCCATCGCCGAAAGAGACGACTTCGCTGACGAAGGGGCTGAATTTCATCTTCAATTCAATGAATTGCGGCGCATAAGGCGTACCATCCGCCAGCTTGCCCACATCCTTGGCCCGATCAATGATGACCAAATGGCCGTTTTCGTTTAACACGCCCGCATCACCCGTCCGATACCAGCCGTCGTCCGTCATGACTTCGGCTGTTTTAGCATCCTCTTGGTAATAACCGGCAAAAACGCCCGCGCATTTGATCTGAACCTCACCATCGTCCACGACCCGCACATCGATACCAGGCGCAGGCCGGCCAACAGTATCGGAGCTGGCCTCATCATCAGGTTGCAAGGTTACCAGACCGCCGACTTCGGTCATGCCGTAACCTTGTTTCAGATTAATTTTCAGGCCACGGAAAAAGCGGAATGTGTCAGGCCCCATGGGTGCCCCGCCACTATAACACCATCGCGCCCGGCGCAGGCCGAGTTGATCGCGAATAGGGCCATAGACAACATATTCACCAATTGCGCTGGCGAAAGAAAGGCCACCGGGCACGGGCTTACCCTCTGCCTTCAAATCCTCAATCTGCCGGGCAACACCTGTGAAATAGCTAAAAACCCAACGTTTCAAAGGTGTCGCATCGGCACCGCGCAACTGCAAATTCGATAGCATCCCTTCCCAGATGGCGGGCGGGGCAATAATACCCGTGGGTCCCAGTTCCCGCAGATCACGCATCACGGTCGAGGGACCTTCGGGGCAGTTACAGGTGGCGCCGATCAGCATGGAGATCACCGGGCCATAGGCCGTATCGCCAACCCATGCCATGGGTAAATAGGACAGGAAATCATCGTCTGCACGAATACCTTCACTGGCGATAAAGATTTCGGCCACCGACAGCAGGTTATAGTGGCTTAACATAACGCCTTTTGGATTGCCCGTGGTGCCGGAGGTGTAGCACATCAGGGCAATATCACTGCTCGTACCTTTATCGATTTCACCATCGATAAAGCCGGCATCGGCACTGTTAAGGGTTTGACCGGCCGTTTGCACAGCTTTGTAGGATAAAAGGATATCAACATCGTAGTCCGTCATGCCGCGATCGTAGCAATAAATCAGATGCTCCAAATTGGGCAATTCGTCTCTGATGGAGAGAATTTTATCCACCTGCTCCTGATCTTCAGCGACGATCACTTTGGCGTCGGAATGGCGCAGGACAAAGGCAAGTTCCTTGGCGATAGAATCCTGATAGAGTGGGACCGCCGTACCGCCCAGGCTTTGCGCTGCCATTTGCGCCCAATAGAGCTGCGGCATGTTGTTGCCGATAATGCCCAGCTTATCCTCACGCTTAAAGCCCAAGGTGGAAAGCCCGGCGGCAAATTCACAAACCTGTTCGTTATAGTCTGTCCAATTATAGGTATTCCAGATACCCAAATATTTCATCCGCATGGCCGGTTGCTCGGCCATGGTTTGGCCATTGCGGCGCATATATTGCGATAATGTAGCTAGATCGGCCATAGGTTAAGCAACCTCCTTGTGATCTGTTGTGCCCAGATAAGCCTCGATCACCCGAGGGTCGGCGCGCACCTCATCAGGTGTGCCGAAAGATATTCTTTCACCCATATCCATCACCATGACATGGTCGGAAATATCCATGACAACGCCCATATCATGTTCGATCAAGGCGATCGTGGTGCCCCATTCCTGGTTCACATCAAGGACATAGCGCACCAGGTCCTCTTTCTCTTCCTGGTTCATACCGGCCATGGGCTCATCCAACAGCAGCAACCGCGGCTCTGATGCCAGGGCACGTCCCAGCTCCACCCGTTTTTGCAGACCGTAGGCCAGCGCACCCGCAGGCGTTTTGCGCAGATCGGTCAATTTCAGAAAATCGATAATTTCCTCACACCGCTGCCGATGTTCAACCTCTTCCCGCTGGGCCGGTCCCCAATAGGCGAATGCGGCCAGCACACCCGTCTTCATCAAGACGTGGCGGCCCAGCATCAGGTTCTCCAAGACGGTCAAACCGCGAAACAGGGCGATGTTCTGGAATGTTCGGGAAATACCCAGGGCGGCAATTTTCGAAGGTTGGGTCTGGCTAATGTCCGTATCTTCGAAATTTATGCTGCCTTCATCGGGGTGGTAAAATCCCGACGTCATGTTCAACATCGTCGTCTTACCGGCACCATTCGGTCCGATGATGGAAAAGATTTCCCCCTCCCTCACCTCCGCGCTGACGCCGGAGACGGCACGCACGCCACCAAAATTCTTCGCCACACCATCAAACTTGAGTTTCACGCTCCCGCCGGAGCCAGCCGTGTCAGTCATTCTGCCGTCACCTTGATATTTTGAATGTTATATCCGCCGTAGGGATTAATTAGAGAGTGCATCGGGGAGGGGTTCATCAGGCCAGCGCTGACACCGGCCATCACAGCCAATATTCCAGGCCCGAGTTCAAGCTTCATTTTGGAAGTTCCACAAAGACCGAACCTGCGACCGAACCTGCGACCGAACCTGCACTCAACATACTACTCACCACCCATGCACCAACGCGGTCGGTGCATATTTCAACAGAACCTTGTGCCAGTTTTCCAGCTTATCCGGTTCACCCTGATTAACGCCTGTTAATACTTAAGCGGCTGGCGTTTGATCGGTCAAGCGTCTGTTGCGCTTGACTTATGGATAATTTTTTGAGCCTGCCTAGCCGCGCGCACCAATTCCGCCGTCGATTGTCAGCACCACACCCGAGATATAGCTGGCCCTGGCAGAGGCGGCGAAGACCACCAGATCAGCACATTCTTCAGGCTTTGCCGCACGGCCCATGGGCCAGTTTCCGGTCAACTCCCGCCAGCGATCCGCATCACCCAGTTCGGCTTCAGCCCGGGCCTTCATCAGGGTCGTAATCCGGTCCGTTTCCACCGGGCCCGGATTGACCGCCAAGACGCGAACCCCTTGATCCATTGAGGTTGAGCCGATTGCCCGGCTGAGCGCCATCAGCGAGGCATTGCCAGCGGAACCCGCAACATAATTGGCTGCCGGACGCTCGCCAGCCAGACCAACAACGTTGACAATGACCCCGTCTCCGCGTGCGATCATGGCCTCCAAAAACAGTCGCGTCATATTTATGTATCCGAATACTTTCAGGTCCCACGCCTCACGCCAGGCAGCCTCATTGATGGTGCCGATATCGCCGCCTGGAATTGCCCCTGCGTTGTTAATTAAAATATCAATATTACCCACCGCCACTGCTAATTTCGCAACATTTCCTGGTGCCGATAGGTCCATGGCATGGGTTGCGACATCAACGCCGTGGGCCTGTTCAATGATTCCTTTGGCATTTTCCAGGTCCGCCGCGGTGCGCGACGTTAGATGCAAATTACAGCCCTCAGCGGCCAGTCCTTTGGCCACCGCCAGCCCGATGCCTTTTGACGCACCTGTAACAAGCGCTGTTTTGCCGGTTAATTCCAAGTCCATTGTCGTCTCCCCTAATTTGCCTATTTATCCCAGCCTATGTTGTCGAAGGTGCTTGCGCCAGGAAGGATCAAGTAAATTCCCATGGGGGGAAGTGATTTTTGCCTAGAAAGAGGCTATGAAGCGGTCAGTTATATCTGACTAAACTTTTTCGGCGAAAAATAGCGTTGGATCGCGCCGCCGGCACACCTCGCCGCGCGCCACCTGTCTGACGCCGCACATACTGAAATCGCACACTCACATTAAGAGGAGACTGCCCATGACTTCCATCGGCAATGATTCCCGGAATACCCGTCGCACCCTAAACGTGGATGGGACCGATTTTGATTATTTCTCTCTACCCGCCGCCTACGAAGGTGGTTTGGGTGACCTTTCCCGCCTGCCATACTCCTTAAAGGTCCTGCTGGAAAATCTGCTGCGCTTTGAAGATGGCCGCAGCGTCACCACTGAAGATGCGGACGCCCTGGCCGGTTGGCTGAAAGACCACCGATCTGATCATGAAATCGCCTATCGTCCCGCCCGTGTGCTGATGCAGGATTTCACCGGCGTGCCGGCGGTTGTTGATCTGGCCGCCATGCGCGCCGCCGTGGTCGATATGGGTGGCGATCCCAAAAAGATTAACCCGCTGTCCCCCGTGGACCTGGTCATCGACCATTCGGTCATGGTGGATCACGCTGGAACAGCCGACAGCCTGGCCAAGAATATTGAGTTGGAGTTCGAACGAAACGGCGAACGTTATGCTTTTTTGCGTTGGGGCCAACAGGCATTCGATAATTTCCGCGTGGTACCACCAGGGACCGGCATCTGCCATCAGGTGAATGTGGAATACCTGGCGAAAGTGGTCTGGAGTTCTGAAAACGACGGCAAGAATATTGCCTATCCAGATACATTGGTCGGCACCGATAGCCACACCACCATGGTCAACGGCCTGGCAGTATTAGGCTGGGGTGTAGGCGGCATTGAGGCCGAAGCGGCCATGCTGGGCCAGCCCGTGTCCATGTTGCTGCCCGAGGTGATCGGCATGAAGCTAACCGGCAAATTGCCCGCCGGCACCACCGCGACGGATCTGGTTCTGGTCGTGACGCAAATGCTGCGCGCCCAAGGCGTGGTTGGCAAGTTCGTTGAATTCTATGGCCCCGGCCTGGACAACCTGCCCCTGACGGACCGGGCCACGATTGCCAACATGGCGCCGGAATATGGCGCCACATGTGGCTTCTTCCCCATCGACAGTGAAACCTTGCGCTATATGGAATTCACCTCCCGCGAGGCATCCCAGGTCAAACTGGTCGAGGCTTATGCCAAGGCCCAGGGGATGTGGCGCGATGCGGACAGCCCGGACCCGGTATTCACCGAGACGTTGGAGCTGGATATGACCACGGTTGTGCCGTGCATTTCCGGCCCAACCCAGCCCAAGGACCGGGTGCCCCTGGACAATGCCAAGGCATCCTTCAGTGAAGAACTGCCGAAATTGATGCCCGGTGCGACCACAGAGAAATCCGTGCCCGTCGCAGGTGCCAGCTATGGTCTGCGCAGCGGCGATGTGGTCATCGCGGCGATCACGTCCTGCACCAATACCTCCAACCCCTCGGTCATGGTGGCGGCCGGTTTGTTGGCGCAAAAGGCCCACGCGAAAGGTCTGCAGACCAAACCTTGGGTCAAAGCCTCCCTCGCGCCAGGCAGCCAGGTTGTCGCCGACTATCTGAATGCTGCCGGGCTGCAGGAACCCCTTGATGCCCTGGGCTTCAACGTGGTCGGCTTTGGCTGCACCACGTGCATCGGCAACTCCGGTCCTTTGGCGGAGCCGATTTCCGATGCCATTGTCGAAGGTGATCTAGTCGCCACGGCAGTGCTTTCGGGCAATCGCAACTTTGAAGGCCGGATCAGCCCGCATGTCAGGGCCAACTATCTGGCCTCCCCACCCCTGGTCGTGGCATATGCCTTGGCGGGCAGCCTGAACCGGGATCTGACCACGGAGCCTCTGGGCAAAGGCAGCGATGGGGAACCTGTGTATCTGGCCGACATCTGGCCCTCCCAACAAGAAGTGGCCGATACAGTGGCCAAGGCCCTGACGCCGGATATGTTCGCCAACCGCTACAGCGATGTCTTCACCGGCCCGAAAGAATGGCAGGCCGTCACCGCCAAAGACAGCCTGACCTATGATTGGGATGCGGTCTCCACCTATGTGCAGCACCCGCCCTATTTCGACGGTATGGCAGCGGAGCCCGGTAGCAATCACTGACATCACCGGGGCACGGGAATTGGCCATGTTGGGGGACTCGGTGACCACCGATCATATCTCTCCCGCAGGTTCGATCGCAGGTGATAGCCCCGCAGCCATGTATCTCAATGATCGCCAAGTGCCGACACGGGAGTTCAACTCATATGGCTCGCGCCGGGGCAATCACGAGATCATGATGCGTGGCACCTTTGCCAATACCCGTATCCGCAACGAGATGGCACCGGGCACAGAAGGTGGTATCACCCGCCATCAACCCAGTGGTGAGGAAATGCCGATCTATGATGCCGCCATGCGTTATCAGGCCGATGGCGTGCCCTTGGTCATTGTGGCCGGCAAGGAATACGGCACCGGTTCATCCCGTGACTGGGCCGCCAAAGGCACCCAACTGCTGGGTGTCGGCGCGGTGATTGTGGAAAGTTTCGAACGTATTCATCGCTCCAACCTGGTCGGCATGGGCGTCCTGCCGCTGGCTCCCTCAATCTGGTGGGTACGGAAACGTTCGATATCACCGGTATCGCAGATGGCATCACACCGCGCATGGATATCGATTGCACTATCAACTATGCGGATGGCACCTCGCGCCCAGTCAAGTTGTTGTGCCGCATCGATACCCTGGATGAAGTGGAATACTACCGTCACGGCGGCATTCTGCAGTACGTCCTGCGTAACCTGATGAACGACGCAGCATAGTTATTGAAGCCTATAAACCCGGCACAAACTTGCTTTGTGCCGGGTTTGTTTTTGAGTCGGGCAAAGACCGCTCACCGACAATTGACTTTCAGGTGAGGCCCGCGATCATTAAGTTCCCAGCATGATGAATTCATATTGGAAGACCGTGCGTAAAAT
>JAPKBD010000039.1 GCA_028824965.1 Alphaproteobacteria bacterium | reverse complement strand
CCATGGTGGTCTGGTAAAACCGCCCCACTTCACGATCAGCGACATCTGCTGCGTGGTACAGTTGGGCATAGCTGGAAATCCGGCCCAGCAGATCCTCATCCCGCTCATAGCGTTGAATGGCATGCGCTAGACCCGCCGCCGATAGGGACCCGACCTTGCCTGCGAAATCCCCATTGAATTTTTTCGCCGCCGCGTCCGCCTTTTCAAGATCGGCCGCCAGGTCCGCTGCATCCGGGCCGCTGTAAAGATCGCTTAGATCCCAACGTGGCAAATTCCCCAATTCCATAAATCACCTATCTGATTAATCATTGCTTGTCCCGAAATGGCACAGGCGTTAGACTGTCCCAAGCGCATTAGATTAAAATGCGCTCAGACTCTTAAAGAATGGAGCAAAATAATTGCTCTTTGTTATAAGTAATGAGGGACGAGGTTGAGGGCAATGGCGCAGACCGTGTTGATCGTCGATGACGATCCCACTCAAAGACGCCTGTTGGAGGCCGTGGTCAGTCGCCACGGTCACGACGTCGAGATTGCGAAGGGCGGCGAGGATGCCGTGGCCTTTATGCAAACGGAAAAAGGCAATGTTATAGACTTGATCCTGTTGGATCTGGTGATGCCGGATCTGGATGGTTTCGCCGTTCTGCAACAGGTTAAATCACGACGGCCGGATCTTCCCGTCATTATTCTAACGGCGCAAAGTGGTATCGATGTCATCGTCAAGGTGATGCAGGCCGGTGCTGCGGACTTTATCCCGAAACCGGCCAGCCCGGAACGTTTGCTCGTCTCCATGGAAAACGCCCTGAAGATGAATGTGCTGTCGGGGCAGGTCTCCCGCCTTAGCAGGCAGGTCGATGGCCGCATGCAATTCGACGATCTGATCGCCGGCAGCGACGCCATGGCAGAGGCGCTAGGTCTGGCGCAACGGGCAGCATCATCTAACATCCCCATTTTGATTGAGGGGGAAAGCGGCGTCGGCAAAGAAATGATCGCCCGCGCCGTACAAGGTTCATCAGAGCGCGCGGGCAAGCCGATCGTGACTGTAAACTGTGGTGCCATCCCTGAAAACCTGGTGGAAAGCATTCTGTTCGGTCACGAAAAGGGCGCTTTTACCGGTGCCAACGAACGCCACGCAGGCAAATTCCAAGAAGCCGATGGCGGCACCTTATTTTTGGACGAGATTAGCGAGTTGCGTCAGGACATGCAGGTTAAGCTACTACGCGCCCTGCAGGAAGGCGAAGTTGACCCGGTGGGTGCCCGCAAACCGGTGAAGGTGGACATCCGCCTGATATCCGCCACCAACAAAGATTTGCAGCAACAGGTGAACGAAGGCAATTTCCGCGAGGATTTATTTTATCGCCTGAACGTCTTTCCAATTCATATCCCGCCCCTGCGCCAACGCCTGGACGACATTGCACCCCTGGCACAGCATTTCATCGATAAATTATCGGCGACCGAACGCAAAGCCGTGCGCAAACTGTCCGGCAATGCTCTCGATTTGTTGATGGGTTTTGATTGGCCGGGGAATGTACGGGAGTTGGAGAATGCAATCTTTCGGGCGGTCGTGTTATGCGATGGTGACGAATTGGACATTGGGGATTTCCCGCAAATCGCCAAAAGCATAGGCATGACAACGCCATCACTAATCAATGGCAATGGTGCGGCGGGGGCTCCCGGGGCCCTACAGGCCCTCAATGATACTGGGGATGTCCGGACATTGGATGCTATGGAGGCTGACATGATCCGCCTGGCTATCGACAAATATGCCGGCCAAATGACGGAAGTAGCCCGTCGCCTTGGGATTGGCCGGTCTACCCTGTATCGCAAGGTCGCCGAGTTCGGTATCGAAGCAGGGCGCTGACAGACGGCGCTAGAGTGCCGAACAACGGCACTTGGGTGCCGGATTTTAGTATTGAAGTAATTGCTGGGGATTTAGCATGACGACGGCTAACACAACGCTGGCCACAAATTTGGCCAATGTATCATTGGATGAC
Organism: Alphaproteobacteria bacterium; assembly: GCA_028824965.1. Classification (GTDB taxonomy): domain Bacteria; phylum Pseudomonadota; class Alphaproteobacteria. The sequence continues at coordinate 18,860 of JAPKBD010000039.1, read as the reverse complement.
AAATACGCCTTGGAAACCGGCCGGGTTTTTCTGACCGGAACCCAGGCCATGGTGCGCCTGCCCATGATGCAGCGGCAACGTGACCAGGCCGCGGGCCTGAATACGGGTTGTTATATCTCCGGCTATCGCGGATCCCCCCTCGGTGCATTCGACCAACAGCTGTGGCAGGCGAAACCCTTCCTGGACAAGAACCACATCCAATTCCAACCCGGCGTAAACGAGGATATGGCCGCCACCGCAATTTGGGGCAGCCAGCAACTGAACCTCGGTCCCGATTCCAAATATGATGGCGTCTTTGGCATTTGGTACGGCAAAGCACCCGGCGTTGATCGCTGCGGCGATGTGGTGCGCCACGCCAACCATGCAGGCACGGACCCCAATGGCGGGGTCCTGATGATGTGCGGTGATGACCATGCCGCCGTATCCTCCACCGTACCGGGGCAAAGCGAACATAACCTGGCATCCTGGATGGTGCCCATGTTGTATCCGGCAGGGGTTCAGGAATATCTCGACTACGGCCTGTTGGGGATTGCGATGTCCCGCTACGCCGGTGTCTGGGTCGGCTTCAAATGCGTCTCGGAAGTGGTGGAAAGCTCAGCCTCAGTTGATGTAGATCCCGCCCGCCTGGATATTCAGCACCCCGATTTTGATATGCCCCCTGGTGGCCTGAACATTCGCTGGCCTGATGATCGGTGGAGCCAGGAAGAACGCCTGCAACGCTACAAAGTCTATGCCGCCCTTGCATTCGCCCGTGCCAACGGCATTGACCGTATCGTCTGGGACGCCCCACAGCCACGCATCGGTATTGTTGCTGCCGGCAAATCCTATCTCGATACCCGTCAGGCCCTGGAAGATATGGGCATTGATGAGGAGATGGCCGCATCCATCGGCATTCGCCTTTACAAGGTGGGCATGCCCTGGCCCCTGGAACGCGAAGGCATCCGTGCCTTTGCCGAAGGCTTGGACGAAGTGTTGGTGATTGAGGAAAAACGCGCCGTCATCGAAAATCAGCTAAAGGAACAGCTGTACAATTGGCGCGCGGACGTTCGCCCCAGAGTGGTCGGCAAATTCGATGAGAGCGGCAAAATGCTCTGCCCTTCGGATGGTGAATTATCGCCAGGCCAAATCGCCCGCATCATCGTCTCCCGCATCGGCTCATATGTTAACTCCCCCACCATTGATGAGCGCATGGCGCAACTGGACCGTAAGGAGGCGGCCGCCAAACGCGCTACGGCACCGGTTCAACGCGCGCCGTATTTCTGTTCCGGCTGCCCGCACAACACATCCACCAAAGTGCCTGAGGGCAGCCGCGCCTTAGCTGGTATTGGCTGTCATTTCATGGCCCTGTCCATGGACCGTTCGACCGAGACGTTCTCGCAAATGGGCGGCGAAGGGGTCGCCTGGTTGGGCCAGGCCGCCTTTACGGGCGAGAAGCACATCTTTGCCAATTTGGGCGATGGGACCTATTACCATTCCGGCATCACCGCCATTCGCGCTGCCGTCGCCTCCGAGGTCAACATCACCTACAAGGTGCTGTTCAATGACGCCGTCGCCATGACCGGCGGCCAGCCCCATGACGGCCCGTTGAGTCCTTGGCAAATCAGCCAGCAAGTGCATCACGAAGGCGTCACGAAAATCATCGTCGTAACGGACGAGCCGGATAAATACGCTATCGGCACGTCCTGGGCGCCCGGCGTTACCATCCGCCATCGCGACGAACTGGATCAGGTACAAAAGGAATTGCGCCAAACGTCCGGTTGCTCCGTGATGATCTATGACCAGACCTGTGCGGCGGAAAAGCGGCGTAGGCGCAAGCGGGGTACCTTCCCCGATCCCGACCGCCGGGCCTTTATCAACGCTGCGGTTTGCGAAGGTTGCGGTGATTGTTCGGTAGAATCCAATTGTGTCTCTGTTGAACCATTGGAAACTGCCTTTGGCCGTAAGCGTCAGATCAATCAATCCAGCTGCAACAAGGATTTTTCCTGCGTCAAAGGCTTCTGCCCCAGCTTTGTCACCGTGTCGGGCGCGAAACCAAAACGTGCACAAGGTGCGGATACAGAAGCCCTGGATGCCGCCGTCGCCGCCCTGCCCAGCCCTGACACAGCAAGTGCGGCGGGTGGCTATAACATTCTGGTTGCCGGTATTGGCGGCACCGGCGTGATCACTGTCGGGGCTTTGTTGGGCATGGCCGCTCATATTGAAGGCAAAGGCGTCACAGTGCTGGATTTCACCGGCATCGCCCAAAAGAACGGCGCGGTGATGAGCCATATTCGCATCGCGCCTAAGCCGGAGGATCTGCACGCCGTGCGCATCGCCGCCGGTGGTACGGATTTGCTGTTGGGCGCGGACATGGTGACGGCTGCTGCCCCCGAAGCCTTGCGCAAATACAGCCGTGGCGGCACCCAGGCGATTGTGAACAGTCACCTCGCCCCCACTGCCGATTTCACCATGAACCCGGACATGGACTTCCATAACCAGGAACTGCGGGATCTGATCAGGGACAGCGCGGGGGACAACCGCACGGAATTCATCGATGCCACCGGGCTGGCCACAGCATTGATGGGAGATGCCATTGCCGCCAATTTGTTCCTGTTGGGCCATGCCCATCAGCGCGGTGCCCTGCCGGTCAGCGGTGCTGCAATCGATCAGGCCATCGAATTGAATGGTGTTGCCGTGGCCATGAACCGCCGCGCCTTTGCCCTGGGCCGTTTGGCGGCGGAGGATCTGGAGCAGGTCACAAAAATGGCCTATCCCACCCCACCGGTGGAAGCCGCACCAACGGAAACTCTGGATGAGATGATTGCCCGGCGTCATGATTTCCTGGTCGACTATCAGGATGAGGCGTATGCCGCACAATACGAAAGCTTCGTCCGCCAAGTTGAAGCCACAGAACAGAACAAGGGCAAGGGCATGTCCGGCCTGACGGAGGCGGTGGCCCAGAACCTGTTCAAGCTGATGGCCTACAAGGATGAATATGAAGTGGCCCGGCTGTATTCCGATGGGGCTTTTCAGGCGTCATTGGACAAACAGTTCGAAGGTGATTTGAAGCTAACCTTCCACCTGGCCCCGCCGCTGTTGTCCCGCAAGGACCCGGACACGGGCCATTTGATCAAACGTGAATACGGCCCCTGGATCATGACCGCTTTTGGCTTCCTAGCCAAAATGAAGGGCCTGCGCGGTGGCACCTTCGATATCTTTGGCCGCACGGAAGAACGTCGCCACGAACGCGCCGCCATTCCCAGCTATCGCGGCGTGGTGGAAGAAGTGCTCGGCACATTGAACCCGGACAACCACGCCCTGGCCCTGGCCATCGCCAATAACCCGGCGCAAATTCGCGGCTATGGCCACATCAAAGAACGCAACCAAAAAGCAGCAGCAGCGGAACTGACAGCCCTGCTGGAAGCCTGGCACAACCCCCAATCCCAACCCACAGCGGCGGAGTGAACCATGACCGATAACAAACCCAATACCTGTGGCACCTGCATTATCGTTGGTGTTGGCCCTGGACTTGGTGCGGCGTTGGCGCGGCGGTTTGCGGCTGCGGGTCATAGTGTGGCGGTGGCCGCGCGGAACGCGGATAAGCTAGCAGGATTGGTGAGCGAGATTGAGGCAGCGGGCGGCACGGCGAAGGCTTATGCCTGCGACACCACCTCGGAAACTGATGTTATGGGCTTGTTTGAGCGGGCGGAGGCTGATCTGGGGGCCATGGATGTGACCATCTATAATGCCTCCGGCCGGGTGCGGAAGCCTGTGGGGGAGATTACCGTGGCCGAGTTTACGGAAAGCTGGGAGCGGTCATGTTTGGGCGGGTTTATCGTAGGGCGTGAGGGTGCGCGGCGACTGGGGCCAAAGGGCGCGGGTAGTATTCTGTTTACGGGTGCGACGGCGTCTATGAAAGGTTTTTCCAATTCCGCGACCTTTGCCGCCGGGAAATTTGCCCTGCGGGGATTGGCGGAGTCCATGGCCCGCGAACTACAGCCCCAAGGCGTGCATGTGGCCCATTTCAACATTGACGGCGGCATTGGCGAGAATGAGGAAGACAGCCGCCTGCGCCCCGCCGCTATTGCCGAGACCTATTATCAAACCCACATTCAGCACCGCAGCGCCTGGTCCCACGTTATTGAAGTGCGTCCCTGGGTGGAAAATTTCTAGGCGAAGGGCTATTTTATGAGTTTCTTTAAAAACATTCTCGCCTATTACAGGCACCGCGCGGCGGTGACCCTGATGTACCATCATGGCATTCTGTTTGTCGTTTGCGCAGGGGCCGCCATCTGGTCTCGCCTGGCTTGGGCCCCGGAATTTCCAATCTTTTGGGTTTTAGGGATCTGGTATTTGATTTTTTCCCTGCATTTCCTGTTGCTGCGCAGCCTGGGCGCAAACAACGAATGGGCCGATGACAGGGCCGACAAATTGCGCCGCCAAGCCTATGATTTTTCGCATGTCAAAGACATCTATGTGAAACCCATCACCCTAAAGACGCCCTACGTGCCACCAAGTGAGGCCTTCCTGGAAAGCCAGCGGAAACTAGCGGAGCAGTCGGGGCAAACTGGACATACCGGCAAGTCTGACGACAAAACGAAATAGCAGCAGTTAATAGGCCCCGGACATGACAGCACCCTCGCGGCCATCCGCCCGCCACTATATTCTATTGCTTGCCCTCGCTTCTGCCTGGGGGTCTTCGTTTCTGTTTATCGAACTGGCGTTGGCGGACCTGCCCCCTGTGATGGTCGCCATGGGGCGGACAGCCGTCGCCGCCGGGATCCTTTATCTGGTCGCCAAACGCCAAGGGCATGATCTGCCCAGCCCCATCGGCAATGAGCGGCAATGGTTTATTCTCGCCATTCTGGCCATCGTCGGGCACGCCCTACCGTTCTTTCTAATTGCCAATGCCCAGACCCAGCTGGATAGCAATTTGGCGGGTATTTTCATCGGCGCCACACCCTTGGTGACCTTGGTGGTGGTGCATTTTGGCACCCGGGAGGAGAAGATGACCAAGACCCGCATCACAGGCGTAGCCGCAGGTTTCATGGGTATCGTCGTATTGCTGGGTCCCGACGTGCTGGCGGGACTGGGCGACGACTTGCTGGCCCAATGCTCGTTGCTGCTGGTGGGGCTCAGCTTTGCAATCACCGCCCTGATCGCCCGGCGCATGACACCGCTGCCGCCCGCAGTTGCCGCCTGTGCGGTATCGATCCTGGCCACGGTCATGCTGTTCCCCATCGCCATCGCGACCGACCCCGGTCTGAGCACCAGCCCCGGTTGGTTTTCCATAGGTGCGGTCTTTATTTTAGGGGCCTATTGTACGGGCGCAGCTACCTTGCTGTTTTTCATTCTGGTACAGGAGCGGGGCGCAAACTTTGTCATCTCCGCCAACTATCTTTTGCCCCTGGTCGCCATGACCCTGGGCGTGGTCTTCCTGAGTGAACAGCCGCGACCCGAAGCCTTTATCGCCATGGCGTTGATTTGTGGTGGCATCTGGTTGAGTAATAGGTCGAGTTAGGCGCTCTAACTAGTGGATCGCCATCTCCCCACCGATCCATGTCCGCGATACGTTAAGATCATCGTCCAGCAAAACCAGATCGGCGCAATAGCCCGGTCCGATGCGTCCTCGCCGATCAGCCATGCTTAAGAATTCAGCCGGATAAAGAGACGCCATACGCAGCGCCTCCTCCAATGGCAATCCCAATAGTTCAACGCTGTTCCCCACGGCACTAGCCATATCCAAATTGGAACCCGCCAACGTGCCATCGGCCAGGACGCAACGACCACCTTCAACTACCACAGTCTGGCCAGATAATTGAAAGCTCTCCTCGCCAGCCCCTACACTGGGCATGGCATCGGTGACCAGCATCATCCGGCCCCTGGCCTTAGCCGCGACAGCAACACGCAACGTGATGGGGTCCACATGATGGCCATCAACAATGATGCCGCACCAAGTTGCGGGATTGGCCAGGGCCGCACCGACAATGCCTGGGCGTCGGCTTTCCATGGCCGGCATGGCGTTAAACAGATGGGTGAAGCCTGCCAGACCTTCGCCGACGGCGGCTTCAATTTGAGCTGGGGTTGCCGCACTATGCCCGGCACAGACCCGCACGCCTGCTTTCGACAATCGTGAAACGGTACCGGACGGCACCATTTCAGGTGCCAGCGTAACGATGACAGAGCCTAAATCGCCACCTTCAACCAAGCTCAAGAACCTCTGCTCCAACGGTCTGATCCGGCTGCTATCATGGGCACCTTTTTTTTCGGGGTTCAAATATGGTCCCTCAAAATGCAAACCCAGCAATCCAGGTAGACCTTGCCGTCGCGCCCCTTGAACTGCGTCACGGGCCGCTGCCATGGTCGCCCAATCATCACTGATTAACGTCGGCAGTAGCCCTGTCGTGCCAAAAGCCCGGTGGGCCGTAATCATTCTTGCAATCGCTGCCGCATCCGTTTGTTCGTTGAATAGAACACCGCCACCGCCGTTGACCTGACAATCAATAAAGCCCGGGGCCAACAGGCCACCGTCCAGATCAATTTCATTATCTAGTCGCGCACCAGCAGGTTTCACCTCTCCAATGCAGCCATCGACGACAACCAAATCGTAGCCGGTGAGGATTTCGTCACCAGTAAAAATGCGGCCATTGGTTAAGACCTTTGTCATGCAGTCATTCCAGCGCGGGCCAGAACCAAGGCCCCATGTAGGGCATCAAACTTGGCCGGGACCAGAATTGGGCGCAGACGATTGGGCAGCCACGGGTCGATAGGCCCGGTCAGGCCGCCAACCAAGGTGATTTGCGGTGCACCTTTGGCGGCCAGGGCGTCAATCAGCTCTGTAACCTCTCCCGCACTTTGCCTGGCCAGAGCCAAGGCGGCGTCATCGCCAGCCTGGGCATTTTCGAAAACCATGGGCACAAAGGCGGCAAAATCACCGGGTTTGGCAGCTTCTGACCACAGGAACATTTCCTCAGGGCTGTGATTAAAGCGTTGCAGAATTTCGCGCCCCAAGGCGCTGGAGGGTGCGATGCCGTCGTGCTCGCTTAACGCCCGGCGCAATGCGGCTCGCCCAAGATTGGACCCACTGCCCTGATCCGACAGGGCAAAGCCCCAACCGCTGACCGTGTGTTCCTGACCATCCACCAGGGCCAGGCCACAGCTGCCCGTACCGGCAATGACGATACCGCCGTTTTTCCCGTTATGGGCACCCAGGCAGGCGGTATGAGCGTCGGTTTCGGCCACCAGGGTGGCAAATGGATGTTCAAATGCTGCCAGCTTCGCCCGCTCCCGCGCCAGGGAAAGTCCTGCCAGGCCTGCGCCCGCATACAATGATCCCATGTGGTCATGGTCCAGGCCGGCCTGTGACAACGCGGCATTGGTTGCGATCACAATCTGTTCAAACACCTGCGGCAATCCCAACAACGTATTGGCGGGGCCAGCTGTACCTACGCCTAGGCAATTGCCCTGCAGATCACACAGGCGTATCCGGCAACCGGAACCGCCGCCATCAATGCCTAGAAATAATGGCCCATATTCACGTCGTGCGTTCACGTCTACCCCTTCAGGCCTCCCCAGAACTTATCGGGAATGTTCGAATCTCATTATCGTAGAAATATCAGATTCCGCCCCCTATTGCTTGTTATCACTAAATGCACCCTCACCCTTTATGTCCTGTACAACGCCCGCATGAGGCATTACAAGGCGCTACAGGATTTGCTCCACAGCGCCTTACGGTGGCGATTGCGACGTCACTGGCTTGCCGAAAAACTTATAACCCGATGGCTGGCGCACGAAACCCGCATTCCGGATGAAGAGATCATGACAGAATTCGAAAATGTCCTCCCGGCACTAGGCCAGGCGTTGAACAATCGTGGTTACACCACGCTGACCCCAGTGCAAGAGGCTGTAATAGATCCGGACCTGCAAAATGCCGATGTTTTAGTCTCGGCCCAGACAGGTTCAGGTAAAACAGTTGCTTTTGGTTTAGCCCTGGCACCCGCCCTCTTGGATGGTGCCGCACGCTTCCCCAGTCACGATCAGGGACACCAGGCACCTCTGGCGCTTGCCGTAGCCCCGACGCGGGAATTGGCGTTGCAGGTGAAACGGGAGTTGGAATGGCTGTATGCAGATACCGGTGCCTCATTTGCGAGTTGTGTCGGCGGCATGGACATGCGGACCGAACGGCGAAACCTGCAACGCGGGGCCCATATCGTTGTGGGAACGCCCGGTCGTCTGCGCGATCATATCGGACGCGGGTCGTTGGACATGACCGGCCTGCAAGCGGTGGTCATGGATGAAGCGGACGAAATGCTGGACCTGGGTTTTCGCGAAGATCTGGAATTCATCCTCGATGCCGCGCCCGAAACACGCCGCACATTAATGTTTTCAGCGACCGTACCCCGCCAGATTGCCGCCCTTGCGAAACGCTATCAGCGCAATGCGGTGCGCATTTCCACCCAAGCCGAACAAAGCCAGCATGTAGACATTGAATACCGCGCCCTGACCATTGCCAGCAATGATCGGGAAAACGCCATCGCCAACGTCCTTCGCTATTACGAAGCGGAAAGCGCGTTGGTGTTTTGCAACACCCGCGCCGCAGTCAACCATATGACCGCCCGCTTCAACAATCGTGGCTTTTCCGTTGTTGCTCTGTCCGGCGAATTGAGCCAGCACGAACGCACCCAGGCTCTGCAAGCCATGCGCAACGGCCGGGCCAGGGTTTGCATCGCTACGGATGTCGCCGCCCGTGGCATTGATTTGCCCAATTGCGGATTGGTGATCCACGCAGATTTGCCCAAGACCAAGGACAACATGCTTCACCGCAGTGGCCGCACGGGCCGGGCCGGGCGAAAGGGCGTCTCCGTTCTGATGGTGCCACATAATTGGCGCAAGCGGACGGAACGGTTGCTGGCAAGTGCGAGGATTGATGCCACATGGGCCAGACCGCCGGCGGTTCTGGAGATTATGCGTAAGGACAACGAGCGCCTGTTGAACGATCCCAGCCTGAGCGAACCCTTGACGGAAGACGAACAATCCTTTGTGACGGAGCTGTTATCCCAGCACAGTGCCGAACAGATCGCAGCCGCCTTCGTACGGCGTTTTCATGCGGGCCGATCCGCACCAGAGGAATTGTTGGATACGGGCCCGCCCGAGCAAAAAGACAAACGGCGGGATGATTTCAAGGACGGTGTGTGGTTCTCCCTCAGCGTTGGCCGCAACAAACAGGCTGAACCACGCTGGTTACTACCCATGCTGTGCAAAGCCGGCGACATCACCAAGCGTGATATTGGCGCGATCAGAATTGATCAGGACCAAACCTATGTTGAACTGGCGCCTGGCAGTGTGGATCGTTTTCTGCAAGCCATTGGTCCGGATGCGACGGTGGAAAAAGGCGTTACCGTCTCCCGCCTGGATAGCGCGCCGCAAAACTATAAAACTCGATCTGAACGATCTGAACGGTCTGAACGTTCGGGGCGGTCCGAACGGCCAGAGCGGTCGGGGCGACCAGAACGTCCGGGGCGTTCGGAACGCTCAGAGCGGTCCGATAAGCCCTATACGAAGAACAAGCCCTTTGCGGCGCGCAAAAATTCTGGCTATGACCGGAACGACGGCGAGCGTTCAGTGGAGTTGGAGCGGGACCGTGCGCCGGGTGATCGGGCCGAAGATAAGCGGCATCAGGTCGGCAGGCCGGCCCGCAAGGAACCACAGGCAGAGCAACACAGCGCCGTCATTCATCCCACGCCAAAAGCCGGGCAGGAAAAACCTCAAGATGAGAAACCTCAAGGTGAGAAACGCAAAGAAGCAAAGTCTTGGGAAAAACCGGACAGTTCCGAAAATTCTGAAAAGCGGCCAGCTAAAAGGCCTGTCCTAAAGGCCAAGAAAAGAATGTCGAAAAAGGCCAAGTTGGCTATTAAGGCAGCGAAGGCCATCAATATCCCTAAAATCAAAGGCGCGCCACGAGCTGGTTCCGGTCCGCTAAAACGTAGAAAAGCACCGTAAGTCGTTTGACCTAAACCAGTCGATTTAGGTACCGGGCCACACCTGTGGATATTGCGGTGCGCGAAGGCGGTCACCATCGTTGAATTCTGCGCTGCGCAGATGTTCATTGGTGCCGGGCCGGGTGTCATAACGAATGTCATCGCCCGTGTAACGCACCGTATAGCCGCGCCGTCGTATATCTTCACGCAGATTGCCGCCTGCACCATGAACGGTCAGGGCATGGAAAACATAGATATCGCCCGGTTCTAAATCCCAGGTGACGATATCGTAATCATCCCGCGCAGCATCAATATCCGGGATATCCACATAGTCGGGATTGCGTTCGTAGTTATCATGCGCCTTGGTATCGCCAAAGCGTTCCGGCTGATAGAACGTGTTCCATTTATGTGAGCCACGGACAAATTCCAGCGCGCCGCTTTCTTTGGTTACCCGATCAGGCGACATCCAGAAAGAGACGACCTGCCAGCCCCGGATCGGCCAATAAGGTTGATCGTTATGCCAGCGGGTCGGGTTCGGCGTACCGGCTTCCTTCACGAACAGCTGATCATACAACAGATTAATGTTTTCGCTGTTTAGAAAGCGTGCTGCTAAGCTAGGCATGGGAGAGTCCTGACAAAATGCCCGAAAGTCCGGATCATATTCCCAAGTCCGCAAATTACCATGAAACCGCCCCCTGCCATTTGTCGCCGGATAGCCGTGCACAAAGGGAGCAGGGTTCTCAATATCACGCTCAATCGCGCCCGCAATCCGCGCCAACCATTCAGGCGAGACCACACCGCGCAGCACCACAGCGCCGTCGTCATTGTAGGCCTTGATATCTTCTTCGCTGATAACGGGATCGGCGGAATGGTTCATGGGATCGCCCTATGCTTGATGAATAGAAAGATGCACCCCGATGATAGCGGAAATTTGGCATCGACAATCTGATAATTGCAAATTACCAATAATTACTATATATTGGTACAATCTAGGAGACAGTTCAAATGGCAAAAACCACCAGCATCGCACTTGGGGATCATTTTACAGGCTTCGTCAGCCATCAACTTTCCACGGGCCGCTATGGCTCGGCCAGTGAGGTTGTCAGAGCCGGATTACGCATTCTTGAAGAACACGAAGCCAAGCATCAAGCGCTGCAGAATGCGATAACTGCCGGTATCGAAAGTGGCGTGGCCGATGACTTCAGCATGGATAAAATACAGCAAGAGCTAGACGCCGAATAGTGTCGGGCTTTCGCGTCAGTAGAGCTGCCCAACAAGACGTCCGAGGTATCGGTCAGTATACTCAACGAAAATGGGGTGCCGCGCAAAGGCGGCTCTATCTATCACGCCTGGAGTCAAAATTTTCGCAACTGGTGGAAAGCCCCAAGCTGTCGCCAGAGCGAACAGAATTTGATCCGCCTGTGCGTATTCACAATTATGAAAAACATCTCATCGTTTACGTCGCCGATGATGCAGGCGTCTTAATTGTCCGGGTATTACACGAAAGCATGGATCTTCCGTCCCGATTAAGCCTCAATCGTTCTTGAGAGCATCGTCAATAAATTCCATACGGTCTTTGCCCCAGTATAACTCCCCGTCGATGACAAAGCTGGGGACGCCGAAGATACCCCGTTCGAGGGCATCATTGGTGCTGTCGATCAGCATTTGACGAACGGTGTCGCTTTCGGCTGCCTGTTCCAGTTCATCGCCAGAGACGCCCAGCGCTTCGGCCAGGGGGCGCAGGCCAGTGTAGTCGGCGACGGCGGCATCGTTGCGTTCCCAATAGGCGGCCATCAGGGCATCGATGAATTCGACCTCCTTGCTGAACTGGCGCATGGCCAGACTGGCACGCAGGGCGCGGCTGGTTTTGATGGGGAATGTATCGGGCATGCGAAAGGGCAGGTCATGGCGTTCTGCCCACCGGTCCAGGTCGCGTAGACGGTTGGCGATTTTAATGGGGGGTTCTTCCATCAGGACATAATTGTGATGGCGAAAGACGAAGCCTAAATTAACGGGATGCAAAACCAGGCGGGCGGTATGGCGGGCCACGATGGGTTTGATCAAATGCCAGGCGAAATAAGAGTTGGTGGAGCCGACTTCCCAATAAAATTCGATTATCTTTTGTGGCATGGCTCTACTCGAACGCCCCGTGGCGACCTTCGCCTTTCATAAAGCGTCCTGCGCCTGTTTGGAATTGATCGTCAAAGGCGGCTTTGGAGCCGGCGATTTCCCGATCAATCGCCTCCTCCTCCCCGTAGTCCCATTGACTGATGGTTGAGGCACGATCAGACAACATGGCCACTTGCGGGAAACCTGCCAACTGTTGCGCCAATGCGGTCGCCGCCACCAACGCCTGGCCGGTAGGCACCACCCGGTCTGCCAGGCCAATGGCCTTGGCCTCCGTCGCATCAACACCCCGGCCCGTCATCAACATATCCAAAGCCCGGCTCTCCCCCACAATACGCGGCAGGCGTACGGTACAGCCATTGGGCATGGGCCCACCAAAGCGCCGGCAAAAGACCCCGAACACAGCCGTTTCAGAAGCGACCCGCAGGTCACACCACACGGCCAGCGCCAAACCGGCGGCCACGGCATGGCCCTCAACTGCGGCAATAACCGGTTTAGATAGCCGCCGCCGTGTGGCCCCACGGTCTGTCCCCGCCCAGCAATAGCCGAGGGCTTCGCCTGAGGCGAGCTCCGCCAAATCCCCGCCGGCGCAAAACGCGCCACCCGCACCTGTCAGGACCGCAACTCTAGCTTCCTCTTCCGCCTCAAATTCGGCGAAGACATCGTACAGGGTTTGTACGGTTTCCACATCGCAGGCGTTTTTCACCTCTTCCCGGTTGATGGTGACAATGGTGACCGGGCCGTCTTTAGAAACCAGGACTTTGCCGTTTGCATGTTCGATCATCGCTTCAAATCCTTGGAATTTCTACGCCGGGCGGCATCCGCACCGGCCAACCTACCAGTGACCGCACCGCGCATAACAGAGGTCGCGCCAGTGTAGACCCGATAATAGATGCCCGCGACCTCACCAGCAGCATACAGCCCTGGAATGGCGTCGCCTTCTGCATTGATGACGCGGGCATTCTCGTCAATTTTTACACCGCCAAATGTAAAGCAGTTGGCACAAATCATTGGCCAGGCCCGAAAGGGCGGTCGCACAAGGGGCCGGGCCCAATGAGACTTTCGCAGGGTTATCCCGCTGGTCGCAAGCCCATCAGTGGTCAGGGGATCGAATGCGCTTCCATCCTCGGGGCAGGCCTGATTATAAGCTGCAACGGTGTCGGTGAAATCCCGGACATCGACCTCCATCAATTCGGCCAATTCTTCTAAAGTTTCCGCTTCAATCGACGGAATGCGCGAGCGGACTGTTACCGGCCAGTTTTCAACATCATCCAACCCGGCGTCAAAGACCGCATAGGCAATGCCGTGACGTTGACCCATGATGAGGCGTGCGACCTCCTCATAAGTCGCATCCACCATGCCCGGTGCCTCGTCCGTAAAACGCTGCCCCGCGTCATTGACTAATATGCCGTAGGAATAATTTAGCACCACCGGTTCAATGTCTGTCGAACGCGGATCAACGGGTTGGGCATGAAAACTGCCGTAATCACCACACGATGCGGCACCTGCAGCAAGGGCCATAGCCACCCCTTCGCCCCGATTATAATGGCCGCCACGCGCCACGGGTCGAATGAATTGCGCCTGCGGGCCAATATAGTGACTTAGCATTTCCTGATTGCCCTCAAACCCGCCGCTGGCCAGGATCACACTGCGGCCCCGAACCTCCATAGATTTGTTGCCGGGGCCTACGGCGCGAATGCCAACGACTGCCCCCGCGTCGTCATGGATCAATCCCCGCGCTGCGGTCTCGTAGAATATTTCAATATCGTCGGCGTGCGCGTCCGCATAGGTACCCAACGCCTCTATCAATGCCAGGCCACCACCGATGGGGCCCATGCGCGTGGTTGATTGGCTGAGAAAATAGAGCGGTAGAAAGTCGAACTTTACGCCGAATTCCGTCAACCATTTCAGGGCCTTTGGTGCCTCCTCCGCAATGGTGGCGATAAGGTGGGGGTCTGCGAGGCCCAGGGCACGCAGCACCTGTGGTTGGTTGTTCCAGTCCCGCACCGCATCGCGCAGGACGCCGGGATCGGGCCAACCGCCTGCATTAGCGGCAAAGCGATCTTCGAAATCATCGGAAACCGCATCCGCTGACTTCATGCGCCAGAAACTTTCCGTGTATCTGGTATTGCCGCCGCGTTCATCCTCTGGTGCGCGTTCCAGCACGGCAACCCGTGCACCGTTCTGCTGCGCAGTGATCGCCGCCGATAGCCCGGCAATGCCGCAGCCCACGACAACAACGTCAAATTCACCTATCTGCATAGCCGCCATCCACCTCTCGATATGGTTCTTAAACCGATGATAGCCTATTTTGCCGCAGACTGAAGCCGCTTCAATCTTGCTTCACGGAAGGCGATATAGGTGGTGGAGGCGAAGATCACCGTGCCCCCAACCCAGGTCCAAACCTCCGGTATCTCGCCAAAGACCACAAAGCCAATTCCCGTAGCCCAAATCAGGCGCACGAAATCATAGGGCAGGATCGCCGTGGCATCAGCCAGTTTGAGGGATTCGGCCATGGCCACATGGGCCAAACTGCCAAAGATTCCCATGATCGCGAACATGCCCAGCATACTCCAACTGGGCCAGGTCCAAAAGAACAGCGCAGCCACAAGGGTAAACGGGATCAAGAATATGTTCTGATACGTGGTGATCGTCAGAGAAGATTCCGTCCGTCCCAGGGATTTAATAATCAGAATGGCGCAGGCCCAGATGGAGGATGAGGTCATGACCAGCACCGCGCCCAGATCTAATTCAATAAAGCCGGGACGGACAATGATCATAGCACCGACGAAACCCAATATTAGGGCGACAATACGGCGCATCCGCACCTTTTCGCCCAAGAATATGATCGCGCCCAGGGTCGCAAACAGAGGTGCAGTAAAGCTGACGGCAGAGATTTTGGCCAACGGTGTAATGGACAGGGCATAGAAAAACATCAACATGGCAAAGACCTGCATGATGCCACGCAAGGCATGCAGCTTCATACGCCGGGTCCGAAAAGTTGCGCCGCCATTGCGCAAGGCAAAGGGCAGTACCGCCAACAGGCCAAATATATTGCGGAAAAACGCCACCTCGAACGGGTGGATTTCACCTGTCGTCGTGGCATAGCGGATCACCGTGTGCATGGATGTAAAACACAAGGTGGCAAACAGGATCAGCACGATGGCGCGAATGTGCGGTGGTAAGCGCCCCAACGTGCCTTCAATGGCGGCGCTTAAGGATGTCATGATGTCGCCAACCTAAACCTCGCCTGCCCTCTGGACAAGTGTGGATGACGCATGGCACCTATGCACGGCACATTTTTTCGGGGGCTATAGTAGGAGCTGGCATGAGCAGTTTTCGCGTTCTTTCCACCAACCACACGTCTTTCACGGTTTCCAACCTGGATCGGACCGTCGCATTTTTTGTTGAGGCCCTGGGCTTTGAGATGATCAGCCGGGCACCGCGCAACCCGAATTTGATCCAAGCCATCACCGGCGTACAAGGTGCCGATATTGAGGTGGCTTATATTCAAGGCCCTGGCCATCGCCTGGAATTGATCCAGTACAACAGCCCTGCCGATCGCGCCAAGATCGAATGCCGGCCATGCGACACCGGCTTTGCCCATGTGGCCTATGATGTGGATGATGCAGAGGCCGCCGTCGCAGCCTCCGTACCGCATCAGGTTCTGCCCCTGGGCCCGATCACTGTTATCGATAAAGGCCCCAACGCAGGCGGCAAGGTGGTGTATCTGCGAGACCCCGATGGCGTCACAATTGAATATATACAAAAGCCAAACTAGATGCTTTGGCCCTGGCGCAAAATTCGATACAATTAAAGCAATATCCCGGCAGGAATATAAGAAAAAGCCGGGCAACAGGAATGGCGATCAACACCTAACGACTTGGGAGAATTAGGGATATGTCGAAACGAATTTTAGGACTAAGCATCGCGCTGGCCATGGCGGCAACGCCGGTGGCTGCGGAAAAGGTCAAAGTGGGCTTTATCACCACATTGTCGGGCGGGGCCGGCATCATCGGTAAGCCGATGAAGAACGCTTTTGAATTGGGCCTGGAACATATTGGCGGGCGTCTGGGTGGCCTGGACACGGAAATCATCTATGGCGATGACAAACGCAAGCCTGATGTGGCCAAGCAACTGGCCAATAAAATGGTCAAAAAAGACCGGGTGGATTTCGTCGCTGGTATCATCTGGTCCAACCTGTTGCTGGCCATTCATGGCCCGGTGACCCGGTCCAAGACCTTTCTAATCAGCTCTAACGCCGGGCCGTCCGCCGTGGCGGGCAAGAAGTGTTCTGAAGACTTCTTTAATGTCGCCTTCCAGAACGACATGATGCCCGAAGGCATGGGTAAGTACATGACATCGAAAGGCATTGATAATGTCTATGTCATGGCCCCGAACTATCAGGCCGGTAAGGACATGATCAAAGGCTTCAAGCGCATGTTCAAAGGCAAGATCGCGGGTGAGGTCTATACCAAATTAGGGCAAAAAGATTACCAGGCCGAAATTTCCGCCCTGCGTGCGGCCAAGCCATCAGCCACATATATCTTCCTGCCCGGCGGCATGGGCATCAATTTCGTCAAGCAATACGCCCAGGCTGGTCTGTCGAAGCAGATCCCGCTGTATTCCGTATACTCAGTTGATGCCTTGACCCTACCTGCCATGAAAGAAGCTGCCGTCGGCACCTATGGCGTGCAGCATTGGAGCCCGGATCTGAATAACACCGTCAATCGCCGCTTTGTCGATGGTTACAAAAAGAAATACGGCAAAACCCCGGCCTTCTATGCGGCCCAGGCCTACGACACGGTGATGTTCCTGGATCACGCCATCCGCAAGGCGGGCGGCGTCTCTGACCGGGCCAAGTTGCGCGCTGCCATGCGGGCGGGTGATTTCCCAACCGTGCGCGGCACCTTCAAGTTCAACAACAACCACTTCCCCATTCAGAACATCTATCTGCGGGAAGCGGTGCATGAAGGCGGTGAATACTTCACCCGCACCAAAGGCGTCATTTTATCAGCCCATGGCGATGCCTACGCCAAAGACTGCGGTATGAAGTGGTAGTTCAACCACGTTTGTTAGGCGACGGGGGCACCTATTTGGTGCCCCCGCTTGCATCTAGCGATCTGCGAACGTCAATCATAGGCGACTAACATGGACCCTCTGCTGCTGTTGGAGCAGACATTTAACGGCTTTCAGTTCGGCATTATGCTGTTCCTGATCGCCGCCGGCCTGACCTTGGTGTTCGGCATCATGGACATGGTCAATCTGGCCCATGGCAGCCTGGTCATGGTCGGGGCCTATTTGGCGACCACGTTTATCGAATGGACCGGCTCCTTCATTGGAGGTCTGGCATTGGCCATTCCGGCGACATTCGCCATCGGGGTTTTGGTGGAAATCGTCGCCCTGCGCACCTTGTATCGGCGCAACCATTTGGATCAGGTCCTTGCCACCTTTGGCCTGATCCTGTTTTTTAACGAGATTGTGCGCATTGTCTGGGGTCCGATCTCGCTCTATTCCGGGCTGCCGGACTATTTATCCGGCCAGGTCGAATTCATTCCCGGCGCGCCTTATCCTGTCTATCGTCTGATCATCATCGCCGTCGGTTTGGCCGTGGCCGCAGGCATCTATCTCATTGTGGCGAAAACCCGTCTGGGCATGTTGATCCGGGCCGGTGCCTCCAACAACGAAATGGTTGGGGCCCTGGGCATAAACATCAAATCCTTGTTCACCTTTGTCTTTGCCCTGGGCGCGGTTTTTGCCGGCCTGGCCGGTATGATGCTGGGACCCCTGACGTCTGTAGAGCCGGGCATGGGAGAACCCTGGTTGATCCAGGCTTTTGTCGTCATTATCATCGGCGGTATCGGCTCCATCCGCGGGGCGTTCATTGCCGCTATTCTTATCGGCATGGTAGACACATTGGGCCGGGTTCTGCTGCCGGAATTCCTGCGTGTCTTTGTCGCCGAGGCCGCAGCGGATACCGCCGGCCCCGCACTGGCATCCATGTTGATCTATATTCTTATGGCCGCTATTCTGGTGGTGCGACCCCAGGGCCTGTTCCCGGCTCGGAACGGATAGACCATGACCGAGCGTCAAATCTGGCTATCCCTGATCACTTTGGTGCTATTCGCCATTGTGCCGCCCCTGACCATTATTTTCGACCAGCCGTTCTATATGGATATGATGGCCCGGATCATGATCTTTGCCATGGCCGCGGTCAGTCTTGACCTGATCCTGGGCTATGGCGGAATGGTCAGCTTCGGGCATGCCGCCTATATGGGGGTTGGCGCCTATGCGGTTGGGATCTTAAGCTATTACGGCATCGATAACGGCTTTCTACAATTCCCCCTGGCCATGGCCGCCTCCGCCATAATCGGATTGGCCTTTGGTGCCATGAGCCTGCGCACCACGGGTGTCTATTTCATCATGATCACTTTGGCATTTGCGCAAATGCTATATTTTTTCGCCATCAGCCTGGAAGAATTCGGCGGCGATGATGGCATGTCATCCATGCGCAGTGAATTTGCGGGCCTGATCGACCTGAATGATTCTTTGCAGTTTTATTATCTGGTCTTCATCTGCCTCGGCGTGGTGCTCTACCTGCTGCACCGCCTGGTACAATCCCGCTTTGGCATGGTGATCCGCGCCGCGCGCAGCAACGACAAACGCATGCAGGCGGTGGGGTTTTCAACCTATCGCTATAAATTGGCGGGCTTCACCATTGCCGCCACTATCTGTGGACTGGCGGGCGCGTTGTTTGCCAATCTGAACGAATTCGTC
>JAPKBD010000038.1 GCA_028824965.1 Alphaproteobacteria bacterium | reverse complement strand
TCCCGTTCGCCGATTCGGCGCCTGACGCTGCCAACGACGACGATGCGACTGAGATCGACCATGGCGGCGCGATTTACGAATTTGAGCCCGAAGAAGCCGATATTCTCGAGGAATTGCTGCCCTATAATTTGTCGATCCAGGTATTTCGCTCCCTGCTGGAAAGTGCTGCGAGCGAGCAAGGCGCGCGCATGACCGCCATGGACAGCGCCACGCGTAATGCCGGCGATATGATCGATAAGCTAACACTCAACTTCAACCGCACCCGTCAGGCCAAGATCACTGGAGAATTGATCGAAATTATCTCCGGTGCCGAGGCCACCTAGAAGGATTTGCGCAAGACCAAACCACACTACGCACACACGTAGTATTATTTTGAATTCAAGCTCGACAGGAGCCAGGCTATGGCCAGTACAGATGGAAAAGGCAGCGTTACGCAAATCATGGGCGCCGTCGTGGACGTTCAATTCGAAGGTGATTTGCCGGCGATTCTGAACGCGCTGGAGACCGACAATCACGGCACTCGCCTGGTGCTCGAAGTTGCCCAGCATTTGGGCGAGAGCAATGTGCGCTGCATTGCTATGGATACCACCGAGGGCTTGGTGCGTGGCCAGGAAGTCACCGACACCGGTGCCGGTATCACGGTCCCGGTCGGGCCGGAAATGCTAGGGCGCATCATTAACGTGGTTGGCGATGCCATTGACGAACGCGGGCCGGTTAATTCAAAGAAGAGAAACCCAATTCATGCTCCGGCACCTGATTTCGTCGATCAATCGACCGAATCAGAAATTCTTGAGACCGGCATTAAGGTCGTTGACCTGCTGGCGCCTTACGCCAAGGGCGGCAAGATTGGCCTGTTCGGCGGTGCCGGCGTGGGCAAGACCGTGATTATCATGGAATTGATCAACAATATTGCCAACGCGCATGGCGGTTATTCGGTGTTTGCCGGTGTTGGCGAACGTACCCGTGAGGGCAACGATCTGTACTATGAAATGATCGAGTCCGGCGTTATCAACCTGGACGGCGAAGGCTCCAAAGCCTCGCTGGTGTATGGCCAAATGAACGAGCCTCCCGGTGCCCGTGCCCGTGTCGGCCTGACGGGTCTGACCGTGGCTGAACAGTTCCGTGACGAAGGCCGTGACGTTCTGTTCTTTGTCGATAACATCTTCCGCTTTACCCAAGCTGGTTCCGAAGTGTCCGCCCTGCTGGGCCGTATCCCCTCTGCCGTGGGCTATCAGCCGACACTGGCAACGGACATGGGTACTTTGCAGGAACGTATTACAACCACGACCAAAGGCTCGATCACATCCGTGCAGGCCATTTACGTGCCTGCTGATGATCTGACCGATCCCGCACCTGCAACATCATTTGCCCATCTGGACGCGACCACAGTGCTATCCCGGCAAATTGCAGAGCTGGGCATTTACCCGGCTGTTGATCCGCTGGATTCCACATCCCGCATTCTGGATGCCCGCGTCCTGGGCCAGGAACATTATGATATCGCCCGTGAAGTGCAGCGTATTCTGCAACAATACAAGGCTCTGCAGGACATCATCGCCATTCTGGGTATGGACGAATTGTCTGAGGAAGATCGCCTGACCGTGGCACGGGCCCGGAAGATCCAACGTTTCCTCTCCCAGCCCTTCCATGTGGCGGAAATTTTCACCGGCACCCCAGGTACCTTTGTGCAGCTTGAAGACACCATCAAGGGCTTTAGGGAAATCGTCGCGGGTCAGCATGATGAGCTGCCGGAACAGGCCTTCTACATGGTCGGCACCATCGAAGAAGTGATCGAAAAAGCCAAAAAGATGGCGGCGGAAGCGGCCTAAATTGGATTGTTTGGTTTAGGCAGGAAGATATAACATGGCTGATAAAGTCGCTTTCGAATTGGTTTCCCCGGACCGGCTGTTAATGTCGGTTGAGGCGGATTCCGTGGCTATGCCGGGGATGGAGGGCGATTTCGGCGTCCTGCCCGGCCACGCGCCTCTTATCTCTGCCCTTCGCGCAGGTGTTATTGAGGTTGAAGGTGCTGGCGATGCCCCAAACAGGGTCTATATCGCCGGTGGTTTCGCCGAAGTGGCTGCTGACCGTTTGGTTGTTCTGGCCGAGGAAGCCGTTGTCGTTGCTGATATGGACCGGGCCGAAGTGGAACAACGTATCAAAGATGCGAATGAAGAATTGTCCAACGCGGAAGAGGGCGAGGAACGCCGTCTGGCAGAAGGCAAGATTGGCGCCTTACAGGAATTGTTGGGCGGCGCACGCTAGGACAGGGCAAAATCCTTTGGAATATAGGCCCGCCTGGATTTACCAAGGCGGGCTTTTCCATTTGCGGAACAAAAACTGGATTTAGGGAATATGACTATGACCGTACAACGGGGACGCAATTTTTTACAGACACCGGGTCCCACCAATATTCCGGATCGGATTTTGCGCGCCATGCACCAGCCCGCATGGGAATATTCCGGCCCGGATTTCATCGAGCTGGCCCGTGAATGCCTGACAGATATTCGCCCCATCTTTAAGACGGACGGCGAAGTCTTTATCTATGGCTCCAACGGCCATGGTGCCTGGGAAGCGGCCTTGATGAATATCCTCTCCCCCGGCGACAAAGTCCTGGTGCCAGAAACCGGCCTGTTTTCCTTTGCCTGGTCGGCCATGGCCAAAGATCTGGGCGTGACCATCGACACAATCCCCAACGATTGGCGTCATGGCATCGATGCCAACAAAGTCGAAGAATACCTGCGCGCCGACACGGCCCGAGAATACCGCGCCGTCCTTATGGTGCACACGGAAACCGCCACGGGCATTACCTCGGATATCCCCGCCGTACGGAAAGCCATTGATGCCGTAGGCCATGACGCCTTGCTGGTGACGGATGTTATCGCATCGCTGGCGTGTACGGACTTCCGCATGGATGAATGGGGCGTCGATGTGGCCATCGGCGGCTCACAAAAGGGCCTGATGTGTCCCATTGGCCTGGGCTTTAACGCCACTAACGACAAGGCACGATCCATCGCCAAGAAGGGGGGCAGCCCCCGGGCCTATTGGGATTGGGAGGCGCGATCCATGTCCCGTCCGGAGGTTTACCGCTGGTTCGCCGGCACCGCGCCGGAACATATGATTTTCGGTCTGCGGGAAGCCTTGGATATGCTGGCGGAAGAAGGCCTGGAGGCCACATTTGCCCGCCACCGCCGCCTTGGGGACGCCACCCGTGCTGCGGTTGCCGCCTGGTCAACAGAGGGCGCGATGGAGCTTAACGCCCTGGTGCCTGCCGAGAGGGCGGAGTCCATCACAACCATCCGCATGAGCGAAGGTTATGACGGCAAAGCCTTTCAAGGCGTGTTGCGGGAAAAATTCAACGTCGCGGTCGGTGGCGGCCTGGGTCAGCTGGAAGGCAAAGCCTTCCGCATCGGCCACATGGGCGATGTCAACGAACCCATGATCCTGGGCACCTTGGCCTCTATCGAAGCCGCCTTCCAAATCCTCGGCACCCCTTATGGTGAAGGCGCATTGCCAGCGGCCATCGCCAGTTTGGCCAAGGCCCACAAAATTTAAAGTCCGTTTAGGAAACTCAACAACGCTGTTGAGAAGGCTGTGGGTTGTTCGACGTTGGACAGGTGCGATGCGTCCGGGATGACCACCAATTGAGAATTTGGGATGCGTTCGTGCATAGCTTCTGATTGCGCCACAGTCGTCGAAGGGTCGTCCGCACCAACGATGATCAGGGTCGGTATGTCTATGGTGTGCAATTGATCGAGATAATCCAGCGTTTTAAGAGCCTGGCAACAGCCGACAAAGCCTGACGGCGCTGTTGCCAGGAATTGAGCCTTAATCGCCTCAACGGACGATGGTTTTGTGGCGAGGTAGGCACCTGTAAACCAACGATCCATGGTCGGATCAGCCAAAGGGAACATTCCCGACCCCTGGGACACGGCAATCCGCTCATTCCAAGTCGCCATAGCCTCGGGCGGCATTTGGGCGGAGGTATCGCACAGGCTTAAACTTTTGAAACGGCCATCCTGGCGCAGGGCAATATTCTGGCCAATCATGCCGCCCATGGACAGACCCACCCAATGCACTTGATTGAGGCCAAGACCGCTTAACAATGCAATCGCATCATCGCCCAGTTGGTCCAGATTATAGGCCCCTTCGGTTACAGCCGTGCCACCATGCCCCCGGGTGTCGTAACACAGCACGCGATGTTTCGCCGCCAGTTTAGACAGCTGCGGTGCCCACATCACGGAAGACGAGCCCAGGGAATGGCTTAACACAATCACTGGCGCGCCTTCCGGACCGAATAGCTCATATTCAATCGAGATACCGTTGCCCAGGAATTTCATATCTTAACCTCCATCCGAAGTTGCTATGGGATGCGCCTTCACTTCCACTTCGATAAAGACCAGCTCCTCCGGCCCGGCATTAATAACGTTGTGGGATACGCCTGCGGGGCGCACGTACGATAGGCCGCAGGTCAGCTGCGCCCGGGCTTCACTGCCATCTGGCGCGATCAGCGATAACTGCCCGTCCGTCATGGGCACCACCACATAGTCCCATTGATGAACATGAGGCGTCGTCTCCGCCCCCGGTGCGAACCGATATTCCGTGACCCGCACCCGGTCATTGTCTTCTTGTACTGTGGCCACCGCCGCCTGGCGCGCTGTCGTATCTGTCATTGATCCATCTCCCATTTACAGAAAATCTACCACAAATTGGTGTTGCTGCGAGGCACTTGTGACGCACTTGTAGCCGGGGGCCTCATCAGGCACTGTCAGCCCATGAATGATGTAGCAGAACAAATTGTAACCGGCGGCGACGTCCTGGTGGATACTTTGATCAGCCATGGTGTCGATACAGCCTTCACCGTATCGGGTGAGAGCTTCCTTGCCGTGCTGGAGGCCCTGCGCCGAAAGCGTAACCAGATCAGTCTGATCACCACGCGACACGAAGGCGGCGGCGCCTTCGCGGCAGAAGCATTCGGCAAGTTGGCGGGCCGGCCAGCCGCTGTGTTCGTGTCCCGCGGTCCCGGGGCAACAAATGCCGCTATTGGCGTGCACACCGCACGACAGGATTGTACGCCCATGGTCTTGTTTATCGGTCATGTGCGCAGCACATCCCAGGGGCGGGAAGCGTTTCAGGAAATCGATCAAATGGCCATGTTCACCCCTATCGCCAAGGCCGTGTTACAGCCAAACAATGGAGATCAAGTCGCAGACGTCACCGCCCGCGCCATTCGTCTGTCCATGGCCGGACGGCCAGGGCCCGTGGTCGTTGTTTTGCCGAAAGACCTAACGGACGATCCCGTGCGCAAGACAGCTATTCCAAAGCCCAGCCCGCGCCCGGTTGTGGCACCTGACCCAGGCACCCTTGCACAGGCTGCAAACCTGATCACAGCGGCGAAACGCCCCTTGCTGCTGTCGGGAGAGATGGTCGCCACACTGGATGCCGCCGCTGACCTTGTCGCGTTGGCAGAGGCCATGGGCGCACCGGTGATGAGCACTTATCGCCGCCAGGACACCTTTCCCAACGATCATGCCGCCTATGCAGGACATATGGAGATCAACCGCCTGCCCTATCAACAACAGGCCATCGGTGACGCTGATCTGTTGATTGCGTTGGGTAGCCGTATGGATGGCATCACCTCCGAAGACGGTGCCCTGCCACGGGACCATCAGACATTTTTGCAGATTTATCCCGATCCAGAAGTCTTGGCCAATCGCCAACCGGACTTCGCCGTGTTGTCTGATCCAGGCCCCGCCTGCCGGGCGCTGGTGGACCTGTTAAAGAGCCCATTGGACTCTACCTGGCGCGACGACCTGCATCAGGCCTATCTTGATAGCAGCCTGCCGGGCGCAGTTGAGGTCCAGGGTGCCGTGGATCTATCTCACGTCGCGGCGGAGGTTCAACGCCAGGTTCCAGCCGAGGCGATCATTCTGACAGACGCGGGCAGCTTTTCCCGCTGGATCCACCGATTTTATCGCTTCAACCAGCCGCATACCCAGGCAGGCCCTGTGTCGGGTGCCATGGGTTATGCCGTGCCCGGCGCCATCGGTGCCCGCCTGGCCCACCCCGACCGACCCGTAATAGCCTTTGTCGGCGACGGCGGCTTTATGATGACCGGCCAGGAACTGGTAACGGCGGTAGAGCAGAATATCGATCTTGTTGTTGTGGTTTGCGACAACGGGGTTCATGGCTCCATTTTAGAGGGGCAGCGCCAACGCTTTGGCCCCGATCACATTTATAGCACCCGATTGACCAGCCCGGACTTTGCCGATCTGGCCCGCGCCTATGGTTGTGCTGCCTGGACGGTCGAGACGACGGACGGCTTCGGTGCCGCCTTAGGCAGCGCATTGGCCCATCCAGGCCCCGCGCTGATCCATTTGTTGACCGACGATCGTGATATCGCGCCATTCGATAAAGGTCCGGACGCGGTTTAGACACGGCTTAAGCAGGTTTTGCCCGCGCCATCAGGTGCAGGCCCAAATACAGCGGTATAGTCAGTATGAGACATGTCGCACCCAGATAAATGGGTGCCGCAGCCGTATCCATATAATCTGCACTCCAGCCAAACATGCCGGTGCCCAGGCCCATGCCGCCATAGAAGAAAGTGTACAAGATCGCATTGCCTAAGGCCCGATGACTTGGCGACATCAACGAGATCGCCCGCCCCATGATCACGCCCGCAGGTGCGGCCGCAAATAGCCCGATGGCACCGCACAGTACAAAAGGATAGTCCACCAGGGGCAGAGCAGTAGTCGCAGCCGCTGCCAACAGACAGCACACCAACAGAACCATACCAGGCCGGCCGGTGCGATCCGCCACATAACCACCCAAAGGCAAGGCCGGCAGGGCAGCCCAGCTTGTCAGGCTGATGGCGCCACCCGCCGCGACCACATCCAGGCCCCTTTCCATCAACAATGCCGGACCGAATGACAGAAAGGAAAAATAGGCCAGGTTATAAACCGTCCAAAGCAGCCCGGCAAAACAGATCAGCGACAATTCCGGTCTGGCCATATGAAAACCAATGCCCGATGCGGTGCCGGTCTTTTGTCCGGGCGGCGGGCGATAAAAGAACCCGACAATCCCGATGGCAAGAATACAGCCCAGGGCAGTCCCATGCATGGCAGGCTGCCAGCCCCAGGTATCCGCAATGGGTCCAAGCGTGAGCAATGCAATGGCAATTCCCACTGGCCAGCCGCATAACAGAATCGCCATGGCCGTGGCGACTGATTTAATATCAAACCAATCAGCAACCATTTTGACGACAAAGATGCTTTGTATAACGGCCCCGGCACCGCTTAAGAGCCTTCCTGCCGCCAGCATTGTGAAACCATCCGCAAGACCCGCGACAATGCCCCCCAACGCCATGATGCCAAGGCCAAACAACACCATGGTCAAATCTTTGAACCGGCTGCCCAAGATGGCGACGGGAATGGCGATAAATATTCCCGGCAACATATAGAACCCGACCAAGGCGCCCAGCTGGGTAAAATCCAATCCCACATCAGCAGCAATAACCGGCGTCATAGAAGCAACAGCCTGGAACTGGAAACCCATTACCACACGCACAACCAATAGAAGGCCCAGGATCGCCCAAGGGGTGGCAAACATCAGATATATACGAGAACTATTGGCACGGGACTAATTGGCCCGGGGAAAGTTGGCACGAGGATTATTGGCATAGGAAAATTTGACACTACAAAATCGGGCACGGGTAGGGTTATTTGACGCCGGGCTTTGTGAAGTCAACGGTGACGTTCGGCAATCGCTTATCAAGCCGTTTCAGAACCTCGTCCGAGATATTCAGACGTTGATCAAAAACCAGCACGGCCTTGCGCGCCAGGGTGATGGTTATTTTCTTCTCTGCCATCAACTCGGCCACGACCTTGGCTATTTCCTGGCGTAGTTTCCGCGTCGCCCCGGTCATGGCGCGGTTCAGGATGCCTCGGCTTTGCTCTGCCTTGCGCCGAGAATCTGAAAATTTATTTTCCAGAACCCGGCGCTTTTCATTCATTGCCTCGGGTGAGAGGATGGTGCTTTGTTGACGCAACTTCGTCTCTTCATTTTTTAAGAATTCCTGCGCCACAGTGACTTCCTGTTCGAAGGCTTTGCGTCGCGCCTCCATCGCTTCATTGATGCCTTTGGCCGCTGCCGCCCGGCGCAAAACCTGTTGCACGTCCAACACCGCAATGACCAGATCACCCAGTTCGGCCTTCGCCTTGATCTTTGTCCCGGATTTCGCTTTTGCAGCATCAGCCGCCATCGCAGTGCCAGCCATGGGCCCTGTGAAAAGCAAAGCAACCGCAATCATAGCGGCGGAGATCCATCGTGCCATTATGCCATCAATCCTTAACTTGCCGCGCCGCGTCTGCCACTCTGAATTTTCAGAGTAGAAAAAAGCTGCACGAAACACGTCACAGCTTAACCTATTCCGTGACCACAGGGAATCTTACTAATCTAATAAATCTCTCAAATTCATGCTACGGGTCTTTATCACCGGTCCTTGGTATTACTTCTGTCCCTGACAAATTTGTTTTATACTTAAAATAAATTTGCACAAGGTCATAACAAGCCACGGGGGCAAAAGGCGTGAAAGCGAATATCATCGGCGGCGGTCCGGCTGGATTATATTTTGCCATTCTGGCTAAAAAGAAGCATCCCAATGATCAGATCACCGTATACGAACGCAATCGGGCCGATGACACCTTTGGCTTTGGCGTGGTCTTTTCCGACGAAACATTGGGCTTTTTCCGGGACGCGGATGGGGAAAGTTATGACGAGATTATCAATCACTTTGCCTATTGGGATGAGATAGAAACTCACTTCGGGGGCCGGGTCATCAGCTCCACCGGGCATGGTTTTTGTGGGATGAGCCGGGTTGGCCTGCTCCAAATCCTGCAGCGTCGGGCCGAGGGCCTGGGCGTGGACATCCGTTATGAAACAGACATCACCGATCTAGCCCCCTACCGCAATGCTGACCTGGTGGTCGCGTCCGATGGCGTCAATTCAATGATACGCGATACTTACGCGGGATCCTTCAAACCCTCAATTGATTACCGCCCAAATCGTTTTGTCTGGCTAGGCACCAACGCACCCTTTGCCGCATTTGCCTTCACGTTCAAAGAAAACCAACACGGCATCTGGAATGGCCACGCCTATCAGTATGAGGAAGGTCTGGCGACCTTGATTGTTGAATGTACTGAAGACACATGGCGCGCATCTGGCCTGGACAAGGATGATGAAGCCGCAACGGCTGTGTATATGGCCGAACTATTTAAAGAGGAGTTGGGCGGCCATAAAATCCTGACCAACCGCTCCAACTGGCGGGCTTTCCCGGTTGTTCATTGCGAAGCTTGGGTGCATGAGAATGTTGTTCTAATGGGAGATGCCGCCCACACGGCGCATTTTTCCATCGGGTCAGGTACCAAGCTGGCCATGGAAGATGCCATTGCGTTGTTCGAGGCGGTGGAGGCGGATCGTGACGACATTGCAGGCGCGCCGAAACGGTACGAGGCGGCACGGCGGGACGAAGTTGGCCGTATACAACATGCCGCCGGTATTTCTCTAACCTGGTTTGAGACTGTCGAGCGATTTTGGAATATGGACCCCATTCAGTTCAATTTTTCCATGCTGACCCGATCAAAACAGATCACCTATGAAAATTTGTCGCTGCGTGATCCGGCGTTAGTCGAAGAGGTCCGAGACTGGTTTGCCAAACAAGCCGGTGTCACAGACACCAACAACCCGCCCGTGCCGATGTTTACGCCGTTTAAATTGCGGGACATGGCGTTGCAGAACCGGGTTGTGGTCTCACCCATGTGTCAATATTCGGCCGCAGGCGGTCTGCCAAACGATTGGCATATGGTGCACCTAGGCGGCCGCTGCCTGGGTGGCGCGGGCTTGATCTTTACCGAGATGACGGCTGTATCCGAAATGGGCCGCATTAGCCCCGGCTGTACCGGCATCTATACGAATGATCATTGCCAGGCCTGGGCCCGTATTGTTGATTTCGTGCATAACAATAGTTGCGCAAAGATCTGCCTGCAGCTGGGTCATGCCGGGCGCAAAGGTTCGACCCAGCTGGGCTGGGAAGCCCCTGACCGACCATTGGAAAGTGGCAACTGGCCGATCATGTCCGCCTCCCCCCTGCCCTATTTCCCCGACAGCGCCGTGCCGCGGGAGATGACGGAGCAGGATATGGATGAATTGATCGTCGCCTTTGTTCGGGCTGCGGAATATGGAATGGCCGCAGGCTTCGATATGCTGGAGGTCCATATGGCCCATGGTTATCTGCTGGCCTGCTTCATCTCTCCCCTGACCAATCAACGCCAGGACGCCTATGGCAGCAGCATCGAAAACCGAATGGCGCTACCGCTTCGGGTGTTCGATGCAGTGCGTGCGGTTTGGCCCGACGATCGCCCCATATCTGTTCGTCTGTCAGCCACGGATTGGCACCCCGATGGGTTAAGCGCCGATGATCTGGTGGCCGCGGCAGGGATGCTGAAAGCAGCGGGTTGCGATCTGATCGATGTATCGGCCGGCCAGACCATCCCCGATCAACAACCGGTGTACGGTCGCATGTTCCAAACGCCATTCTCGGACCAGATTAGGAACGAAGTTGATATCGCCACCATGGCGGTCGGCAACATCACCACCGCGGATCAGGTCAACACCATCCTGGCCGCAGGGCGTGCGGACCTGGTCGCCCTGGCCCGCCCCCACCTGACCGATCCGCATTTTACACTGGAGGCTGCGGCCCGTTACGACCATGAGGCCCAAGCCTGGCCAGAGCAATATGCGTCCGCCCAGCCCCAGGCCCACGCGGTCGCCTCCCGCCAGCGCGAAGACATCGAAGAACTCCGCCGCGCCGCCCGCCCGGCGAAACCACAGCCGACGAACTAATCCAAGATATCGTCGAGGCGTTCCTTGGCATCGAGCATTTCGTTGAGCAGATCGTAAACCACCTCTTTGACCGAAATTTCTTCGTGCATATCGCCGACAATCTGGCCCACGGGGTATGTCAAAAAATCCTTGGCGCGGACCCGCTCCACCCGCGTTCGGCCTTCCTGCCACCACAGATAATTCTGCGTTGGGGCAGGTAGGGTCGCGGGCGCGCCGGGTTCGTCATAGGCTTCGGAAAATTTATTGCGCAATGTGCGGCACGGCTTGCCGGTCACAGACGTGGTCAGAATGGCGTCGGACGCCTCCGCCTCAAACATCTTTTGTTTGATCTCCGGCGTCACTTCGGACTGCACGGTTTTCAACCACAACGACCCGGTCCAAACCCCTTCACAGCCCAGCACCAACGCAGCAGCCATTTGCCGGCCCCGACCGACACCGCCCGCACCCAGGACAGGCATGGGGGCCACGGCATCAACGATAGAGGGCCACAGCACCATGGAGGAGACATCGCCGGTGTGCCCCCCCGCCTCCGTTCCTACGGCGACGACGAAATCACAGCCCGCTTGCCGGTGGCGAATGGCATGTTTCGGCTTGCCCGCCAGGGCACCGACTTTGATACCCTGGGCATGGGCCCGCTCGACCAGCTCAACGGGCGGTGAGCCAAGGGCATTAACGATCAGTTTGATGGGATGCTTCATGGCGGTTTCGATCATCGCCATGCTTTCCTGGGGCGTAAAGTTGATGCCTTTGACGATCTCCCGCTTAATCTCTGCCGCCTCCCCCTCCGGCAGGGGGGGCACGCCCGCCTCATCCAACATGTTGCGGACGAAATCCACGTGCTCCTTCGGCAGTAATTGTTCGGGGTCGAATTTCATATCGCTGCTGTCATCGAACTTGGACGGCATCAGCACATCAATGCCATAGGGCTTGCCGTCGATATGTTCATCGATCCAGTTCAGCTCCGCCTCAACCCGCTCCGGGCTCATCCGGGCCATGCCCAAAACGCCCATGCCACCGGCTTTCGAGACTTCAACCACCACATCCCTGCAATGGGAAAAGGCAAAGATCGGCACATCGATGCCAAACATTTCGCACATTTTACTTTTCATTTTACACTCCAACCTCACATTCGATTTGACCTCGACACTACTCAATCGCTACCGTCATGAAAAGCGGGGAATGGAACCATGAGCATCAAAGTCATTGATATTGAAGCCGAACTAAAACCGTTGCCGACCTTGATTAGTCGGGGCGAAGAAACACCGGCCGCAGAGGCAGACGCCGCCTTCGCAACATTGGCATCGTATCGTAACGGGGGCATTTTTGCCGTTTCATTCCAAGGTGATAGCGGTTGGGAGAAACATGCCAACGGTGACGAAATTGTACAAATCCTGGCAGGCGCAACAACCCTGACCATACTCACCGATGCCGGTCGGGAGATCCTGGATCTAGCGGCCGGCATGCTGGTCGTGGTGCCCCAGGATCATTGGCACAGATTTAATGCCCCCGACGGCGTAACGGTAATGACCGTGACACCGCAGCCCACTGAACATACCTTTGCAGATGACCCCCGTTGAGGGGAGACGAGGATAAGACGATGACGAAAATTACATCAAAAGAACATCTGCGGGACGTCTATCCGCCCGCCTTGGGCCGATCCGTCGACAAGCAGATGACATGCCTGGATGTCCACTGCCGAAAATTCATCTCGCTCTCACCTTTTGTCATCTTGGCGACCAAAGGTGCTGACAATCTGGGCGATGCCACACCAAGAGGGGGCGAACCTGGCTTTGTCCATGCGGAAAGCGATGGCGCAGTATTGATCCCTGATTGGCCGGGCAACAACCGATTGGATACTTTAGAAAATATCATTGAAGATCCCGGCATCGGCTTGCTGTTCCTGATCCCCGGCGTAAAGGAAACCCTTCGCATCAACGGCACTGCAGACATAGTGATCGACGATGCCACCCGGCATTTGTTCGAAACCCGGGGCAAACACCCCAGGTCAGTCATCCGCATTCACATCAATGAAGTCTATCTACACTGCGCCAAGGCCTTGATGCGCTCCCATCTATGGGAAGATACAGCCCGCATCGACCGGGGGGAACTGCCGACCATGGGGCAGATGATCAACGATCAGACCCAAACAAGTAATGCACCCGAAGGCCAGATGGAGATGGAAAACCGCTACGAAGAAGTTCTGTACTAGGACTTAACTATCGGTGTTTTCGGTCCAGGGCACGGCGGTGAAATCGACGCCTTCTTCGACCAATTCCTTGGCCTCTGCCTTGGTGGCTTCGCCGTAGATATCGCGCTTTTCGGTCTCGCCATAATGGATCTTGCGGGCCTCTTCGGCGAATTCTTTGCCGACATAGTCGCAGTTTTCTTCCACATGCTGTTTCATCTTGGCGAGCATGTGCATCGCCTCTGCTGCGACGGCGCTTTCCTTGGCGGCCTTGGCCTGTTTTTTGGAGGTGGAGATGTTGGGCGCCATCAAGGCCTTTTCCACGCTGCCATCACCGCAGGTAGGACATTGCACCTGACCTTTTTTACGCAGGCCATCAAACGCGTCCGACCCCTTGAACCAAGCCTCAAAGGTGTGTTTATTTGCGCATATAAGATCGAATACCATCATGTTGCCCCATAAATGGCATCGTCGAGACAATTGGGCAAGGCCGGAATGACAAATAATCTGCAATCAACGAACACCACCGCCATTAGTCCGTGGATCAGCCGTTTTGCCGATCGCGTGCGCAAAACGGGGCCGGCAAACGGCTCTGTACTGGATTTGGCCTGTGGTGAGGGGCGGCACACTGCTTTTTTCCTGGACAAAGGGTTTGGCGTGACGGCGGTTGACCGTGACGTATCCGCCCTTCTTCCCAACAAAAACCTGGAAATACTGGCCTGTGATCTGGAGGGCGGCAGCCCCTGGCCCCTGGGGTCGCGACAATTCGACGCAGTGATCGTGGTCAATTATCTGTATCGACCCATCTTGCCCCGGATTATTGCCGCTGTCGCACCGGGTGGCATCTTGCTTTACGACACATTTGCGATCGGCAATGCGGCTTATGGGCGGCCCAAAAACCCAGATTTTCTGCTCCAATCCGGCGAATTGCGGGCAGCCGTTGGAGGCGAATTAGAGGTATTGGACTATTTCCACGGCCTCGTTGCAGCACCCCAGCCCGCCATACGGCAACAAATTTGCGCCCGGCGGTCCTGAACGTATGGACTAAAAATCTAACGCATGTTCGAAATAACGCATGGAAAATTTAAATAGTGGCGTATCTCTGCAGCACGAAGTGATCATCATTGGTGCTGGTGTTAGTGGTATCTATCAATTGTACAGGCTGCTGGATGAGGGCGTGAATGTCACGGTCCTGGAGGCAGGCGGCGGCCCGGGCGGCACTTGGTATTGGAACCGCTATCCCGGCGCACGATTTGATTCGGAAAGCTATACCTACGGTTATTCTTTCTCCAAAGAGCTGTTGGATGAGTGGGATTGGAGCGAGCATTTCGCGGGCCAGCCGGAAACATTGAGCTATCTGGAGCATGTGGTCAAAAAATTCGACCTTCGCAAACATATGCAATTCAATTGCAAAGTAGACTCTGCCAATTTCGATGATGAGAGCAATTCCTGGACGGTTAATCTGAACGATGGCCGCACCCTGACCACCCGGTATTTGTTGACCGCGATTGGTATGCTGTCCGCCCCCACGATGCCGATCATTGATGGTGTCGAAAGCTACAAGGGCGAGAGCTTCCACACTTATAACTGGCCGCAAGAACCCGTTGACCTCGCAGGCAAAAGGGTTGGTGTCTTGGGCACCGGTGCCACGGCTTTGCAGATTATTGCTGAGATTGCCGATAAGGTTGGCGAGTTGACGGTGTTCCAGAGGCGCCCCAACTGGTGTGCGCCCCTGCATAACTCCAAAATCACGGACGAGGAACAGGCCAAAATCCACGCCACTTACGATGAGATTTTTGCGCGCTGTATGGAAACGCCGGGCGGCTTTCTTCATGGCCCGGACCGCCGCAAGTTCGATGAAGTGTCCGAAGAGGACCGCCTGGCATTTTGGGAGGAATTGTATGCCTCCCCCGGCTTTGGCGTTTGGATCGGGAATTTCCGCGATGTCCTGGTGAAAGAACATGCCAACGAGGCATTCACCAAATTCATCGCCGACAAAATCCGCTCCCGCGTTGACGATCCCGTAACGGCGGAAAAGCTGATCCCCACGGATCATGGTTTCGGCACCCGCCGCGTGCCGTTGGAAACCCGCTATTACGAAGCCTACAATCGGGAAAATGTGCATCTGATCGATATCAACGACACCCCGATTGAACGGATCACACCCGCTGGCATTAAATGTTCTGACCAGGAGTACGAGCTGGACGTGATCATCTATGCCACAGGCTTCGATGCCATCACGGGAGCGTTCGATCGGATCGAATTCACCGGCGTCGGCGGCCAGAAATTGAGCGATAAATGGTATGGGGGTCCGGTCACATATCTGGGTCTGCAAACGGCAGGGTTCCCGAACCTGATTACCATTGCGGGGCCCCAGGGTGGTTCCGTCTCCACCAACTTTCCCCGCGGCATTGAAGAGGCGGTGGATTGGACAACAGGTCTGTTCAAGCATCTGCGCAGCAATGGCTACACCAGGGTTGAGCCGACCAGGGACGCAGAAGAAGAATGGAATGCGCACGTTAAAAAGACCTACGAATATTCCCTGCTGACCACAACCAAATCCTGGTTCACAGGCTATAATTCCAATGTCGAGAACCATGACAAGTTGCGCTACCTGATCTACAACGGCGGCACGCCGCGCTACCGCAAACGTCTGGCAGATGTGGTGGCAGACGACTATCAGGGGTTTGCCCTCCGTTAGCTTGCGTTAGCAGCTAACCCAGCACATCTCCTAGGGGTGTTTGCCCACTGCCCCGCGCCAGGGGTTGTTGCTGGCTTTCGTGGGGGGCCCAGCCGGTCAGGGTGATGATCTGAAAGGTTGCCGGGATGCGGCCGTCGTCGTCGCCGTAATTTTCGAGGTAGTGATGGGTGGCATTTTCGAAGATGGCGCGGGAGGTGAAGGTCCGTTGCCGCTCTGCCACCGCATTGCCCTCACCCAACCCCCGCAACTCCGCCATCATGGAAAACGGATTGCTGTAAGACAGCACGATCTGGTCCGTATCGATCACCGGCAGGGCGAAACCGGCCCGCTGCATCAAAGCGCCTGCATCGTGGGGATCAACAAAGGGCGATACCCGTGGCGAGGCACCGCCCTTTACCGCCATCTCGCCGGCCATAAGAGACTGGCGCAGCTCATCCAACGTGCCCCCGCCCAGCATGGCGCAAAGAAACAAACCATCGGGCTTTAGGGCGCGTCTTATTTGGCTAAATGCACCCGGCAGATCATTGACCCAATGCATGGATAGATTGGAGATGATCAGATCAAACGTCCCGTCAGCAAAGGGAATTGCTTCCTCATCAACAGCCAGTCGAAGGCCTGATGCATTGGTGACCATGGCCGGTGACAGATCACACTGAACCATTTGTTCAATTCCGCCACGCCCTGCCAGAACGGATGATAGCTGCCCGCTGTGGCAGCCAATATCCAGGGCCAGCGGAAATGTACGTTTGATATCCAGCAGACAATCGCCCAGACGGTCCGCGACCTCCCGCAACAGAAAGTCATAGGCCTCCAGCCCCGGTGCGGCGCGGTCCCGCTGACGGCGAACCGCGGTTCGGTCAAATACCTGTGGAATGCTGGCTTGTGGAATGTTTGCCTGTGGCATACTGGCCTCTGGCATTTTGGGCACCGCCCTATACCGCCGCTGCGCCGCCATCAACGGGCAGGATAACGCCGGTGATCCAGCGCGCCTCGTCCGAGACCAGGAATAATGCGGCCCGCGCCACTTCGATGGGCATGCCATAGCCCAAGGGTGTGGCCTGGGCCAGCGGATTAGCCGCCACATCACCCATCATGCGCTGTACCCGCTCTGATGCCACCACGCCGGGGGCCACGGCGTTGACACGAATTTTATGTTCTGCCAATTCCTGGGCCAGGGATTTGGTAAGGGTTAGAACGCCGCCCTTGGCGGCTGTGTAAGCGTCTGCACCCTGGGTCGCCTTCATGGCCCGGATGGAGGTGGTGTTAAGGATCGCGCCGCCGCCCCGTTCGATCAAATGGGGAATGGCAAAGCGGCAGATAAGAAAGCTGCCGTATAGGTCAACACCCATAGTGCGCCAAAATTCCTCCAACGGGATATCGGTGATCTTACCGTCATCCTGGGTCGCACCGCCGGCATTATTATAGACGATATCCAGGCCGCCAAAGGCCGCGATGCATTGGGCGACGGCGGCCCTGGCATCATTGGGTTCGGCAACGTCCGTGTCTACGAACATGGCCCGACCGCCCATCGCCTCAATCTCAGCCACCACGTCCGAGCCCGCCTCCACGTCCCGATCCGCGATCAGAACAGCTGCTCCCTCTTCTGCGAACAAAATTGCGGCGGCACGCCCAATGCCCCACGCGGCCCCGGTGATCAACGCGACCTTATCCTCTAGACGTGCCATAATGTATTCCTTCGCAATCCGCGCCTTAAACCAAGGTGCCCGGAAAGGAGCATTACAGCGCGATGGTAGAAATGCCAATGGCGAAATTAGGCCACAGAATTCGTTCTGGCACGAGTATGCTGCTTGATGCCTTGTTGCCGCCGCAATGCCTGTGTTGCGGCGCGATGGTGGACCGTCAGGGCAATCTGTGCGCCGGGTGCTGGTCCGGCATGGCATTTCTGGAAGCCCCTTGTTGTCATGCCTGCGGCTTCCCCTTTCCCTTTGATGAAGGGGCGGGCGTGCTTTGTGCAGCGTGCACGCGCCAACAGCCGGATTTTGACCGGGCCCGTGCCGTACTGGCTTATGATGACAACAGCCGGCAATTATTGTTGCGCCTAAAACATGGCGACCGCCTGGACGGCGTCCCCGCCTTTGGCCAATGGCTGGCACGGACAGGGGCGGAATTTTGGGCGGATGCGGATCTTATTCTCCCCGTCCCCCTGCATCCCTGGCGTCTGATCCGCCGACGTTATAATCAGGCAGCATTGTTGGCCCAGGCCATCTCCCGCTTCTGTGATTTGCCCAGCCCGCCGAATTTGCTACAACGAAGCCGGTCGACGATTAGCCAAGGTGGATTGAGCCGCAGGGGACGGGCGCGCAATGTCCAAGGTGCCTTCGCTGTCCGAAAGACCGGGCTAGGTATTCTGTTGGGTGCCCGCGTGGTTTTAATCGACGATGTTTTTACCACGGGGGCTACGGTATCGGCCTGCGCCAGATTGTTAAAGCGTCATGGCGCTGCACGGGTGGATGTATTGACCCTGGCGCGGGTGCTATAGGAACAAATCAGTGAGACGAATGGGGATTATAAGTATGCCAGAGATTACGATTTATACGACGGGGTTTTGCCCTTTTTGCTTTCACGCAAAGAAGCTGCTGGACAGCAAGGGTGCCAGCTATGACGAGATTGATGTGAATAGAGTGCCCGGTGCGCGCGACGAAATGATGCAGCGCGCTATGGGTGGGCATACGGTACCGCAGATATTTATTGGTGATCACCATGTGGGTGGCTGCGATGAACTCTACGCCCTGGAGCAACAGCAAAAGCTTGACCCGATGCTGGGCGCTGCTAGCTAGATCTAACAAATTGGGAATTGAGATGATGACCGGATTTACCGCTGCCTGCGTACAGATAAATGCTTCCAACGATTTGGATGAGAATATCGCCAGTCTGGGCAAGATGATCCGGGAAGCACGTGCGGGGGGCGCTGATTTTATCACCACGCCGGAATGCGCCGCGTTGATTGAGGTGGGGCGGGATAATATTCGCGCCAAGGCCTTTGTTGAAGATGCCCACCCGGCCCTGGACGCTTTTCGCGGCTGGGCGGTGGAAACCGGTGCCTGGCTGCTGGCAGGGTCCCTGTCCGTGTTGGTGGAGGGGGAGGAGCGCCTGGCAAACCGCCAATACCTGATTGACCCCAGCGGCAATATCGCTGCCAGCTACGACAAGATCCACATGTTCGATGTCGACCTACCGAACGGCAAAAGCCTGCGTGAATCGAACAATTATCGCCCTGGCGCAGAAGCATACGTTACCCCCCTGCCCTGGTGTCAGCTGGGGCTAAGCATCTGTTACGATTTACGCTTTCCCCACCTATACCGTGATCTCGCCAAGGCAGGCGCAGACGTCCTGGTGATACCGTCCGCCTTCATGCAGGTCACAGGCGAGGCTCATTGGCATGTTCTGATGCGGGCCAGGGCGATTGAAACAGGCTGTTATGTCATTGCCGCAGCCCAATGCGGGGAACACGTGGCGGGACGCCTTAGCTATGGCCATTCCCTGATCGTGTCACCGTGGGGTGAAGTCCTGTCCGATGGCGGTGAGGCAGAAGGCGTCACTATGGCAGACATTGACCTCAGCGCCGTTGCCAAGGCCAGAGGACATATCCCTGCCCTGAACCACGACAGGGAATATCAACTAAATATAGAAAACGGAAAAACCCCTACCGCCGCTGAATAAAATCCAAATTATTCACGCTACACAGGTAAAAATATAGAGGAAGACAATATAATAGCAGGCCGACTTTTTCCACTTAGAGAATTATTGAATAATCGCTGGGTTGAAACACAATCTAATCGTTTGTTTTACCCGAGAAAAACACCACGATGAACCGTATCATTTGAAAACTCCGCCATATCCAAATTTTATGCTAATATTACTTCGCATAATTTGGGAATACCATCGGCGATGGCAACATCACTAAAACTCATAGATTATCTTGACGATCTGAACAACGCGGTAAGCGCTGAAGATTGCATGCTGGCCACGCGCCGACGTGTTGGTGATCTTGGGTTTGAAAACGTGGTCTTTATCTACACTTTGAAACCGCAAGGCCCAAATGGATATTTACGCCCCCATCTAAGATATTCCTCTAATTCCGCTGCCTGGGAAGATCGCTATCGCGACATGGACTATCAAAATCATTGCCCAATTTATCGCGAAACCCTGCGCGGGGGTACCTTGCCGTTGGTTTGGCAACAGGTTTGGGAACGGACAGAAAAAAGCGAAATCCAACGGCGCATGCTGGACGAAGCGGCCAGCTTTGGCGTGGTTCACGGGGTTGGCATCCCGATCAAGGAACGAAACGGAGATCGCTGCAGCATCGGCGTCTCAACCGCACTACCCGGGCCCGAAATTCTTAAAAGTATTGAGGCGAACCTGCCTGATCTTTTCCTGATGGCCCACCACCTGCACGCCGTCATTGTTGATCGTTATGTGGAACAGTCCCCTGATGATAAAACCAATCCGTTGACGGGCAGAGAGCTGGACTGCTTGAATTGGGTTTCCATCGGGAAAAGCACGTGGGAAATTTCTGAAATTTACGGCATCAGTGAAAACACGGTGAAATACCATTTACGCAATATTATGACCAAGTTAGAGGTCAACAGCCGGGCCGCAGCCGTGGCTCAAGGCTTTCGAATGGATCTGCTAAGTTTCTAGAACCGTCGGCTGCCATTGCCACAACTATTGCAGGGCAAACCCTTCATAGCCTTTGGCAGCAACCTCATCACAGCGATCACGATAGGCTGGTGCGCCGCCCGCATAGAGCAGGAATGTGCGCTGATCTTTACCGGCGATGTTGCTGTTGATGCCCATGAACCATGAATCCACTTTGGTGAACAGTAACTCGGCCGCCGTTTCATAGACATGTTCCGTCCATGCGTCCTCCGCCGCCAAGGTCGCGGCAATGCGGGTGATACTGTTGGCTTGAATATAGCCGAACAATTCCGCCACCCATTCCACATTCTGTTCGATACAACGGGGGATATTGCAAAAAGTCGCCGCATTGTGTGGCCCCACCAGGGTCAGCAGGTTCGGGAAGCCCTCTATCTGCAGACCCAGATAGGTTCTGGGACCATTGGCCCATTTATCTTTTAGCTTTTGGCCCCCTTCACCACGAATATCGATGCGGTCAAAGCCACCTGTTACCGCATCAAACCCGGTCGCATAGATGATCATATCAAATTCGTAATCGCCGTCCGCTGTGCGCAGGCCTGTGGGCGTTATTGCCTCAATCGGGGCGGCCTTAATATCCACCAGTTCTACATTATCCTGGTTATAGACCTCGT
>JAPKBD010000341.1 GCA_028824965.1 Alphaproteobacteria bacterium | reverse complement strand
CCATAAGGCCACGGTGCAGGTCCGTCAAAGCCTAGCCAGGTACGGTGCGGGCCAATGTATCAATGATACAACACCGATAGCATGCACACATTATCATAGAAGCCATGGGGAACGTGCATGAGCGAGGCTGTATCAGGGTCTAAACAGGCCGCGACACCGACGCTGGCGGGACAGCGGCGTCAGGTCACCGTTTTGTTTGCCGACATGGCCGGCTATACCGCCCTGGCTGAGAAAATCGGCGAGGAGCAGACTTATCTGTTGATGCAGAAAGTACATCAAGGGTTGAGCGAGGCCGTGCATGCCCACGACGGCACGGTGCAGAAGATGACGGGCGACGGTATTATGGCCCTGTTCGGTGCGCCCATCGCACTTGAGAACGCGCCCCTGCGGGCTTGTCAGGCAGCCATGGATATCCAGGCACGCATGGGGGCATTGGCCAAGGGCTTCCAGGTCAAACATGGCACTGCGCCTTATTTTCGCGTCGGCATCCATTCCGGTCCCTTAATTGTGGGGGAAGTGGGCGATGCCCAACAATCCGGCGTCACCGCCATGGGCGACACGGTCAACCTGGCTTCCCGCATCGAAGGGGCGGCAGAACCCGGCAAGATTTTGTTGCCCTGGACAACCCGGTAGGTGTCGCCCAATGCCATTATGACCTTGGACAATTGGAGCGCGCCATGAAGCAAACCGACCGGGCCCGCGCATCATTCGAGCAGGCGCGCGAGATTGCCGCATCAGTTGGTGCCGATAATATTGTCCGGGATGCAGAGGCTGCTTTAGTGGGCTTGGCGGCGTAGCTATGTACGCTTATTGCGTTCTGGGATTGACCGCGCGGCAGGCATCTACAAAGGCATCGCCCAGGAATTCAGGCTGTTTATAAAGGCCGTGCATCCAGGCTGAGACGAGGCATAGTTCTTCCAGCTTAAAAACCTCATTCAGAAGACCCTGGGGAAAGCTGATATCGAATGTACGCGCCACCGTTTCAACGATCTCCTCGATGGTTTCTTCGCTAATACCAAGGTCAGCCTCCAACACTGCCGTACGGTTCAGCAGGCTTTCTTCGATGCCGTATTCATCGCGGATATGTTTTACGATCCACCGAAACAAGTGCATCCAATTTTTGATGTCATCTGCCATCTGAGGCCCCCACCCTCTGGTTACAAGACCCAGTGTTCAATAAATCTACTAAGAATTCATGAGGAAAAATGGTAAAGGTCCATTAACGATACACGTATAATGAATGACGAGAGCTAATCAATTCCGCCCATACACAGATATTTCATCTCCACATAATCGTCGATGCCGTATTTGGAACCTTCACGTCCCAGGCCGGACTCCTTCATCCCCCCAAAGGGCGCGACTTCGGTGGAGATGATGCCCGTATTGATGCCGACGATACCGTATTCAACACCTTCAGAGACGCGCCAAATACGGCCGATATCACGGGCATAAAAATAGGCGGCCAAGCCGAATTCCGTATCGTTGGCCATTTGAATGGCTTCTGCCTCAGTCTCAAAGCGGAAAATCGGTGCCATGGGGCCAAAGGTTTCTTCCCGCGCCACAATCATTTCAGACGTGACATCGGCGACAATGGTGGGTTGGAAAAAATTCCCCCCCAATTCATGACGTCCACCGCCAACCACAATCCTGGCCCCCTTGGCCACGGCATCGGCGATGTGTTCTTCCGTCTTGGCAACGGCAGCAGCATCGATTAATGGTCCAATGACGACGCCGTCTTCGGTGCCATCGCCGATCTTCATGGCGGAGACGGCGACTGACAATTTTTCAAGGAATGCGTCATAGACGCCACTCTGGACCAACAGGCGGTTGGCACAAACGCAGGTTTGACCGGCATTGCGATATTTGGACGCCATGGCACCTTCCACCGCTGCGTCCAGATCCGCATCATCAAACACGATAAACGGCGCGTTGCCGCCCAGCTCCATAGAGGTCTTCTTGACCGTATCAGCGCATTTCTTCATCAAGACTTTGCCCACCTCGGTGGAGCCCGTGAAGGTCAATTTGCGGACGATGGGATTGGACGTCATTTCGTCGCCAATCTCGCCCGATGCACCGGCCAGCACAGACAGAACTCCTGGCGGCAGGCCTGCCCGCTCCCCCAATTCCGCCAAGGCCAGGGCCGAGAACGGCGTCTGTGAGGCAGGTTTGACGACCATTGTACAGCCAGCAGCCAGTGCGGGGCCAACCTTTCGGGTGATCATCGCAGCAGGGAAATTCCACGGCGTCACCGCCGCGCACACCCCGATTGGTTCCTTAATCACAATAATGCGCTTGTCCGAATGATGGGCCGGAATAGTATCGCCATATAGGCGCTTGCCCTCCTCAGCGAACCATTCGATGAAGGATGCCGCGTACGCCACCTCCCCCTTCGCCTCCAGCAAAGGTTTGCCCTGTTCCAACGTCATGATCAGGGCCAGGTCATCCACGTGTTGGTGCATCAAATTGAACCAATCGCGAAGGATCTTGGCTCGTTCCCCTGCGGTTTTGGCGCGCCAGGTTGGAAGGGCACGCTCTGCGGCTTCGATAGCCCGACGGGTCTCAACAGCCCCCATGCGCGGGACAGTACCAAGGATCGCGCCCGTGGCGGGATTATCAACTTCGATCACACCGCCGCCGTCGGCGTCGCACCAATTGCCATCAATGTAGTTCTGTTGGCGGAACAATTTGCGATCACTGAGTTGCGCAAGGTCCATGGCGCTCATAACAGCGGCCTCCCTTTTTGGCATAATACCGTAATGTTGGGGCCGCGATCCTGCACCTATTCCCTGCGCCAAGCAATAAAAATTGGTGCAGGATATAGGTGCAGGAAATAGTTATAGGTTCTTTGGGCTGTTAGGCCTTGGCGCTGGGCCGGGACGACACGGCGGCATGCCAGCGCGCCAGGTTCGGGCGGTCATCACCAATCCGCAGGCCAATGACCTTACCGAAATCAACACCACAAAGGGCCGTAATATCGGCAACGGTATAGTGATCGCCGGCGACGAATTCCCGATCCGCCAACACACCGTCCAGCCAATCAAACCGACCGGGCGCCTTTTGCTGATTTAACTCGCCCCACGCAGGGATCTGGTCTTCTAATTCAGCAAAAAATTTATTGGTATGGCGAAAGCCTGCCGCGACGCAGCTCGACAATTGGAACTCCACCCGCCGGTTCCACATTTCGACTATCGCCTTGTCTTTGGCATCGTTGCCGAACAGAGCGGGCGCGGGCTGGATTTCCTCAAAATAACGGCAGATGGCCATGCTTTCAGAGATATGGCTGCCGTCATCCAGTTCCAACGTGGGGATCTGGCCCAACTGATTGACCGATGCGATAAAGTCGTCGGTCTTATGCTCTTGTTTGCCAATATCCAACTGCACCAAGGGCACATCGATACCCTTTTCGGCCAGGAACACGCGCACGCGGCGGGGATTTGGTGCCATTTGGCTATCATATAATTTCATGGTTACTCTCCTCAATTCTATTTAGGTTTTGATTTTACAAACGCAGCAGCACCTTTGGCGCGGGCAAAGCGTGGGTCATTGGCGCTGGGCAATTTCGCCAGGCCGTTGCAACGCATCACCGGACCATCGGGACCAACCATCAAGCCGGATGCAAAGCCTAACCGACGGGTGGTATGGCGAAAATCGATCTCGCTGACTAACCATTGGTCTTTATAGGCCGGTTGCAGAAAATCATAGCTCATTTGAATGGTCGGCGAAAACGCCTCCGATTCTGCGGCTAGTTGCACATTCATCCCCACGGCCATATCCATCAACGTCATCATCATGCCGCCATGACACATCCCCGCCGGGTTCATGTGAATATCGCCAACCACAAAACCCATGATGCCGCGGTTCTGTTCATCAATCTGCCAATATAATGGCCCCACATGCTGCACAAATCCGCCGTCATCAGGAAAAGGGCCAAAGCCGTCTGGTACACTTGGATGCATGGGCAACGCTCTCGATATTCATCAAAGGGAAATGGCGCACCGAACGGCGCACGGGTCTACATAAGATGAAATGTGCGGCATGGGCAAGTCGGCTGATTTTTGCTGCCTATTCCACAGTGACAGATTTCGCCAAGTTGCGCGGTTGGTCCACATCCGTGCCCTTAAGGACGGCAATGTGATAGGCCAGCAGTTGCACCGGAATGGAATATAAAATAGGCGCGACGAAGGGATGCACGATAGGCAGCTTCACCGTGGCCCAGGCATCTTCACCCACATGCGCAATACC
The DNA here is from genome assembly GCA_028824965.1 of Alphaproteobacteria bacterium. Classification (GTDB taxonomy): domain Bacteria; phylum Pseudomonadota; class Alphaproteobacteria. The sequence goes on along the minus strand of JAPKBD010000341.1, from coordinate 62 downwards.
GTCGCTGTCTGAGATTAAGACAACCTTGCCGCCACGGGCAGCGACCTCCTGCATGTTGGAGG
>JAPKBD010000037.1 GCA_028824965.1 Alphaproteobacteria bacterium | reverse complement strand
CGATAAAACAGTGGGTTAAAGAAAATCAATCATAGTTATCTGGGTCAGCCCCTTATCAAATTTATGCAATTGGCACAATGTAGGCATAACAAGCCAATTCACTTTGGGCGCATCACGTACATCGGGTTATAGAAAGACGTAGTATTATGAGTGACAATCCAGTTCGTTACGAGCTGTCAGACAGCATCGCGACCATCACCATTGACCGGCCTGAAGCGATGAATGCGCTTAGTAAAGCTGTTCGGGCCGGTCTGTGGGAGGCCTATCGCCGCTTTGTTGATGAGGATGAGGCGTTGGTGGCGATACTGACAGCGACGGGTGATCGGGCCTTTTGCGCCGGTGGCGATCTGAAAGAAATGTCAGCGGACGCCCTGCAGGTACCCCCCGATGATTTTTTGCCCTATTTGAATAAGAACATCCGCACCAACAAACCGATGATCGCCGCTGTTAATGGCCTGGCCTATGCGGGCGGTTTCTTTTTGGCGCAAACGTGTGACCTGTGTATCGCCTCCTCCAATGCCAGCTTTGCAATATCGGAACCCAGGGTTGGCCGGGGCGCGCCGTGGGCCGCACCGCTGCCCTGGTTGATCCCGCCGCGCGTCGCCATGGAATTGCTGATCACCGCCCAGCCCATATCGGCAGAGCGTGCCTATCAAGTGGGACTGGTCAACAAGGTGGTCCCCTTGGCGGACCTGCCAGAGGCGGCCCGCGACATGGCCACGACCATCACCAAGAACGCGCCCCTATCCGTACGCGCAGGCAAGGAAATGGTTTACAAATCAGCAGAACTGGGCTGGCGTGCGGCCTTGGAAATGGGCGATGATGTCTATGAACATGTTTATTTAAGCGATGATGCCCAGGAAGGCCCCCGCGCCTTTAAGGAAAAACGCGCGCCGGTCTGGAAGGCACGCTGAGTAGAAGGATTAAGGCCATGCAACTAGGTGCGAATATACCTCTATGGGATATCGGCGGGGAGCCGGATGTCGTGCGGGATTTTGCCCAGGCTGCCGAGGGTATGGGCTATGATTATATTGGCGCCGCCGATCACGTCATTGGCGTAAATGCAGACAACCGGCCCGATTGGGGGGATCGCAATACCTCTGCTGATCTGTTCCATGATCCGTTCGTGCTGTTTGGGTTTTTGAGCGCCTGCACCAAAACCATAGGGTTTTCCACTCAGGTCTTGATCCTGGCCCAGCGTCAGGCCGCGCTGGTGGCGAAGCAGGCGGCCTGCGTTGATGTCTTAAGCGTTGGCGGTCGTTTTCGCCTGGGCGTCGGTGTTGGCTGGAACCCTGAGGAGTTCGTGGCCCTGGACGAAGATTTCTCCAATCGCGGCAAACGCTCCGCTGAGCAGGTGGAATTCATGCAGGCGCTGTGGGCCAAACCCCACGTCACCTTTGATGGCACCTGGCACAAGATTACCGATGCTGGCATCAATCCCCTGCCCGTGGGCGGCTCTATCCCCATCTGGTTTGGCGGTCATGAAGACGTCACGTTGCGGCGCACGGCGAAATGGGGTGATGGCTGGATCATGCTGGCCCACCCCGCCGATGATAGCGCCCTGGCAGCGTTTGCGAAATTGCACGAATACACCAAGGCAGAGGGGCGCGATCCCACTAAGATGGGGTTGGAGATCTGGGCCTCTGTCGGGGCTGGGAGCCGGGATGATTGGCGGCGGGAGTTTGAATTCTGGCGCGATGCGGGCGTTACCCATATCACCGTCAACAACACTTATAATCGGGGCGATCATCATCAGCGTATTGCTGGTCGGACCCTAAGCGCACATATTGACGGTATCGAAACCTATCGCCGGGCAGTTGAGGATTTGTTGTAGAGCATGGATCAGTATTTGGAAGCGGACGTTCTGATTATCGGTGCCGGTGGTGCCGGTATGTATGGCGCTATCTCTGCAGCCAAGGCAGGCGCGACTGTCATCCTGCTGGATAAAAGCATTGTCGGTCGGTCCGGTGCCACCATCATGGCGCAGATGACCGTCGCTGTTGCCATCGGTGAGGAAGAACCCGACGACTGGCGCTTTCATCTGAAAGATACCATCACCGCCGGACGTGGCCTGGTTAACGAGCCTTTGGCGCAGATCCTGTGTGAGGACGCGCCCGCCCGCATATGGGAAATGGATGAATGGGGCGTTGGCTGGGCCCGAAGTACAGCCGGCGGCAACCGCATCACCCAGGCCCATGCCCCCGGCCATGACCGCAACCGCTGTGTCTATGTGGATTTCCTGTCTACCGGTCCCGCATCATCGCGCACCCTGCGCAACCAGGTTCGAAAGTTCGACAACATTCGGCGTATTTCCGACCTGACCGTCACTGACATTGTTGTTGAGGACGGCGTGGCAAAGGGCGCGGTGGCCCTGCATTTGGAGACGGGCCAGTCAGTGACCATTGCGGCCAAGGCGACGATCATTGCCACGGGTGGCCTGACATCCATGTACAATCGCAATTCCGCCTCCGCCAATATGGGCGGCGATGGTTTCGCCCTGGGCCTGCGCGCGGGCGCGGAGCTGATCGATATGGAATTCGTGCAGTTTTTCCCCATCGGCCATCTGGCCCCGCGCCTGATCGGCATGGACCCGATCATGTGGGACCCGTTCCGCTATAAACTTGGCGGTCGTCTATTGAATGGCGAGGGGGAGGAGTTCACCCAAAACTATGGTGCCGCTGAAGACGGCAAGTACGTGGTCACCCGTGACATGGCAACCTATGCCATCGTCAAGGAAGTGGAGGCCGGGCGCGGCTCTCCCCACGGCGGGGCCTGGCTGTCATTTGAACATATCCCCGAGGCTGATTTGCGCGATGCCTTCGGCCCGGTGATCGACCGCCTGGCCAAGGTCGGCATCGATCTGACCAAAATGGCGATTGAGGTTTACCCCATCGCCCATTACCACATGGGCGGATTGCGGGTGGACGATAGCTTGTCCACTAACGTCACCAATTTGTTTGCCGCTGGTGAAGCGGTGGGTGGGGCCAACGGGGCCAACCGCCTGTCGGGCAACGCCATTACGGAAGCGTTCGTCTTTGGCGAACGGGCCGGATGTAGTGCCGCCGCTGCCGCCAAAGAAAATGCTATGCCCGACATTCACGCTGCGGCCCAGCCGTGCCTGGAGATTATCACAGAGGCTGGATCGCGGGACAGCGACGGTCCCAGCCCCACAGCGGCCATTGCGGAGCTGCAGAAATTGCTGCAACAAGACGTAGGACCCTTCCGCACTGATGAAGGCCTAACCCGTGCCGTGGCAGCGATCTCTAAAATGCAGGCTGAACTACCCCAAATGCCTACAGGGGGCGCAATTGCCTTTAATCAACAGTTGGGGGATTGGTTCGGGCTACGCAATATGCTGGCCGTCGCAGAGACCGTTGCCACCGCCGCCCTGGCGCGAACCGAAAGCCGTGGCGCCCATCAACGGGAAGACTATCCCGGCCTAGATGAAGACTGGACCTATAATCAAATTATTCGTGTGGATGATGACGGGCTGAAATTCAGCCGGGGTGAAGTGAGGTTGCGGCCATGAGCGAACAACAAAGCGTCAAACAAACCGCCAACCTCAAGGTGCGTCGGGGTGGCCCGGAACAGCCGATACGTCATGAGACTTTTGATTTCCCGTTTGAAGATGGCCAGTCCGTGCTGGATGCCCTGCGCTGGATCAGGGGCAACAAGGATGCCTCTTTGGCTGTGCGCTATTCCTGCATCTCGGCCAATGCCTGCAAGGAATGCGTCATGCGCATTGACGGCAAGACCGGTTATGCCTGCACGACACCTCTCATAAACGGTGAAATGTTGATTGAACCTTTGCCGAACAAGCGCCTGATCCGCGATCTGGTGACAGATACTCTGCCCCCCGACGAGCGGTTATAGCCACAACCGCGGACGCAGGAAGGTAACGGCCAGACAGGCCAGCAACCCCGCGCCGGCATAATAAAAGGTCGCCTGGAACGCAGACAAAAACGCCGTGGCCTTGTCCAGGCCACTCATGGCCGCATTCTGGCTCAACGTAGCGAACAGCAGGGATAGACAGGTTGCGCCCATAACAACGCCTATGGTGCGGGTGACCATGGCCAAGCTACCCGCGACGCCACGGTCTTTGACATCCAGGCGGGTGGTGACCACATCCAATATGCAAACCTGAAAGATGCCGAGGCCGATGCCCTGCATCAACATGGGCAACGCCATCAGCGCCATTTCCGAACGCCCCTCCCATGTGCCCATGGTAATGGTGGCGAGACCGACCATAACCGCCCCCAATAGCGCCAGTCGGGCAGCCCAGGGCCGCGCGCTTAACAACCAACCACCTATTGGCGCTGATATTGCCAGCCCCAAGGGCCCCGCCGCCAGGATCAAGCCGCTGACGGTCAGGGAATAATCCGTGATCCGCACCAGATAATAGGGCACCAGCAACATGGACGAAAATCCAACCAGATTGACCAGGCTGTTGACCACGTTCAACATGGTGAAATCCAGACGGCGAAAGACTGCCAAAGGGATCATGGGGTCCGGCGCACGTATTTCGCGCCAGCCGAATACGCCCAACGCCAGCACACCCAGCAAGGCAACCAAAAAGGCATTCAACAAGCTGGATTGTACCTGGTTCATGGCCCCCAACAACGCGCCCAGGCCCAGAGCCAGCAACACTGCGCCAAACAGATCAAAGTTGCCCGTACGTTTGGCGCTTTGCGCCGGTCGTAATAATGGCATGGCGGCCAACGCCACCAGGGCCAAGGGCAGGCGAAACCAAAACACTGCCTCCCACCCCCATGCCTGCACCATGACACCGCCTAACGATGGTCCGGCGGCGGCACCAACGCCGAACATCATGGTATAGGCCCCAAGGGCGCGCCCCCGTTGCGCCTCAGGGAATAGTGCCGTGGCCAATGCAGGCCCGCAACTGAGCACCAGCGCCGCGCCCAGGCCTTGTAATGCCCGCGCCAGCAATAGCCAATGATAGGCCGGGGACAATCCGCAAAGACCAAACGCCAGGGCGGACAGCACCAGGCCGATCAGGAATATCCGCTTGTGGCCAAACAGATCGCCCAGCTTGCCGAACACCAGCATCAATGAGGCATAAGTCAGGACATAGCTGATCACCAGCCATTGGATGGCCGGCAGGGGAATGGCGAAACGGTCGGTGATATCGGGGAACGCGATGTTGACGGAGGTATCAAGAGGCACAATGACTGTGCCCAAGCCGACGATGAGAAGACCGGCAAGGGCTTGACCTCTACGAGGCAAGCCCTCAGCCGTGTTCAATAGACTGCCTTGAGGCCCGAGCTTCCGGCACCGCGCGCCGCTGTGACGGAGGCCGCCAAATCGGCCAGATAGTCCTCCATTCCTGTCTCGTGGAACATGGACAGCATGGCGTGCATGCCTTTGGGATTGCGGGTCAGGCCGGGCAGCCAACCGCGCGCTTCCATGCCCTCGGCCACGGTGAATATGTCCACACCATCGGCGGCAAAATTAATAATGCTCAAATCCGGTTTCGCCAAAAGATACAGACCTTCAATGGCCTCAATCCCGGCCACATAGGCATCCGTCAAATCCGCCAGCTGCCTCGCGATGGCCATATAGCCGTCTTCACCAAGATGATGCATCACCGCCCAGGCCGCTGCCACCGCGCCGCCCGCGCGGGTGCCCGACAGGGTTGCGGTAGAGAACTGACCGTTTGGCCATTCATCAAAATGGAACAGGCCCCGCTCCCGATCTTCCTCATAGCGATAGAATAGGTTCGACGCTGGTTTCGGGCAAAAGCCGAATTTGTGCAGGTCGGCGGATAAACTGCGCACACCGGGCAGGGCGAAATCATAGTCCGGGATATCGCGCCCGATACGTTGGAAAAATGGTGCCACATATCCGCCCACGCAAGCATCCACATGTAGCCAGGTATTATGCGCCAGCGCCAAATCACTCAACTGCTGAATGGGATCGATCACGCCATGGGGAAAACACGGCGCTGAGCCGACCAGCATGATGGTACTGTCATCCATGGCAGCGGCCATAGCATCAACATCCGCGCGATAGCCTTGCCCCGTGGGCAGACGCCGCACCTTCAAATCCATCACATCGGCTGCTTTGTTGAAAGCAGCATGGGCGCTGTAGGGTGCGACAATGTTAAATGGTTCTTTGAGTTTGCCCGTGGCACGAGCCCAATCGCGGCAGGCCTTAACCGCCATGAAGATGCTTTCACTACCGCCCGTTGTCATATTGCCGACCGCACCGGTCGGTGCCTGGAACAAATCCAGGCCCATCTCCACAACTTCATCCTCCATACGTTTCAAACCAAAAAAGGCCCGCCGTCCACCCAGTGCATTTTCAGAGAAGTATTTCATGAAGGCCGCCCGACCCACCTCGTAGGCCGCATCGCTGCCATGAAACACATACAGAGGCGCGCGGCCGTCACGCCAGGCCACATCACCTATGGACATCTCGGTCATGGTGGCATCCAGGCTAGGCCAGTCAGTGCCGGTCTTGGGAAATGGTTTTCGGGTGGATGTGCTCATAAAATCCTCACGCGCCTAAGTACATGCCGCCGTTGCAATGGATCACTTGACCCGTGACGTAGCCGCCCGCCAGGCCACAAAGTGCCCGCACAAGGGCGGCGACTTCTTCTGGTTTGCCTTTTCGGCCCAGCAGGTTTGAATCCCCGTCCATACCGGGGGGAAGCTTCCCGGCGGAGGCCCCGCGCACTGTATCGATCACGCCCGGCACGACGCAATTGACGGTGATCCCGGTGCCGGCGACTTCCTGGGCCAATGACCGTGTCATTGCGGATATAGCCCCCTTGGCAGTGGCGGCATGCAGGCGATCCTTCACGCCAATATAGGCTGCGGCCCCGCCGATGTTGATGATCGTGCCCACACCGGCTTCCGTAATATGAGGAACGGCGGCCTGGGCGCACAGAAAACTCCCCTCCACCGTGACAGATTGGGCCAGTCGCCAACGCTCCAGGCTTAATTCAGCCAGCGGCGTGCGGGCCCGATAGGAGGCGTTGTTGATCAGGATATTCAGTCCGCCATATTGCCCGACGATCGCCTCAACCATGGCTGCGACCGCGTCCGGGTCAGTGACATCCGCCATATGAGCGAAGGCACGACCGCCCTGCCCTTCAATTTCCGCCACCAAGGCCTCGGCCTCTGCTTTCGAAGACTTCGCATTGACGCAGACAGCAGCACCCGCATCGGCCAGATCCAGGCAGATGGCCCGGCCGATGTTCAGCGCGCCGCCCGTGACCAGGGCGATCTGTCCCGTCAGCTCTCCGTTTGGTGTGACCATAGGTTAGAGAACTTCCTTGTTGATGACATTGGCCGGGTCCAACTTGCCGTCGAAGCAATCGACCACGTTCTGCGCGGCAACCTGTCCCATGCGGAAAACGGACTCCTGCGTCACACCAGCGGAATGGGGGCTGACGATGATGTTGTCCAATTCGAATAATGGATTGTCAGGGCTGGCAGGCTCTATCACAAAGGGATCAATGCCCGCACCGGCGATGCTTTTCGATTTCAGGGCATCATACAATGCCCCTTCGTCCACAATGCCACCGCGCGCGGTGTTCACGACATAAGACGTCGTCTTCATGGCGGCGAGTTCCGTTGCCCCGACCATGCCATCGGTCTCCTCATTCTTCATGCAATTGATGGATAGGATATCAATATCGCCCAGAACAGCGCGCCAATCACCGACTGGCGTCGCACCCGCCGTGATAATGCCGTCCTGAATGACATAAGGGTCGGCGACCAGAACATTCATTTCCATGGCCACACAGCGATTGACAAGACGACGGCCAATTTTACCAAACCCCAAAATCAAAACCGTACGCCCGGCCAAATCGAACGCCGGCAGTTCAAACCGGATCGGCCAATTACCCTTCCGCGTTTCCCGGTCATAGGCCAGGGCCTGCTTGCTCAGGGCCAGCATGAAAAACAAGGCGTGTTCGGCCACGGTCACGGAATTGGCGATGCCCGCAATGGCCAACGGAATTCCGGCCTTAGTCAAGGCCGGCACATCAACCGTGTCATAGCCGACGCCAATGCGGCAGGCGATCTTCAACCTATGCGCCGCCTCTACCAGGCGCGCGGTGAGAGGCGCAGCACCAAGGATGACCGCGTCATAATTTCCGATGTGCTGCTGGATATTGTCTTCGCGCAATTGGTCGAAATACTCAACCTCGACATCATCGCGTGCATCAAACACGGACGTCATACCATCGGTCTTGCGAAATTGGATCATGACACGTTTTTTCATCTGGAGGCTCTTTCATTTTCTCATTCATTTGGTCTTTGGCTGAATTTACCCTGAACCGGGACAATTGCCCAGGGCCGCAATTGGCTCTAATCTTGCGACAATGAGGGCACAAAACAACGATCAGCATATGAGTATAGGCAATGACCTGGCGGAGATCGCAAAGGTTATGACCGCTTTCGAAAGTTTCGCCACGAACTGCGCCGTGCCGGAGGCCGTTGCCAACCGCTTCAATGTTGTCTTCGATGAGATGCTTTCCAACATTATCTATTACGGCTATCGCGACGATGTACCCCACGAAATCACCATCGCCTTCAATCGTCAGGATGATCGTTTGAGTGTGATCATATCCGACGATGGTATCGCCTTTGATCCCTTCGCCGCGACGACACCCAACACCGAATTACCCCTGGCGGAGCGGGAGATCGGCGGTCTGGGCATCCACCTTGTCCGCAATATGATGCACGAAGTGCATTATCGCCGCGATGACGGCCGCAATATCATTACGCTGGTTCAAAATCTGGAGTGACCATGACCCTGAAGCAAATCGACGCCGGCGTACTGAATGTGGCCTACTTGGATGACGGCCCCAGAGATGGACAAGCGGTGATCCTGTTGCACGGATTTCCCTATGACATTCATGCCTACGATGACGTGACGCCGGCTCTGGTGGCCAAAGGTTGCCGCGTTATCACGCCTTATTTACGCGGCTATGGCCCGACGCGATTCCTAGATGCGGAGACTCTGCGTTCGGGCGAACAGGCGGTATTGGGATTTGATCTTATGAGCCTGATGGACGCGTTGGAGATAGAGCAGCCCGTGCTGGGTGGTTATGACTGGGGCGGACGGGCGGCCTGTATTGTCGCCGCCCTGTGGCCGTCCCGGGTCAAGGGACTGGTCAGCTGCAACGGTTATAATATCCAGAATATTGCCGGATCAGGCCGACCCGGCAATCCGGAGATGGAACATCGCCTGTGGTATCAATTCTATTTCCACAGCGAACGTGGCCGGGCCGGTCTGACCGCCAATCATCATGCCTTTTGCAAATTGCTCTGGCAGATGTGGTCACCGAACTGGCGCTTTGACGATGGCACCTATGACCAATCCGCCCAATCGTTTGAGAACCCGGATTTCGTCGATGTGGTGATCCATTCCTATCGCCACCGCTATGGCCTGGTTGAGGGTGACGCAACAGTGGCAGGGATTGAGGCACAGCTGGCAAAGCGACCGCTGATATCCGTACCCACAATCGCTATGGATGGGAGCGGCGATGGCGTCATGGATAGCAATGGCTGCGCCGGACACGACCGCTTTTTCACCGGCCCTTACGAGCGGCAGGTCATCCCATCCGTAGGCCACAACCTGCCCCAGGAAGCGCCCAGAGAATTCACCGTGGCCGTGTTGTCATTGATTTAGAGCAATAAATTGACGATTGACGTACAGCGTCAATTCTACTATCTTAAACCGTAATTATCATCAGCTATCGGGATAGGCGGACGGAGCGATTTGCTGGCGGGGCATTCGTAAAGGCATTTCAGGATTTTACGGATCAAGCTGGCCGCCGTTTGGCCATACTTCACGCGGCAACGTCTGTTCATAGCCTTCACGCCATTTGCAGCAATCGGCTTGAAACTCTGGGTGGCGACCGTCGTGGCCAGTATAGCATCCGCATTAACCGGCAGTGGCGCATCTGTTTTGAATGGCGTAGCGAAGAACCGGGTCCGAGCAACGTGGAAATAACGGACTATCACTAGGAATAAATTCATGATGCTACAACATACGGTACATCCGGGCGAAGTCTTGAAAGAAGAACTGGTAGAACGAGGCATCACGCCGACGGAATTGGCACGGCAAATTGCCGTGCCCGCGAACAGGATAAGCCAGATTATCGGTTGCAAGCGCGCTGTCACCGGCGATACCGCTTTGCGACTTGGCCATTGGTTTAATATGGACCCGCAATTTTGGATGAACCTTCAATCGCAATTTGATCTGATCTCTGCACAAAGAGCAGCAGGCGGAAGCATCCAAGAGCTACCCACGGGGCCGATCCCGCCCTCCTAGACGAGCCCCAATACATAGGCTTCCCGGACACCCTTGTCCCAAACCCGTCGTTAGGGCAAGTTGCCGGCAGCGCCCACTTACGAACCCTTCCCGAAAGGTTGAACTGAACATGTCCTTAGATACATTCTCGAAGCTCACACACAGAGGCATTGGACATGGTTGATTTATTGCAAGTTTCACAATTGCCGCCCTTTTTGGTGGCGCGTCTGGAGAAAGATTTCACGCTGCATGATTTCGTCAATCCTGCCGACCCGGACAAGCTGTTGGAAGAAGTGGGGCCACGTATTCGAGGTATTCTGGCAGGCGGCATGAAGGGGCCGAACGCCAATCTGATCCATCGATTGGAAAATCTGGAAATCATTTCATCGTTCAGCGTTGGCTATGATGCGACAGACGTTGCTGCTGCCCAGGCCCGTGGCGTGATCGTCACCCATACGCCGGAGGTTTTGACCGGCGATGTGGCGGATCTGGCGATGACATTTATCCTTATGGCACCCCGGCGGATCGGTGAGGCCGAACGCTTTCTACGATCAGGCAAGTGGCGACAGGGCCGTATGGATTTGGGTACCACGGTGCGGGGCAAGCGCCTGGGTATCTTGGGGCTGGGCCGCATCGGCATGGCGGTGGCGCGCCGGGCCGAGGTGTTTGGCCTGCACATCGCCTATCACGACATCAAACCCATGGGCGATCTGGCCTATCGCTCCTACCCCAGCCTGCTGGATTTGGCGGAGGCAAGCGATATGTTGCTAGTGGCTTGCGAAGGCGGGAATGCGACCCGTGGACTGGTCGGTGCAGACGCACTGAATGCTTTGGGCCCGGATGGGTTTTTGATCAACGCGGCACGGGGCACCATTATCGATCAGCCCGCCTTGATTGCCGCGTTGCGCGATGGCCGTATCGCAGGGGCTGCCATGGATGTCTTCGATAACGAGCCGGAGGTGCCGGCGGAACTTTTGGCGATGGAGAACGTGGTCCTGACGCCGCACATTGCCTCCTCAACCAACGAGACACGCCGCGCCATGGCTGATTTGGTCTATGACAATTTACGAGCCCATTTTGATGGCAAGCCGGTACTGACGCCGGTTCCACCGCAAATATAGCCCCGCGCTGGTTTAGGCTGCAACCATATCCCGATAGAAGGTACGCTGTTCCACTAGATCAAAGCCAAGGCGGCGGATATCGTCAAAGTACAGCGGGATCAGGTCGGCCCGCCCGCCGCGATGGGCAGCGTCCAACAGAACCTGAAAGAAGATATCCCGCTGGGCATGGCTGCCGCCCACCAGATGCAGGTCGTGCCGGATCGGTGATATCAGGTCGATAACCCGGTCGTATTCACCCTTACGGTGGGCCAATATGGCCTCACACAATGGCACGCCTGCTGCACGATAGGCCGTGATCAAACTTCCTGCAGCACCCGTGCCTTGGGTCGCAGCAAAAGCACGCGCGCCAGCCAGCAATTTTTCGGCCAGATCGAACTGCCCCGTCGCCGCCAACACCATCATGTCATGGGCGGAGGAAAACGGATTGGCAAAGTCCTCAACCCGGCCCGCGCAGATTTCCGCCAGAATGCCCCATTGCCGGGTCACATCCACCCCGCGCAAATCCAGACGCATAACCAGGGACGCCACATTCTGCAAATCAATGGTGGCATCGGGCATGGCCTGCACCAGGGGCGAGTCCGGGTTACGCACCTGGGCGGTCAACAGTTCCAGAATGCGATCATGATCGCCCTGTTCCAATAATATGATGCAAAAATGCCACCACAAATGATGGCCGATCTGATTGGCCTGTCCCCAATTGCCGCTCAACCCCTCCAACCAGGCGACGCCATCGTCAACCCGGCCCTGCATGGCGTGGACATGGGCCACAGCATGGGTGCCCCAGACATCCGAGGGGTTGATCTCCACCGCCAGACGGCCGCAGCGTTCCGCCAATTCATAATTGCCCGCTTCTTCATTGGAAAATGCTCGGACGGAATTGTAGCAGCCGAAATCGACCACATCATCGGACCAACTCAGTGCTGCACGTTCTGCAATATCGCGCATCCATTTGGCCCGGCCATTCCAGAACAATTCAAACTGCACCAACCGATGGGCCAAAAGATCCGTCGGGTTACGGGCTAGCATGGTTTCGAATATGGTCGCGGCCTCAACCCCGTGGCCATCCACGGCGGCGGTCAGGCTGTCAAAATAGGCCTGCTCCCGCGCATTGGCATTTCCCATTAGAGGTGCTGCATCCGCCAACAATGATTTAATCAGGGGACGAAAAGCCGCCGTCCGCCCTGTCTGCAAAATCCAACCCTTGGTCAGCATCGGCAACGCAAAGCCACTGTCAGCCGCAATGGCGGCATCCAAATTCGCCATGGCATCTGTACGCCAATTGACAAAGCCGCTCATCCCCGCATTGAAGGCTTCAGCGGCTGCACCGCTGGCCGTGCTCATTTCATGGCCGCGACTATCAAGTTGTTGCATAAAAGATTCCTATTTTTCAGCGATGTTGGAATAAAAGTGCCTTAAGTCCCAGAAAAAGGCCAGTAAAAGGCTAGCTCATCAGTCGGCGGCAAGCCTCTGCCATAAATGCTGAACGGCTATAACCCTGGGCCTTCGCATGGGTATCGACCTCTCGCAGTAAATTATTGTCCATAGTCATTGTGATGCGAACAGCTTTTCCTTTCACTGGCGCACGGACCATTGTGGCCAACAGAAAGTCACCGAATTCATTGTCCATTGCGGCGAGCGCGTCTTCGGTCGATGTGGGTGCGGGAATAAGGTCATTATCCGACTGCATGAAAGCGATATGCGCACTCAACGCCTCATGGGCATTGGTGATTGCCTCTTCTATGGTGTCGCCAGCAGAGACACATCCAGGGAAATCCGGGAAATCAACACCATAGCAGCTATCCCCATCCTTTCTGACAAACGCAGTATAAGCCGTCATGACTAAAGCCTTCCGTTCGAATTCAGGCTATTTCAGCCCGGCCTGCTTCAAGATTGAGTTCGCCGTTCCCGACGGCATATTCTTCTTCGGATGACTGATTGTCACCTTGCCCGGTTTAATCGGATGGCGAAACTGATGATGCGATCCGACGGTTTTTGAATGCACCCACCCATCTGCACTGATCATCCTTATCAGATCCCGGCTTGAATAGCGCTTTGGCATACTATTCTACACCAATACGCATACTATACGTACAAATCGGTCTTGAAGCAAATTTTAATGCGTACTTTATACGCACTATAATGCCGCATCTTCCAAAATCATAGATGCAGCCTTTTCCGCGATCATGACCGTGGGAGCGTGGGTATTGCCCGAGACGAGAGTCGGCATGATGGAGGCATCGACGACACGCAGCCCCTCCATCCCGTGCACGCACAGGCGGTCATTTACTACGGCATTTGCATCATTCCCCATGCGGCAGGTGCCGACGGGGTGATAGACCGTCGCACCTGTGGCCCTGGCGTAATCCAGGAATTCATCATCGCTGTTGACCTCGCCGCCAGGATTCATCTCGTATTCCAGATAGGGCTTCAACGCTGGTTGGTCGCCCAAGTCACGGGCGATGCGCAGGCCTGCGATCAGGGCCGCGCGGTCGATTTCGTCCGCCAAAAAATTCGGCCTGATGGCAGGCTCCGAACCGGGCTGGTTATCACGAATATGGATGGAGCCACGGCTTTCCGGTCGCAACTGGCAGGCGGCGATGGTCATGCCCGGCTCCGTATCCAGCTTCCGGTCTTTCGAAGTGGCATAGCTGGCGTGCGCGCCATGGAACTGCACATCGGGCGTCGCCAGCTCCGCCCTGCTGCGGACAAAGCCGTGCACGATCCCGGCGGTATAGGTCAGAATACCCCGCCGGGCGATAGCGTACTTCATCACCTCCAACCCCAGTCGCCAGCCCCGGCTTTGTTCGTTCAAGGTGGTGGTGTTGCGGACCCGCCAATTGACCCGGGTCGTATAATGATCGCGATAGTTTTCACCCACGCCGGGCAAGGCATGCACCACATCAAGCCCGAGCCCTTTCAACAGCTCCGGCTGGCCAATGCCTGACAGCTCCAACAACTGCGGCGATTGTACCGCACCGGCACACAAAATCACCTCCCGCCGCGCACGTGCCTGACGCTTTTGGCCCTTCACCGTGTATTCGACGCCGACCACCCGCTTGCCCTCAACGATCAAACGCCCGGCGATGGCGTTGGTCTCAATCTCCAGATTAGCGCGGTGGTCGACCGGGCCCAAAAAGGCACGGGCGGCGGAATGACGGCGGCCACCACGTTGGGTCACCTGGTAATAGCCAAAGCCATCCTGCTTTTCGCCGTTATAGTCCGGGTTAATGCCGTAACCTGCCTGACCGCCCGCCTCTATCATGGCATCCAGCAATTTATGCTTGGCCCGCATATCGGCGACATTCATCGGCCCCTTGCCACCCCGTAGATCGGTGTCGCCGGGGCCAGTGCGTTCAAAGTATTCGGATTTTTTGAAATAGGGCAGCACCTGATCATAGGACCAACCCCGATTGCCCATCTGGGCCCAAGTGTCATAATCCTGGGCTTGGCCGCGCACATACAGCATGCCATTGATGGAGGATGAACCGCCCAGAACCTTGCCACGGGGGATGGGGATTTTGCGATTGCCCGTATTTTCCTCCGGCTCGCTCTCAAAGCACCAATTCACCGATTTATCATTCAGCATCTTGGAAAACCCCACGGGCACATGGATCCAGATGGAGCGGTCCTTACCGCCAGCTTCAAGTAATAATGTTCGGGTCCGGGGCTTCTCACTTAACCGATTGGCCAGGACACAGCCGGCAGAGCCCGCACCCACGATGATATAGTCAAAATCCATAATCACTCCCGCCCGATATCATTGGTTTTGCCAGCATCCTAACGCTATCCTGGTCTCAAGTCGCAACAAGAGTTCCCATATGAAGGCGGGGCGAATATGACTGATCGAGAAAACCAATTGGCAAACCCGGCACTGCTTATCGTCGATATGCAGAACGATTTTGTCCGCCGGAATGGCCCCCTGCAGGTGCCGGACGCCCTGGCGACAGTGCCCGCCCATCAGGCCCTGATCAACGCCTTTCGTAACCATGGCCATCCGGTGATCTATACCAAGTTTCTATCCACCCAAACCCCCAGCATGGGTTGGATCTGGTCACCCGAATGCGAACCCCACACCAAATGCTGTTGGCAAGGCCACAAGCGTTACTATTCGGACTTGGATGCGACCTTGGAATGCACTGACATTATCGATGAATTGCGTCCCAAAGTTGACGATTTGATCGTTGAAAAATATGGTTACGGCGCTTTCCATGGCACCACGTTGAACGATTCCCTGCGTGACATGGGCGTTGGCTCTCTGGTTCTTACGGGCACGGTGACGCAGATCTGTGTTGAGGAGACCGGGCGGCAAGCCTTCCATCACCACATCCCCACGACAATGGTGGCCGATGCGGTTTCTTCCTTTGATCCCGAACTCCAAACCGCCACATTAAGAAATTTCGCTATGAAATTCGGCTGGGTTCAATCCAGTGCCGACATCATCGCCGCCCTATAATAAACAAAGGAAAAAAACATGCCCACAATGACAGGCGGACAAGCCATCGTACAGAGCCTGCGGGATCATGACGTTGATACCGTGTTCGGCATACCAGGCATTCAGCTGGATAACCTCTATGATGCTTTTTACGAGGCGCGGAATAATCTGCGTGTTGTTCACAGCCGCCATGAACAAGGCGCGGCTTTCATGGCCATGGGCTATGCCCAGGTCAGTGGCAAGCCTGGCGTATTCGCCGTTGTTCCGGGACCTGGACTGTTGAATGCCATGACGGCGGTGGCGACCGGCGCTTCGGCAAACCTACCCATGTTGGGGCTAACGGGACAGATCCCGTCCTACCAAATCGGTCAGAATTACGGCATGGCGCATGAGTTGAAGGATCAATTGGCCATGGCACGTGGCGTCATTGATTGGGTGGAACGCGCGGATCATCCCAGCGCGGTGCCGGATCTTATGGCCAGCGCCTTTCGCCATATGGGTGCGAACCGAAAAAGCCCGGCGATATTGGAGATGGCCCCGGATATTCTGGGTGCCACGGGTCAGGTCACGCCGCAAGCGCCCATGCCCGCACCGACCGCACCGACACCTGATCCGGACTTGGTGGAGACAGCGGCGGCCCGCCTGGCGGACGCGACCCACCCGGTGATCATTGCCGGCGGCGGCTGTATCGACGCCGAAGATGCTTTGGTAAAATTGGCAGAGCGTTTGGGCGCGCCCGTCATCATGACCCCCAACGCCCTGGGTGCCATTCCCGGCGATCACCCCCTGGCCTATTCCATGTTACCAGGCCAGGAATTGTGGGAATTGGCAGACGTGGCCCTGGTCGTGGGCAGCCGCCATACCAACGTTGGTCTGTCCTGGGGCCGGTTGGACGAGGTTGATTTGATCCGTATCGACATTGACCCAACGCAAATTGTGAAACCTATCGAGGCTGATATGGCCTTTGTCACCTCAGCCCAGCTAGGCTTGGAGGCATTGGACGCCGCACTTGCCAAACGGGACACAACGCCAGTCGCCTGGACGGAGGCCGCACCCATTCGCGATGATGCCAATGCCCGCCTGGCCGATCTGGAACCTTTAGCGGGATATTGCGATGCGATCCGCGCAGCACTACCAAGGGACGGCATCATCTTTGCCGATGTCACCCGCTTCACAGTCTTCGCCCGCTTTGCCATGCCGATATATGAGCCGCGCAGCTTTTTCATGCCCGGCTATCAGGCCACCCTGGGCTGGGCCTATCCTGCTGCTTTGGGCGGCAAAGTAGCCCGGCCTGATCGTAAGGTCGTGGCGATTTGCGGTGATGGTGGCTTCATGTTTACGGTGCAGGAATTGGCCACCGCCGTA
This sequence comes from Alphaproteobacteria bacterium, assembly GCA_028824965.1. GTDB lineage: Bacteria > Pseudomonadota > Alphaproteobacteria. Next base: position 3,943 of record JAPKBD010000037.1, on the reverse strand, counting down.
CATCACAAAATTCCCGTCGTGGTGATCGTTTTCGACAACAGCGCCTACGGCAACGTCAAAACCATCCAGGCCAATAATTATGGCGGCCGCCATATCGCGGTAGAGCTGACCAATCCGGACTTTGTCGCCATGGCGGAATCCTACGGCATGATGGCCGATAGAGTGACCGATCCATCGCAATTGGAAGATGTTTTGCGTCGACACCTGGATGCAGACCAACCCAGCCTGATCACCATTCCTATGGCCGAGGCACCAAACGTCTGGGCCCTGATCCGCCGCCCGCCGTCACAAGGTAAACAAAGTAAGTAAGGCAAGTTTGCCCGCTAGCGTCCATCGCAGGCGGAGGTTATATTGCGGCAAAGATGAAGACCCATTCCTAATCGAACCGTCAGGAGATTTCTTATGAGAGAAGCCGTCATTGTTTCCACTGCACGTACCCCGATCGGCAAAGCCTTTCGCGGCGCATTCAACAACACCGAAGGCCCGGCCCTGGCCGGCCACGCCATCCGGCACGCTGTTGCCAAGGCCGGCATAGACCCTGCGGAGGTTGATGACGTGATCCTGGGCTGTGCCATGCAACAGGGCACGACGGGTGGCAACACGGCGCGGCAAAGCCTTCTCGCCGCCGGTTTACCGGTTGGTGTCAGCGGCATGACCTTGGATCGGCAATGTTCATCGGGCATGATGGCCATTGCGACAGCTGCCAAACAGGTGATCGATGATGGCATGCCCATTTGCATCGGTGGCGGCGTTGAGTCTATTTCTTTGGTACAGAACGGCGACATGAACAACCACGCCAACGCGACCGTGACCGCCCAGTCCAAAGATATCTATATGGACATGTTATCGACGGCGGAAACTGTTGCCAAACGTTACGGCGTAAAGCGTGACGACATGGATGCCTATGGCCTGCAAAGTCAGATGCGCACGGCCGCAGCGCAGCAAGCCGGCAAATTCGACGATGAAATTGTACCGCTGACCACTATCAAGAAAGTTGCCAACAAGGAAACCGGGGAAATCAGCGAGCAAGAGGTTACGTTGGACAAGGACGAGGGCAATCGCCCTTCCACCAACCTTGAAGGCCTGGTCGGATTGAAGCCGGTATTTGAGGGTGGCGTTATCACCGCCGGCAACGCCTCACAACTATCGGATGGCGCCTCGGCCGCCGTGGTCATGGATAGCAAGCTGGCGGAACAGCGCGGCATCCAGCCCTTGGGCATCTATCGCGGCCTGGCTGTTGCTGGTTGCGAGCCTGATGAAATGGGTATCGGGCCGGTCTTTGCCGTACCAAAATTGTTGGAACGCAATGGCCTGACTGTCGATGACATCGGGCTGTGGGAGTTGAACGAAGCTTTCGCTGTTCAGGTGCTGTATTGCCGGGATCGCCTGGGCATTGCGGATGAGAACCTGAATGTGAATGGCGGGGCCGTCTCAATCGGCCATCCCTATGGCATGAGTGGCGCGCGTATGGTGGGCCATGCCTTGATCGAAGGCAAACGCCGTGGCGTCAAATTCGTCGTCTGCACAATGTGCATCGGTGGCGGCATGGGCGCTGCGGGCCTGTTCGAAGTCGCATAATACGGTTCGGATCATGATGCGGGTGCCCTGGCTTTACGGGCACCCCATCTATCCGATTCAGCGCATTTCCAGCCAGCTCTAAACCTCGCGCCGGTCGTCTGCGATCCGGCGACTGCCAGTACGGCGCGCGGAAATACGCCGGTCTGCACCACCCGGCGCGCCGTCATTTTGTTGCCGCCGGTCTGTCCCGCGCCGATCAGACTGGCGTCGTTGGGTTCCTCTTGCGATGGCCATGATAGTCTCCAATATTTGTTATTATATCAAACCCATTAGGGTAAGACTAAACGAAATCAATATTGTTGCAAACATATCCTTACGCCTTGCGTGCGCGCACCATGAAAATTAATGGAATGACCGCCGCCGAGGCCATGGAATAGGCCCAAAAAGCATTAATATAGCCGATCATCGCCGCCTGACGGCCAATTTCCCCACTTAGCGTTGCCAAACCCCGCGCATTATCCACACTCCAAAGGCCCAACAGCCATGGCAGGTCCAGGGCCTTATTATAATCCGACACGAACTCGGTCATGCCGGCGTAATTGGTTGCAGTCGACACAATCACCAAGGTCACAGAGAGAGAGATAAACATTGCGCTGCCCAGATTTCGCAACAGGTGATAAACAGCGGACCCCTCTGCCAGGAATTTGTTATCAAGGGTCGCAAAGGCCGCGATGGTAAGCGGCACCCAGATAATCCCGACCGCCATGCCTTGCAGGATGGAGTTAATCGCCACATCAACAACGGTTGTGTTCAAATCGAAGCTGGCCATATAAATGCCTGAGACGACCTGAAGGCCAAATCCCAATGTCATGCCAAATTTCGGGTCCATGCGCGAGAGGAATATGGCCGCAAAGAACCCGGCAATGGCGCCTGCCCCCCGCATGCCTAACAACAAACCGATGATCGAGTCCGGATAGCCCAGAACCCCCTGCAGCATGGGCGGCAGCAAGACCATGGGTGTAAAATTCAACATGCCGTAGATGCTGACGATCACCAGCCCTAGAACAAAATTTCGGTCCAGCAATAGCCTTGGATTCAGAAAGGGGCGCTCCGCCGTCAGGCTGTGAACAATGAACAGATGCAAGGCGACCACAGCCAACACCGCTTCGATAATGATCTCGGGGCTTTCAAACCAATCAAGCCGCTGCCCCCTGGACAGCAATAATTGCAGGCCAATCACGGCCAGTGAAAGCGTCAGAAAGCCAGTCCAATCAAGGCTGACCCTTTGTCGCACACCATTGTCGGTGACGAACATGAACATGCCGATAAAGGCAATAATGCCGAACGGGATGAACATAAAAAACGCCGCCTGCCAACCATAGGCTTCCGCCAGGATGCCCCCCAGCATGGGCCCGATAACAGGTCCTACCACCACTGCCATGCCAAAGACGGAGGTGGCGATGCCATGTTGGCGCTTTGGGAATGTATCCAGCACGATCGCCTGGCCCAACGGGATTAGGGGGGCACCAAAGGTACCCTGGGCAACACGAAACAGGACCAGCATGGGCAACGAAGTCGACATGCCACACGCAACTGTCGCCAAGGCAAATCCACTCATGGAGACGAGCATGACCCGACGCCGGCCAAAGCTAGCCGCCAGCCAGCCGGTCATCGGCGTCATCACGGCCGTCGCCAGAATATTGAAAATCATCACCCAGGCGATTTGGTCCTGGGTCGCAGACAGGGACCCCTGCATCTGCGGCAATATGACCGAGACCACCAGGATCGCCATGGCGTACTGGGTCGTTGCCAAGGTAATGGAAAACAATATGGCCCACCGGCGCAGGGGCGGAATTTCTTCAGCGCTTTGGGCAACGGCTGTCATAGCGCGGCAAAGGCACCCGTTTTAGCCTGGCAAATGGTCGCGCCGAAGCACCTGAACCGTCGCCGGCTGCCAAAATTTTCCTGGAATATTTCGTATTTTCTAATCACTACGCCAGACCATTGAGAATAGTCGATGCCTAAAGCGTAATACCACATTGCGGTAATAGGAAAGAACTATTGGCGTCAGACGCTGTGCCCGCGTACACAACAGTTTCAGACAAACGAAATCAGGCCGCGAACAGCCTAATTGCATTTTGTCGAAACATTGAAATCAGTGCAGCCGATTATACCAAACCACAGGCCAAACAGACGGTGGGCAGTATAGTCGCCGGCAAATCGATTTGCCCTTAGAGCAAACCTTCTTTTTGAGCCCGCTTGCGCGCCAATTTGCGCGCACGGCGAACCGCTTCAGCCTTTTCACGGGCCCGGCGCTCTGAAGGCTTCTCAAAATATTTCCGCATCTTCATTTCACGGAAGACGCCTTCACGCTGCAATTTCTTTTTCAGGGCACGAAGCGCCTGATCGACGTTATTGTCGCGAA
>JAPKBD010000340.1 GCA_028824965.1 Alphaproteobacteria bacterium | reverse complement strand
AAACGCTGCGTCCTTTTCCGCCAAACCCAACAATGCGCCACGGCTGAAAACAGCATCCCGACTATCAGGTTCGATGTTACAACGACCTATCGCCCCCTCTAGCATCGCCACTTTATCGCCCAACCCTGCCTGAACGGCCAAGCGGGTGGCCAGTTCCAATTGGGCCGGGTCTAATTCCAACCCATCAACCTTGGCACCGGTTTCCTGGGCAATGATACGCGTGGCAGTACCAATGCCCGCACGCATATCAACGACGGCCTGCGTGTCATTTAGTTTAAGAGGTTCAATCAGCTGGATTATGGCTTCTTTACTGCCCGGAAAGGTACACCCCTCGCCAAACAGCAATTGCGCGGCGGCTAAACGCGGTGCGGGCCAACTAATGCCGTCGACCGCATCATCGCCACCACCTTCCATCGATGCACCGTTCACGACGGCGTCGACGTCCTGCGCCTCATCACCCTCCCACCATGAGGACAGACGCCCGCGGAGCGAGGTTATAAAACTTTCGGATTGCGACTTGCTATCGATAGACATGAGCCCCAATTGTCTTTGCTTTCCCAGAAAACCACCACACGCGCCCGGCATTAACATCAAGCCAGCGTGCAAATCCTGTACTTACTGTGCGATATTTTGCTTAAGTGTAGGTTAATTATAAGACAGCGCACGGGCCTTTCAATAAGAAGGTCGCGAATTTTGCCAGAGATAGGCCCTATGCATCCGCCCGCAAGTCGGCTTGCGTGGCGGTGTTGTAGTTCGCGTCATACCACCAGTTGATATAATCATCATAGGTGATGGGCGGATATAGCGCAGGGATTTGGCTGTCCGAACAACCGGGCAGGCAGGCGATGACCGTGTCCATATGCGGCCCCATGAAATAAGGAATGGCATAGCGCGCCTGCCCCACGGGCGGGATGACCCGGTGCGGCGTTGATTTAAAGCGCCCATTGGTCCAACGATGCAGCATATCGCCCGTATTGACCACGAATGATCCCGGCACATAGGGCACATCAAGCCATTCTCCGGAATTCTCGCCTGCCTCCATCTTTATCTGCAGCCCCGGCACACCTGATTGGGCCAGAAACGTCATGAAGTTGGCGTCCGTGTGCGGTGAAAATCCGAACTGTCTCTCGCCTCGGTCGACGTTCGGGTAGTGGGAAAGCCGCAATGAAAACTGGCTCTCCGCAAATGCTGCATCAAAGGTATCGGCTGGCGCATCCAAGGCAAGTGCCACAGCGGGCAGCAAACGCCGGCCCAATGCATCCACGGCCTCTGTGTAGTCTAACAATGCCTCGCGAAAGCCGGGCAAATCACCAGGCCATTCGTTTCGCCCGGCAAAACGCCGCCCCGCCAACGCCAAGGGATCATTCATGGGCCGTTCGCGCTTAATAAAGAAAGATTCGTTCATGTCAGGCAAGGCGTCTTCACTAACCCGGCTGGTGCGCACATTGTACCGCGCCATGGCCATATAGCCGTTATTATGGGCGTTCATCATGACCGCCTGCTTCGCAGCCATGTCTTGGGCATGAAAGCGTTTCGCCTGGGCAAAGGTTTGATCGATCAGACCTTGGGGCACACCATGATTGACGATCATCAGAAAGCCGACCTGTTCCAATGCATGGCGCAACGCCGGGGCAATTTCCCGGGCGCCAGGCAGGCCGTTTCGAAGGGGGGCCAGATCGATCAGCGGAATTGGGCTTCGGGAAGCTATTTCAGACGCGGTCGTCATGCAGATACCTTTTTTCTATGCGTAACTTAGCATTTATCATAGCCCCGGCTTTGATTACGTCAAATAGCGCCGAGGCCATTTTTTGAGCATGGCGGACCTCGACAAACCATGACCGAAGGATTACATGCAATGATATGAAATCCTGGGCCCGATATTTTGTTGTTTTGCTGATCGCAGCATTTACCTTGGCGACGCTTGTGCCAGGGGCTTACACAAATGTCATGAGCGTTAAGATGGCCCTGGCTGCCGTTTCTGGGACCGCTCCGAATGCAGTTCCTATGGATCACGCAGATTGTCAAAACTGTGACGACGGCGCAGGCAAGACCGGCATGGCCTGTGAGCAAGGATGCACTGCCGCCGTGATGGGCATCATCACCACAGCTGCAACGATCCGCGCAAAGGTTAGCGCGGGGGTCGTCGCATCTTTCGCCGATCGCGCCACCGGCCGCGCGCCGCTGCCGGACCCGGCCCCGCCCCGATCCGCCCTTATCTAGAAAATACACTGATACTGTCCCGGCTATGGCTCCGGCTCTGCCAGCGACGGTTCAATCTTTCTTGATAAGGATAGGAGGGTCCCGTGACCCAATATCGAAAACTATTACTGCCGCTCATAACGACCATGACGCTGGCCGGACCAGCGTTGGCAGATGGCGATGCAGGCATTGGCGGCAAGCTGTACCGTGCCTGTCTGGCCTGCCATTCCCTACAAACCGGTGTGCATCTGTCAGGCCCCAGCCTGGCCGGAATTTGGGGTGCAAAGGCGGGCAAAAATACCGGCTTCGTAAGATACTCACCCGGTCTGAAAGCAGCCGATTTCAACTGGGATAAAGATACCTTGAATGCCTGGCTGGCCAACCCGGACGCGATGATTTCCGGCACCACCATGAAATTCCGCGGCATCGCGCAGAATGGCAAACGCGCCGATCTGATAGCTTTCCTCAGGCTTGCCATGGTGCCCGGCGGCAGCGGGGATGTGGTCGCAAAAGGCCTGGTCACAGAAAGTTTTATCCAGGGCCAGCAACCACCCAACATGCAGCCCACACCAAAGCACAAACAAATTACCAACATCCGCCATTGCGGCAATGCCTACTTTGTTGAAAACGGCAACGGCGATAAGACCTCGCATTGGGAAAAGAACATCCGCCTGAAAATAGATAGCCAGGCCACGGGACCGGCACCCGGTACCCCGGTTATCCATGGCGCAGGCATGCGTGGCGATCGATTTTCGGTAATCTTTTCCAGTCTTGATGAGCTGAAAAACACCCTCAAAGAAAAATGTTAAAGGTAAGCGCTATGAAACATCTGATTTTTGCATTCGCACTTCTCGTCTCCAGCATAGGTATCGCCCAAGCGGAAGACACCTCCAAGCACGCCACACTTTACAAAACGCCACAATGCGGCTGCTGTGAAAGTTATGCCGAACACCTGCGTGACAGTGGCTTCAAAGTTATCGTCAAACCATCCAACGACCTTGATGGTATCAATGCCAAGGCCGGTATCGATGAGGGTTTCGCAGGCTGCCATACAACCTTTATCGACGGCTATGTGGTCAGCGGCCATGTGCCCATCAATATCGTCAAACGCCTGCTCGCCCTGCGCCCCGACATCAAAGGCGTCACCCTACCCGGTATGCCCATGGGTTCACCCGGTATGGGCGGCAGAAAGCAAGGCCCCTTTACCGTCTATGAAGTCAATGACGGCGCATTGAAGGTCTATTCCAAGGAATAGCTTTTATTCGTAGCAGGGCAGCAATGATGCCATAGCATTGTCGCTGCCCTGCCGCTACACTTGCCCGATGTCGGATGTAACCCAACGTAGATTGACGGCCATCGTATCCGTCGATGTGGTCGGATATTCACGCCTGATGGGTACGGATGAAGTCGGCACTTTGCACGCGTTGCGTACCCATAGAGACGAATTTATCGATAGCACAATCGCCGCCCATGGCGGCCGTATTGTTAAGACCATGGGCGATGGCCTGTTGTTGGAGTTTCCCTCTGTCGTCAATGCGGTCAAATGCTCCGTTGAGATGCAGAACGGCATGGCGGCCCGGAACGCAGATGTACCTGACGATCAATGCATCACGTTTCGCATCGGCATTAATCAAGGCGATGTCATCATCGAAGGTGACGACATCTATGGTGATGGCGTCAATCTAGCGGCCCGGCTGCAGGAAATTGCCGAACCGGGCGGCGTCGCCTTATCGCGACGGGTCCATGAGGATGTCCAAGAACGCCTGGACACAAAATTTATCAATGGCGGCGAACAAAGTCTGAAGAATATCGCCAAACCTGTCCAAGTCTGGCGCTGGTCCCCCATGCAGGAGCAAACCGCTACGGCGGAAACCATTCTGAGTGTGGATGTATTGCCCCTGCCCGACAAACCATCCATTGCCGTGCTGCCGTTTGACAACATGTCCGGCGACCCGGAACAGGAGTATTTTTCCGACGGTATTTCCGAAGATCTGACTACGGCCCTGTCGCAATTTGGCGGTCTATTCGTAATCGCACGAAATTCAGCCTTCACCTATAAGGGCAAAGCCATAGATGTGCAGCAAGTGGGGCGGGAGCTAGGCGTTCGCTACGTCCTTGAAGGCAGCGTCCGGCGCGCCGGTGACCGGGTGCGCGTCAACGCACAGCTCATAGACGCCACCGCCCACCGGCATGT
>JAPKBD010000339.1 GCA_028824965.1 Alphaproteobacteria bacterium | reverse complement strand
GCTATGGCTGACCGTCTGCAGCGCCCGGATGATATTGCTGATGAGCCCGCACACATTTATCAGGCCAACAACAATGTCTAGAGATAGAGATGATATCGCCTTTCTGTCCATGACAGAGGCAGCCACTCTGATCCGGTCAGGGGACCTCTCCCCCGTCGACTATGTACAAAGCATGCTTGACCGTATCGCCAGCCATGACGGCCAGTTGGATAGCTTCCTCCGCGTTCTGGGCGATAGCGCCTTGGAAGAAGCGGCGTTAGCAGAACGCGCGGTAAAGGCAGGTGGCAAATTGGGACCGCTGCATGGCATCCCGTTCGGTTTGAAAGACATCGTTGATGCAGCAGGCCTGCCCACCACGGCCCATTCGCAGATCCTGGCGCAACAGCCGCCTAAAAAGGATGACGCCGTCGTGGCCAGGCATCTGCGCGAGGCGGGCGGTATTCTATTGGGCAAGACGGCAACCCATGAATTTGCCCTGGGCGGTCCGTCGTTTGATTTGCCCTGGCCCCCTGCCCGCAACCCTTGGAACCGTGGTCGCTATCCTGGTGGTTCATCCTCCGGCTCCGGTGCTGCAGTGGCCGCAGGCTTTGTCCCCATGGCCATTGGTACGGACACGGGCGGCTCCGTTCGCAACCCCGCAACGTCGTGCGGTATTGTCGGCATGAAGGCGACCTATGGCCGGGTCAGCCGCAAGGGCGTGGTGCCTTTGTCATTCTCATTGGATCATGTGGGCCCTATGACCCGTACCGTGGCCGACAATGCCCTGATGTTGAATGCGATTGCCGGCCATGACCGGGATGATCCGGGATCTGCCGATGTGCCCGTAACGGACTACACAGCCCAGCTGGACCGTGGCGTCAAAGGCCTGCGCCTTGGCGTCATCCGGCATTTTCATGAACGGGATATGATCGCAGAACCGGCAATGGCTTTGGCGTTGGACGAAGCCTTGCTGGTGTTCGAGGAGTTAGGTGCCTCCGTTGTCGAGGTGGAAACAGCGCCCTTGGTAGATTTCGCCACCACCAATCGAGTTATCTTGCTATCGGAAGCCTATGCGATCCATCGTAAATGGCTGGCCGAGCGGCCTGAGGATTACAGCGCATCTTTCCTGGAGCGGGTCCTGCCCGGCGCATTTTTGACTTCGGGTGATTATGTGGATGGACTACGCCAGCGGCGCAAATTGACCACCGCCTTTAACCGGACGATCCATGACCTTGATGCGGTCATCTGTATCTCGTCCATGGATGCGCCTTTCATTATCGATGATCCCGACGACATGGCCTTGAAATATCCCCGCCAGGCCCGCGCGCCGTTTAATCTGACCGGCAACCCGGCCCTGGCCATGCCCAATGGGTTTAATGACGACGGCCTGCCACTGTCGATGCAGATCGTTGCCAAGAATTTTGACGAGGCGATGATCTATCGTGTCGCCGCCGCTTATGAAGGTGCGACAGATTGGCACAATCGCCGCCCGCCCCTTTAGATTTATAAAAACAGACTCAAAATAACTGAGGAGGAAACGAGATGCTATCGACCCATGGACGTTATGAGTTTTCCCCGATCACCCAACGGCCGGACTATTCCTGGCCGGATGGTAAGCGCCTGGCAGTCTATATCGCCGTGAATGTGGAGCAATTCGGCTGGGACAAAAGTATTGAAAGCGCCATCGCCCCCTCCGGCATGAACAACAAACAAAGCGTTTATTCATGGCGGGACTATGGCAACCGGGTCGGCTTCTGGCGCATGATGGATCTGTTTGATGAGCTGGACATCCCCATCCAGGCTCAATTGAACACCTCTATCTATGATCATGCACCACAGATCCCGCAGCGCCTGCGCGAACGAGGCGATGAGTTTCTGGGCCACGGCATCACCAATTCTGAGGAGCAAGGTGGGCGGCCGGAGGCCGAAGAACGCGCTCTAATCCAGGAGTGCACCGATGCCATCGGCAAAAATGAAGGCGCCGCACCGACTGGGTGGATGAGCCCGTGGCTGTCACAAAGCGACCAGACTTTGGATCTGCTGGATGAAATGGGCTACAGCTACAACATGGACTGGTGCTGTGACGATCAACCGATTTGGATGAAAACGCGGAACGGTCGCATCCTGGGCATGCCCTATCCAGTGGAATTGAACGATAATCGAGCCATTGTTTTGCACAAGATGACGCCCAGTCAATGGGCTGATTGCGTGATCGATAATTTTGAGGAGATGTTGGAACAATCCGTCGGCCAGCCGCTTGTTTTCCCCATCTCCTTGCATACATTCGTGATGGGCCAGCCCTTTCGTATGCGCCATTTGCGCCGTGCGCTGAAACATATCGCCGATCAAAGGGACAAAATCTGGCTGACCCGCCCCGGCGATATTTGCCGCCATATAGAAAGCTTGCCCGAAGGTATTGTGCCCGGCAGCTCGTCGGGCAGCTAATTGGAGAAGCTAAATCACCATGACAGATGTAAAGCGGGGGCGGGAGTTCCTGCACACCCCCGGCCCGACCAATATCCCCGACCGTATCCTCAACGCCATGCATCAACCGGCTGTGGATTTTACCGCACCGCCCTTTGTCGCCATGACACGCAGTTGCTTTGCAGATATCAAGCCCATCTTTCAAACTGAGGGACCCGTCTTCATGTATGCCGCCAATGGCCATGGTGCCTGGGAAGCGGCGTTAAGCAATACCCTGTCGCCCGGCGATCATATCCTGTTGCCGGAGACGGGAAATTTTTCTCTTAAATGGGGCATGATGGCAGAGTCGTTAGGCCTGGTGATCGAACACTTGCCCGGTGATTGGCGTCGCGCCGTTGATCCGGATGCGGTGGAACAGCATCTGCGCGATGATGATGAGGGACGGATCAAAGCAGTCCTCATGGTCCATGTAGATACCGCAACGGGCATCGCCTCCGACGTGCCGGCTGTACGCAAGGCCATGAACAATGCCGGCCATAACGCCTTATTCATGGTGGACACCATCGCGTCATTGGCAACAATGGAATTTCAGATGGATGAATGGGGGGTCGATGTGGCACTCGCCGCCTCACAAAAAGGTTTGATGTGCCCGCCCGGGTTAGGCTTTACCGCGTGTAGTGAAAAGGCCATGCATGCAAACCAAAGTGCGCAATTGCCCCGGAACTATTGGGACTGGCAGGACCGCATGACGGAGGCGCAATATATCCGCTTCTGCGGCACTGCGCCGATCCATCTGCTTTATGGCTTGCGGGAAGCCCTGGATATGTTGGCGGAGGAGGGCCTGGGCAACACGATTGCCCGGCACCAACGATTGTCTTCTGCCATACGGGCAGCGGTGGATACCTGGTGTGCAGGCGGTGAGATGGCCTTTAACGCGACTGTGCCGGAACAACGCTCCAACTCCATCACCGCCATTCGTGTCCCCGGTGGCTTTAACGCCGAAGAAATCCGGACAATGGCGCGGGAGCGGTTTCAGGTCAGTATGGGCGGCGGTCTAGACCGATTAAGCGGCATTGTCTTTCGCATCGGGCATATGGGTGACCTGAACGAGCCCATGATCCTGGGCGCCCTGGGCGGCGTCGAGGCGACGTTGCTGGCCATGGGGATACCGCACGGCCGGGGCGGTGTCCGGGCGGCGATTGAGTTCTTGGTGGAAAACTAGGGCGATGCCCCGATCCAGTGAGGCGGAGGATTGGCGGGTCTATTACCAACGCACGGGCGGCAGGCCGCCACGGGAAACCCTGCTATTTGCTCTTGAACAATTTGATGGTGAGAATGCGGTGGGCCACGCCGTGGATCTTGGCTGTGGCGGCGGTCGCGATACGATTGAGATGTTGCGCCGGGGCTGGTCTGTTCTGGCTGTTGATGCCCAGACCTCGGCCATTGAAACATTGCTCGCGCGGACCGAACTGCCCGACTTTCGCCATACCCCTACAACTTTACTCTCACGCTTCGAGTTAGCTGAATGGCCGGTTACGAACCTGGTCAATTCCTCCTTCGCCCTGCCTTTGTGTGTAAAGGCAGATTTCCTGGTCATGTGGCAGCGTATCTATGACAGCCTTGCCCCAGGTGGTCGCTTCAGCGGACAGCTGTATGGGGACCGGGACCAATGGGCAGGCGATGACAGCAATACGCATTTCACCAAGGCGGAGGTAGAGGGCCTGTTGGTGAATTATGAGGTGGAGTTGTTTCGGGAGGAGGAAACGGAGTCCGTAACACCCCGTGGCACCTCAAAACATTGGCACATCTATCACATCGTTGCGCGCAAAGCCGATTAGCCCTGTCTTTGCTGCCACTCCCGTGGGGACGGTAATGTCAGAATAATGGCCAAGGCCAGAAATGCGGTGGAGGCTGAGGCTGCGATGGGAACCTCATAACTCCCCGTCAGGTCAAAGGCAAAACCGGCAGCAGCCGGCCCAACCAGATTTCCCAGCGCGATACCGGAATACAGAACCCCCAGTATCCCGCCGACGTTTTTGGTTCC
>JAPKBD010000036.1 GCA_028824965.1 Alphaproteobacteria bacterium | reverse complement strand
TGCGGGATCAACGCCGTATTGCTGCCATATCGGTCCTGCAATACGGACAGCAGTGTGGATTTGCCGGCACCACTTTCGCCGATCAATGCCACCCGCTCACCCGCCGCAATGCTGATCGAAATGCCCCGCAGGACGATCCCTTTGTCATAGCCTAGATCTTCGTTGTTAAGGCGGAACAGCACGGCTGCTCAATCAATCAGCTTGATTTGTTTTGCCACATCCAGGATCGGTTGATAGTCGGTGTTGGATGCGGGGATGAAGCTTTTACGCGGGAAGGATGCCAACAGATCAGGATCGGTCATATTCAATAATGCCTGGCGCACTTTTTGCTTGAAACCAGCCGACCAGCGCTGATCAACATCACCCCGGATGGTCCATTGATAGTCGGGATAGGGTGGTGTTTTCCAAATAATGGAGGCCTTGGCCGGGTCCACTTTGCCCAGCCGTATCTCATTCTGCCAAACCTTGAAGTTCACTGCGCCAACCTGATAGGCCCCTGATTGCACGAGGGCAATGGTTTTCGAATGGTTGCCGCTGAAACCGACCCTTTTGAAAACTTTTCCAGGGGCCATTTTGAAATTTTCGCGGACATAATATTCCGGCATCAAACGGCCAGAGGTCGACCCTTTGGAGCCAAAGGTAAAGGTTTTGCCTGACATGCCCTTGGGAAAAGTCTTGGATGGTTTTAGTCCCGTACTGGCATGGGCGATGAAGTATGTGACGAACGCCTGATCTTCAAACCCTTGGGCAATGGCTTCAGAACCGGGCACAAGGTTGCGGGCGCGGACACCTGATAAACCACCGAACCAGGCCAGCTGTACCTGGTTGTTACGAAACGCCGTTACGGCAGCGGCATAGGATTTCACCGGGATATATTTGGTTTCAACGCCCAAAGCCCTGGAAAGATAGACCGCAACTTTGTCGAACCTCTCGCGCAAACGCCCCTCGTCCTCGTCCGGGATGGCGGTAAAAACAAAGGTGTCCGCATAGGCGTTCGGTACGACGGTCACAAACAGCAGAAAACAGGCCGCTGCAGACAGCAGCGCGGATCGTAAAAAATACATTCAGTATTTCCCCAAAATATATCGGCAGATCAAATCGGAAAAACCATACCGACTGCCAAGGCCATCGTCACCTGGCAAATTAGCTAAATTAAACGTTTAACCTCAATTATCTAAAGTGCGAACGCCGGCATAACCTGTTCACCAAAACAGCGCATGGAGGATAGGTTTTGTTCCTGGCTCATATCGCCAAAGCCGGTCTGGCACAATAGATGCTGAACACCGACCTCCCGCAGCTCCGCCACCTGTTCCTGCACCCGTTTTGGCGATCCGTACAAACACCCGGTTTCAAGCACATAGGGCAGCGCATCGCTGTCGCTGATGGCAGGGTCCGTCCAGGGGTTCAGCATGGCAGGGTCAATTACGAAATCATCGGGGTTATGGGCATCGCGCACATGCATCATGTGTTGCCGCGTATCCAGCAGTAACTGGCACAGCTCATCCTCCGCCCTCGCATCGCTTTCCGCCACATAGACGTTGCGCCACAGGGCGATCTGCTTCATCAAGCGTTCTTTTGTCGCCGCGTCGTGGCCACCTTCATCCAAACTGGCACGATAGGTTTGCCAGCGTTCCTTGATTTTCTCAACACTTAGGCGTGCGGTCAGAATGGGGATACCCAGACGGCCGCATTCGGTAAAGGAATTGGGCGAGATGACACTGCGCCACAAGGGCGGCCCTGGTTGTTGTACGGGGCGGGGGCGAAGTTCGGGAATTTCGATGCTGTGAAATTTGCCCTCGTATTTCAGGGGCGCCTCTGTCCAGGCCCGTTGCAGGATATCAATTGCCTCGTCCATACGTTCCCGGCTGTCGTCGCTGCGCAGGCCATGGCCGATAAATTCATATTCGTTATAGACCGTGCCTTTGCCGACCCCCACATCGATGCGCCCCTTGGACAGATTGTCCAACAGTGCCAATTGGGTGGCCAAACGGATGGGATGATGGAAGGGCAGCTGCACCACGGCAAAGCCGATGCGAATGCGTTCCGTGCGCATGGCGAGCGCTGCCGCGAAAACCACGGCGTCGTTGTAGACGCTTTCGCCGGTAAAATAATGCTCCGTCAGCCAGACATCGGAAAAGCCCAGCTGTTCCGCATAACAGACCTGTTCGATCTGTTGATCGATCCGGGCGGCATCTTCATCGCCTGAGGGGGAGAGGGACAGGGTAAGCCAGCCAAACTGCATATTCTAAGTCTCCATACGGGTCATTTGGGCGAGACTCTAACCGTCCCCAAGATGACGGGCAAGGAAGGCCTTTGTCCGGGCCACAGCATCTTTGGTCGCCACCGGGTCATATTTCAGGACATGGCCCTGATAGACAAGGTCACGCCCCGCTATGTCGAAGGTGTGGCTGGCACCGGGATATATTTTCAGGACGACCTTATGACGGGTCGGTCCTTCAGCTTTCATAGCCTCACAACGATACGACGGTGTCCAATCATCCCCTTCACCGATCAGGATCAACAAAGGTGCGTCCAGTCGGGTCATTGTGTTTAAACAATAGGGGTAGAGCGTGACCGCCGCTTTGAATGGATCGACCCGGACGGCTTCGTTGATGTGGGTGTTTTGCACGGCCCACAGGGTTGACCAGCCACCATGGGACATACCTAAAACCGCGATGCGGGCTTTATCGATATAAGGTAACGTCGCCAGATACGCTTTCGCGGCATGGGCATCAGCTGCGCGTTCCTGCGGGCCAACGGCATAAGGTTCACTGCATACGCCTTTGTCGCGCCCCCTGGGGCGAAAACTATCTACCTGCAACGCCACATAACCCCAGCTGACCAACCGTTCGGACCAGGCATCGCCCCAGCGTGGCGTCATGCCGCCACACCCGTGCAACATCACCACAGCGGCAAAGGGACCAGAGCCCGAAGGTTTTGCCAAGTCACCAACAAGCGTTACAGGTTCATTCGAAAAGACCGTCACATCGAAAGACACTGGTTCAGAGGCAGTCGGCGCAGACATATAGATTAATCCCGCCATGGCGAGTATGAGAGACCGTAACTTCATGATAAATCCAGCTTCCCTTGCCTTTTCTGATGCTTCTTGGCCATAATATCCCACTAAGAAGCGATAAACCACAAGGCAGGACAATCTTATGGAACCGACCATCACCTCCATCGATGCGACCTTTGGCGCGACCGTCGCCGACGTGGACTTGACCAATCTGGATGACGATGCCTGGGGCGCAATTGAAGATGCATTCCACGAATATGCCATGCTGGTTTTCCCCGACCAGCACCTATCGGAAGATGATCAGGTCGCCTTTGCCCAGCGATTTGGCGAAATTGAGCATCTACGCACCAACATGGATCAAAAGGCCGTGCAGGTTACCAATCAAAAGGAAGACGGCAGCACCCTGCAGCCGGATGAACATCGGTTTAAGGCCTTGCGCGGCAATGAAGGCTGGCACACGGACAGCTCCTACATGCCCCTGGCGGCCAAGGCGTCCATATTATCGGCCATCGTTGTGCCATCCACGGGTGGTGAAACAGCCTGCGCGGATATGCGGGCAGCCTATGACGCCCTGGATGAGGAGATGAAGGAGCGGATTGAGGATTTGTCGGCGCATCATTCCCTTTATCAATCACAGGCCCAGATCGGCCATATCGTTGAAACCGGCACCGCCTATGGCTATCACAACAAAGGCGCGCCCCTGCGGCCATTGGTCAAAACCCACCCGGTGACGGGCCGGAAATCTCTGTTCATTGGCCGTCATGCCTATGACATTCCAGGTCTGGAAAAGAATACGTCAAAGCGGTTGCTGGCTGATCTGCTGGACTTCGCCTGTCAGGCACCGCGCACCTATCACCATGCCTGGCGGCCCGGCGATGCAGTGATGTGGGATAACCGCTGTGTCCTGCATGCGGCCCAGCCCTATGATTATGGTGAAACCCGGATCATGCAGCATACCCGTATTGCCGGCGATCCCGCCAGCGAGTTGGTCGCAACCACACGGGACGAACGCGCCGCCGGGTTTGAGCCGAGCGCGTCGAATATGTAGCTGCGTCATGCACGGGCTGTCTTGACTTGAACGGGCGCTGGCACATACAGTTCGGGCCCCGCATACCGTCCATCCATCACAGCTATAAAGAACCGATATGATCTCAGCATATAATCTTGGTGCCCTTTTTGACCCTAACTTAGGCGGCGATAATCTGGCCCTGATCGATTGCCGGGATTGGGATAATCCAACGGAATATACCCACCGGGAAATTGACGATGCGGCCAACGCCTGCGCCCGTGGCTTGTTGGCGCGCGGCCTGATTAAGGGCGATACCGTGGCCATACTATCCGCCAACCGGGCGGAGTTTCTGATTAGCTATTTGGGCATTCTGCGCGCCGGGATGACGGCTGCGCCCATCAGCTATAAATTCCCCGGCGAATTGGTCGACTTCGTTCTAGGCGACGCCTCGGTCAAACACATATTCTGCGACGGTGCGCGCCGGAACCTATTCAGCGCCAATCTGCCTGTGACCGATTTCGATGCCGCCGATGATGGCGGCATCGAAAGTTTCGACGCTCTGCTGGACCCAGGCGTGTTCGAAGCCGTACGCCCCGGCGAAAAAGATGTCGCCATGGTACTCTACACATCCGGTTCGTCCGGACGGCCCAAGGGCGTGCCGTTGACCCAACATGGCCACCTTTGGGCCCTGAAAGGCCGCATGGCGAACTGGCCCCTGAACCACCATCGTTTGTTGATTGCAGCACCGCTGTATCACATGAATGCCTTGTGCACCTGCCTGTTCGGCCATGCAGCATCGACCTCCACCGTGCTACTGCCGGAATTCGATGCCCGGCATTATCTGGAAGCCATTGCGCGTTTCAAATGCACCTGGGTGACGTCCGTGCCCACCATGCTGGCCATGGCCTTTATGGAAGAGGATCTGCTCAACAGCCTGGATTTATCCTCCGTCTCTATCGTGCGCATGGGGTCGGCCCCGGTTTCGCCCAAACTATGGTCGCGGGTGGAGGAAATCTTTCCCGGTGCATCCGTCATGAACGGCTATGGCACAACAGAGGCCGGTCCCATGGTATTCGGTGCGACGGGTGGCAAACCGGTGCCGCCCATGTCCGTGGGCCGAAAGGTGGCGGAGGTCGATGTCAAACTGATCGACAAGGATGGTAACGAGGCGGACGAGGGCGTTTGCTGGCAACGGACCCCGGCCAACACCACTGGCTATCTGAACCTGCCGGAAAAATCGGCGGAAGTGATCACGGAAGATGGCTGGTATGATAGCGGCGATGTCTTTCGCCGTGACGAAGACGGGAATTATTACTTCGTGGGTCGGGACGATGATATGTTCGTCTGCGGCGGCGAGAATATTTATCCGGGACAGGTAGAGGGTGTGCTGGTCGGCCATGTGGGCGTGGAGCAAAGCTGCGTCGTGCCTGTGCCCGATGATATTAAAGGTGAGAAACCCATCGCCTTTGTGGTCCGCAGTTTCGGCTCCACCGTAACGGAGGACGATGTGAAACAGCACGCCTTGGCCAACGCGCCCGCGTTTCAACATCCGCGCATGGTGATATTTATGGACGAACTACCCCTGGCCGGTCCTGGCAAGATCGACCGCAAGGGATTGGAAACACGTGGCCGGGTTATCTGGCAGGAAGCAAATCAAGGCGCCTGAATTAGGCGAAATAAGGAGCAGTACAGTGAAAGCGGCAGTCATTACAGAACACGGTGGTCCGGGTTCAATCCAGATCGATAACAATTTCCCCGATCCCAAACCGGGTGCAGAAGACGTCATCATCAAGGTGGGGGCGACGTCCCTGAACTATCACGACATCTTCACGCGAAAAGGCATGCCGGGCATTAAGGTGCCCATGCCCTGCATCATGGGGCTGGATTTTTCCGGTGAAATTGTTGAGGTCGGTTCTGACATCACGGATTGGAAGGTTGGCGATCGGGTCATGATCGACCCTGTAGACCGGGTTGGTCCTGGTGGTTTGATGGGCGAGATGTGGCACGGCGGCCTGGCTGAATTCTGCAAGGTACCGGCGCATCATCTGGTGCATCTGCCCGACAATGTTTCATACGAAGCGGCATCCTGCCTACCCGTTGCCTATGGCACCGCGTTGCGCATGATGTACACCATTGGCGAAGTGAAAGAGGGCGATAAGGTTTTGATCCTTGGCGCATCAGGCGGTGTCGGCACCTGTGCTGTACAGCTGGCCAAGCGTGTCGGCTGTGAAGTCATCGCCTGCGCTTCGAACCAGGATAAGTTGGACCGTTTGGCGGGCATTGGTGCGGACCATCTGATCAACTATGTCGAAGAAGATTTCATGAAAGCGGTCTGGACTAAGTTCGGCAAGCCGCACCGTCGCAAGTACGACGACGGCCTTGATGTGGTGGTGAACTTCACGGGCGGTGATACCTGGGTACCGAGCCTGCGTGTGCTGCACCGCGGCGGCAAGGTCCTGACCTGTGGCGCGACGGCCGGTTATGATCCGGCAGAAGATCTGCGTTTTATCTGGTCCTATGAGTTGAAAATTCTGGGCGCCAACGGCTGGTTGCGGGAGGATTTGACGACCCTGTTGGATTTGTTGTCGGATGGGTCATTGAAGCCGGTGATCGACAAAACCCTGCCGTTGGAGGAAGTCAACGAAGCCTTCCGCATGCTGGAAGACCGTGTGGTCTTCGGCAAAGTCGTGTTGACGGTTTGAGCCACCGGAGAATTTGATTATGAATGACAAGCCAGCGCGCCTAAGCCTTAAAGATATTCAAGCAAAATTTAACGGCTCTCCCGCCATCTCGGTCATGGGGCTCGAAGTTCTGTCCATGGACTATGACACTTCCACGTTGAGCGTCAAAATGCCCATGA
The DNA here is from genome assembly GCA_028824965.1 of Alphaproteobacteria bacterium. Lineage (GTDB taxonomy): Bacteria > Pseudomonadota > Alphaproteobacteria. The sequence goes on along the minus strand of JAPKBD010000036.1, from coordinate 14,732 downwards.
GCCCCAGCCTGGAACGGGTTGCAGGGACCAAGCAATTTCATGGCGGGCCTATTGCATCCTTTATTGATACGGTGGGAGACTACGCGATCGGTATGTTGTTGGGCGGCGGAGTGCCGACCATCAATATTCGCATCGATTATCTGAAACCCGCCGTGGGCGACAGCCTGACAGCGGTCGCCACCGTGCGCCGCACGGGACGGACGGTCACAGTGGTGGATATCGATGTCTTGAATGAACAGGAACAACTGGTCGCCATTGGCCGGGGCACCTACGCAACATTAGTCGGATAACAATATTTGGGAGGGTGACATGCCCGAACGCGCGCAACTGGACCACACAGTCATCAATGTGCAATTTGATATGGACCGGGCCGAAGGCCTGTTCAGGGATCTGGGATTTTCCCTGACGGACCGGGGCTTTCATTCCCTTGGTTCCATGAACCATCTGATGATCTTCGGCACGGATTATATGGAGCTGATTGCCCTGCCACCAGGTGCGGAAAACCCGCGCAAAGATATTGCCGACGCACCGGTGGGCATCAACGGCCTGGTTTTTAAAACGCCTAACGTTGATGACACATTCGCCCATATGCAGTCCCTGGGCATGGCGGGCGATCCGCCCAAGGCCTTCACCCGGCCTGTGGAATTGCCGGGCGGCGCACAAGATGCCGCCTTTCGCACCGTCGCCGTAGCCCAAGGCACGTTCCCCGGCGGTCGGGTCTATTATTGCGAACACAACACACCGGAACTGGTCTGGCGGCCCGAATGGCAAAGCCACGCCAATGGCGCCCTGGCGATGCCGGAATTCGTCGTCGCCTCAACCGATCACAGGGGAGAGGCCGAAAAATTTGCCTCTCTGCTGCATTCCGAAATCACAGGCACCCAGGGCAGCCTGGCCGTCCCCATTTCCAGTGCGCGGATCACCGTCATGACGCCGGATGCCTATGGCACCCGCTATGGCGACCTGGCCTCCGACATGGCGGGGCGCAGTTCTATCTTTGGTGCCTTGGTGGTCAAGACCGACAGTCTGAATAAGATCCGGGATATCGTTGCCGCCATGGATAAACCGGTACCAATAATCGATGATGGCAGCCGTGTTATCGTGCGCCAGCCGGACTTTGATACAGTCCTGGAATTCATTGTTTAGATCTTGTTTAGTTTAAAGTAAGGGAAGACAACACTATGCGTCCTAATCCTGTAAAGACAAAGCTTGCTGCCGGTGAAACTGTATACGGCACCATGATTTTTGAATTTCTAAGCCCCGGCCTGCCACGCATTCTGGCCAATGCCGGTTCCGATTTTGTGTTCTACGATCTGGAACATAGCGGTTTCACGATTGAAGATATGAAGACCCAATTTGCCCTGTGCGCAGGCGCAGGCATCATTCCCTTCGCCCGGCCACCGGGCAAGGAATATCAATTCACTTCCCGCCTCCTCGACGTCGGTGCCTTCGGTATGTTGTATCAAATGGTGGAAAGTGCTGAGGAAGCGCGGGAGCTGGTTCGCTGGAACCGCTATCCGCCAACTGGTATTCGTGGCGCGATTTTTGGCGGGGCCCATGATGACTACACGGGCGGCGATATGGCAGAGAAAGCCGTGGCCGCAATGGAGCGGACCTTTACCACTGTGTTAATCGAGACCAAGGCCGGATTGGAGAATATTGACGAGATTCTGGCCGTGGACGGCATTGACGCGGCACATCTGGGCCATGCGGATATGTCATTGTCTTTGGGTATCCCAGGGCAATTCGACCACCCGGACCTGCAGGGTGCCGTCGATAAAATCGCAGAGACTGCGAACAAATACGGCAAAACGGCAGCCACCCTGGCACCAAACCCGGAATGGGGTGAGGATGCCATTAACCGTGGCTATCGGATGATTTCCTACAGCTATGACATGGGCCTGCTGGGCGATGCCCTGGCCGCAGGTATCAACGGCCTGAAAGAGGTCGTGAAAGGTAAATGATGACAGCGCTCAGCGAAGCCGAGGTTAAAGATTACGCCGACAAAGGTTGGATCGTCCTGCCATCGCTTTTGGACAGCGACGAGGTTGCTGTTCTAAATGCCGCCGTCGAAACTGTGACCAGCTACGATGGACCGGAGGTCGCGCGGGAGAATAACGGCGCGCCCCACGTGGTTTACGGCATGCATTTGCTGGACGACCGGTTTAGCGCCCTGGCCCACCATCCGGCCCTGGTCGCCGCAGCGGAACAATTGCTGGGCGAGAAATTCTTCGTGCATCAAAGCCGGGTTAACGTGAAACAGACCGATGGCTCCATCGTCAAATGGCATCAGGATTTCGGCACCTATCACCGGGTTGACGGTCTACCCAATCCCGAAGGCATCATGATCGGCGTCTTCCTGGACGAGATCAATCCGTGCAATGCGCCGGTGCTGGGCATTCCAGGCTCCCACAAACACGGCATCGTCTCTGAAGCAGCCATTGATCCCAGCAACGATGACTACGAAACCGTGGCCCGCTACCGCTATGACATAACGCCCGAAACCATCGCGTCTCTGACGGACGAGCATGGCATGGAGCCCATCATGGGGCCGGCGGGGTCGGTCCTGTTAATGGATATGACCGTGGTGCATGGTTCAACCGTCAACATCACACCATTGCGTCGGGTAATCCTGTATCTCAACGTCTCGGTCGTCAGCAACAAAGGCGAAAGTTACGAACGCCCGGAATATTATGCAGCGCGGGATTTCTCCCCCATCATGGCCGATGCGCCGGATCGACTTCGCAACCTAGGCTAAATCGATCAGGCCAGCCTGTCCTTTAGCAGCATGGCGTGGACGCCTTTGTGTTGGTTGACCAATTGGGTCACCCGCAAATCGCAACAGATCGAACACAGGGTATAGGCTTCTTCCCGGGTGCGTTCCGTACGTTCGCAGATCAAGACAATCATTTCACGCAAGGCCTGACGGGCAGCCTCATCCAAATCCAGGTCGATGCCCATGGTGATGTGATGGCTAGGGGTTTCGGCCCGCGGCATGGTCAGATGCATGTCGTCGCGCACGATCAAATCAAAGGTGCCGTTCAGGCCGGTTTCAATCGCCGTGACGCAAACCTCCCCATCCCCTTGGGCCGCATGGCCATCGCCGACGGAAAAATGTGCGCCCTCCACAAAGATCGGCAGATACAAAATGGTGCCGGGGATCAGCTCTTTTAGGTCCATATTGCCGCCAAAATCACTGGGGATGATGGATGTTAAGGTACCCCGGTCCGCGCTGGGTGCAACGCCCATGACACCAAAAAATGGCGCCAGGGGGACTTCCTGACCCCACGGCAGAATGCCGATCTGTCGCTGCTTATCCAGGGCGATATGGAACAGTTTCTCCTCCTCGAAATCATCGGGCAGGGCACCGGCACCGGGACGGATGATGTTCCAACCCCAATCCGCCGCCAGTTCAACGTCAACGATGCGCACCTCCAGCACCATGCCGGGCTTCGCACCCTTGACCGCCACCGGGCCTGTCAGGATATGTCCCGGTAGCATCTGGCGTCTAACCTCGTTATGGATCGCGCGTTGTTCGGGCGACACTGTGAAGGCGCTGTCATCTGAGGGGGTGACGTTCGCGGCACCTGAAATTGTACGGATCGTCACCCGCTCACCGGAGGCGATTTCCATCATAGCAGGGCGAGCTGCTTCGAAATAGCCCCAATGCACCGTGTCAGGCCGGGCTTCTACAATTGCGTTCATATCCTGAATTTCCCTTATTGCTGCCCGGACCAAATTTCTCCGCTTGCCGCTTCAGCCCGCTGAAAGGCTGCCTGTAACTGAGCGACGACATCATCCGGCAACGGCCCTTTGGCCGCCGCACCGAGGTTTGTTGCCACATGAGAGGCCTTTGTAGTGCCCACGATGGCACAGCTTAACCCCGGCTGCGACAGGGTAAAGCGCAAAGCGATCTCAGACCAATCGTCGGGGCCAAAGCCAAGTTCTTCGGGCGTTATGGCCATCTGCACCAGGCGGTCAGCATAGGTAGCGGCATAGTTCACATACATGCCCCGCTGCTGGGATGCATCCTTCCAGGCCGCATTGGCGATGGAGCGTTTGGCGATGACACCCACATTGTTTTGCTGGCACAGGCCCAGCACGTTATCGATATTGGCCTGATCACAGATGTTAATGGAGGTTTCAATGACCGTTACATCCGTCAACTGGGCGGCATAGGCTGCCGCGTCATTATCGCCTGCATAACCAAGAAAGCGGATTTTTCCGGCGTCCCGCGCCTTGACCAGGGCCTCAATCGCCTTCCCCTTTGCAGGGTTTCGAGATCGCAGGAATGCAGTAACATCACATCCAGATGATCCGTCTGTAGCCGCGCCAGGGCACGATCAACAGTATTGGTGACACAGGCCGCAGACCATGCTTCACCCGCAATACCATCCATGGCCCGGCCGCATTTGGAGACCAGAATGAAATCGTCCCGACGATGGCTGATGGTCTTGCCGATCATAACCTCGGAACCGTCATAACCGGCGGCGGTGTCGATCAGATTGACGCCCTGGTCCAGCAGGTTGTTGAGGATTTCGGTGACCTCCCGCTGTTCTGTTTCCAAAAATCCCACCGGCGCACCGCCAAAGCCCAAGATGGAAACCTCCAATCCGGTCTTGCCAAAACTGTGTCTTTGCATTTGTCTCTCCCATATTGTTATCCGCACTATATCGCAGCCCGAAGAGCAATTGGAAAAAATGGACCTGTACACATCTTACGTTGATAGCCCACCGCGCATCGCCTTTGATGCGGCGGGCATGGGGCAGCCGGTGCTGTTTTTGCATGGTATCGGGGGGAACCGGACGAACTGGCGGGCGCAGCTGGAGGCGTGCGCGGAAGATTATTGCGCCCTGGCGTGGGATGCCCGTGGTTATGGCCAGTCCGATGATTATGACGGGCCACTGGATTTCGCTGAATTTGCTGACGATGCGGTGCGCATGTTGGATCACCTCAGCATCGCCAAGGCGCATTTTGTCGGCCTGTCCATGGGGGGCAGGATTACCCAGGATCTATATTTTCGCTATCCCGAACGGGTCATGACCATGACCCTGTGCGATACATTTGCAGGCACCACGCCGACCCTGCCGCCAAAGGAGCGGGAAGAGTTTATCAACCTGCGCAAAGGGCCTTTGATGGCGGGGAAAAGTTTAAGCGAGATGGCGGAGCCTTTGGCCAAGACATTGCTGAGCACAAACCCGGCACCGGAACATTTCGAACGCTTGGTGGACAGTGTCAAAGCCTTGCATCAGGACAGCTATATCAAAACCTTAGAGGCCACCATGCGCTATGACCACGCGGTGGATATCTCAACAATTTCTGTCCCGGTGCAATTGATCTATGGCGCCGAGGATCGCCTGACCCCGCCCACCATTGGGGCGCAAATGCAGCGGGATATTCCCGATGCGCAACTGGCCATAATTGAAGGTGCCGGGCATCTATCAAACATTGAGGGCGAGACGGAATTCAATCGGGTTCTGCTGGAATTTCTGGCCCAACATTCATAGGCCTATTGCGTCGCACCCAATCTGACAGCACAATTGCAATCAGCACCATAATCATCAGGCGGAATTATCCATGGCACGGCATATAGTTTGTTTAAGCTTCGATTTTGACGTCATGTCGGGGCACATTGCCCGGAAGATGACCACACCGACACCCATATCCAGAGGGGAGTTCGGCATTGTCGGGGCAAACCGCATCCTATCGCTGCTGCAGGCCAAAGAAATTCCCACCACCTGGTTCGTGCCCGGCTTTACCATCGAAACCTACCCCGATGCCTGCGCCCAGGTGGTCGATGGCGGGCACGAGATTGGCCATCACGGCTGGACCCATGTGCAGCCCGCCTTGTTGGAGCCGGAGCAGGAAAAATCAGAGATGATCCGCGCCAATGAAGTGATTGAGCGTCTCACCGGGCAAAAGGCACGGGGCTATCGCTCACCCGCGTGGGATCTAAGCCCGCACACAGTGGAATTTTTGTTGGAGCAGGGTTTCTATTACGAAAGCTCCATGATGGGGCATGACTATTCCCCCTATCGGGTGCGCCAGGGCGATGTCATCGAATTGCAAAAGCCGATGGTTTTCGGGCCTGAAACGCCGTTGATTGAAATCCCGGTTAGCTGGTCCCAGGACGACCACCCGCATTTTGAGATGACGGCGGCTCGCGACGGCCATCGCAACGCCAACAGCGTCATGGAAAACTGGGTCGATGATTTCGTCTATATGACCCGCATCACGGATTGGGGCATTGCCACCTTCACCTGCCACCCCTACGTCATTGGCCGGGGCCACCGTATGATGATGTTGGAGAGGTTCATCGACAAGCTGACGGACCTGGGTGCCGAATTCATGACCATGGAAGACGCCGCCCGCCTGTACGACGCGCGGGAGCCGTTTAAGGGTTAGCTCAAGGTCTAATACGGTCGCGACGGCGACCCGGCGTCACTACGCCGCCCCTCGTGGAGACCGTGCGCCTCTCTGCGCACTGGCGTGAATGAAAACAATCAGACCTTCTCCAGTTTTTTCAAGGTGCTCAATTTCGCGGGGACCGGGCCCTCACCAAAGGACGCGGGCCAGTTGGTGTAGCTGACTTCGCCCACATAAATGTCGCCTCGCGAATCCATGGCCAAACCATGGGGTGCCATAAACTTGCCCGGTTCGTTCACCAGGCCATCCTCACCCCCCAGACGCGCGATCAATTTGCCTTCGTTGGTGACGATGCTTAAACGCGGGCCAAGGTTGGGCATATGGCGGTTGACTGGCATGCCGGGGCCTAATTCACCAATCACGCAGTTGGGACATTTGCCCCGTGGCATAAACAGACCACAGGGGCGATGCAAGTTGTTCCACTGGGTTTCGTATTTACCGTTGGTGTCAAACACCTGAACGCGATGGTTCTCCCGATCCGCCACATAGATCCAGCCATCGTCATCGGCAACAATGTTGTGGACGATATTGAACTGCCCAGGGTCAGATCCCGGCTCCCCCCAGGACATCACCAGTTTGCCATCCGGTGAATACTTGTGGACCCTGGCATTGCCATATCCGTCCGAGACGAAGATGTGATTGTCCGGCGACAGGGCGGTATGGGTGCAGCGATGGAATGGCTCCCCGCTGACATAGGGTGCCGGTTCGCCCGGCACACCAATTTCCAGCAACACCTTGCCCTCGGACGTGATCTTGCGCACCGTATGGTCGCCATCATCGGTGCAGTACAAGGCATCGTCGGGGCCAATGTGCAAACCATGGGCGCGATGGAAAATATCACTACCCCAGGAACGTAGGAAATTACCCTCCCTATCGAAAACGATCATCGGCTGAACGCCGCGATTAAAGACATAGACCTGATCTTTGCTGTCCACGCCAACGCCTGCAACATCGCGAAAGTCCCAGCCCTCTGGCAACTTGGCCCAATCTTCCACAACCCGATATTTATGTTCGCCTTCGCCCAACGTGATCGTCATTTCGTACCCTCCTAGCAATGTTGGCTCTATTGTTCATCAATCCACCCGTTCTGTGAAGCCATCAACGTAACTGCCCCTTGGCGTGGCGTGGCATACAGGTCAAAATGGGCCCAAAGAATTATGAAAGATAGAGGAACTACATGGGTATCCAAGACGCTGTAAATTATGACGACCTACGCCTTGCCGCGAAAAAGCGCGTGCCGAAAATTATGTTCGATTTTATTGAAGGCGGCGCGGATGACGAGATCGGCCTGGATCGCAACCAACAGGCCTTTCGCGATATCGCCTTGGTGCCGCGCTATTTTGAGGACGTGTTCGTCCGGGATCAAAAGGCCGAACTGTTTGGCCGCACCTATGACAGCCCGTTTGGTATCTCACCCACAGGCTTGGCGGGCATGTTTCGTACCGGCGCGGATCTGATGCTGGCAGAGGCGGCGCGGGATGCCAATGTTCCTTTCGTTATGTCGGGATCATCCAATGCCTCTATTGAAGCGTTGGGCAAACTGGCCCCCGATCATGGCTGGTATCAGCTTTATGCGGCACGGGACAAATCCATCTCCGAAGATATGATCAAGCGCGCCGAAGCCGCAGGCCTGTCGACCCTGGTCTTGACCGTCGATGTGCCCGTTCATTCAAACCGGGAGCGCAATACCCGCAACCGCTTTGCCCGGCCTTTGAATTTAAAACTGTCGACCATGCTGGATGCCATGAGCTATCCCGGCTGGCTGTTGGAATATCTACGCGAGGGCATGCCGATGTTTGACAATTGGCAGCCCTACGCCAAAGCCTCGGCCAACGCAGATGACGTGGCAGAGTTGGTTTCCACGCAAACAGCGCCGTCATTGACCTGGGACGATCTGGCCCGGTTCCGGGAACTGTGGCCGCGCAATTTTGTCGTCAAAGGCATCATGCATCCCGACGATGCCGTGCGCTGTGCCGATATGGGCTGTGACGGCATTGTCGTCTCCAATCACGGTGCCCGGCAGCTGGATCGCGCGCCGGCCTCCATCGAAGTGCTGCCGGCAATTGCCGCAGCGGTGGGCGATCGCATGACGATCATGTTGGACAGCGGCGTCCGGCGTGGCTCAGATATCGTCACCGCCCTATGCCTGGGTGCCGATTTCGTCTTCGTCGGTCGCGCAACCCTATACGGCGTCACCGCTGCAGGGATACCAGGCGCCACAAAAGCCATCGAAATCCTGCAACGGGAGTTGGACCTGATACTGGGTCAGATCGGCGCACCGGACATCGCCGCACTGGGCGAAGAGTTCATCTTCAAACCGCAACCGCGCAATTATTAGGTTTCAATCTTTGGACGTAGCCTGGACATTGGTTATCAAAAATGATAACAATGTTTTGGAATTGGTACCCTGATGTGGGCGATCACGTATTTATAGCGGGAAGGTCCGGAATGAGACTTTGGCATTGCCGCCAGGAATATTGGCGAATTTGCTGCACGTCTTTGAATTGGTCGAAGAATTTGGCCCCTCGTTAGGTCGTCCACACACAGCGCCGTTGGGCAAAGGATTGTTCGAAATTCGCGCTAATGGTCGGGAGGGCATATCCCGATCTATTTTCTGTACCCTTAAGGGTCGAGAGAGCGTGATTTTGCATAGCTTCATCAAGAAAACCCAAAAGGTACCTAAAGCGCATTTAGACAAGGCGCGGAAAAGAATGAAAGAAGTTGTAGACGGTGTCTGATCGCCCAACATTCAAAGACTTTAAGAAGTCAGCGTTAAAGAACCCTGACGTTCGGTCGGCCTATGAAGACGCCGCACCGGCCTGCGCCCTAAAGCGCGATATGATTGCCATGCGCAAGGCCAAAGGGTTCACCCAGGAAGATATGGCAAACCTTTTGGGCACCAAGAAGAGCAATATTTCGCGGTTGGAAAGTGTGAATGCCACCAATTCGCCGCGGCTGGCAACTCTCGAACATTACGCCCGTGTTCTTGGATACCGGCTAAAAATTGGATTTGAGGCTGAGGCTGGGAAGCCGGAAATTTAGACGGCTATGGCAGAACACAGCCCCTATGTCATCTCGATCCTGACCCTCATGACCCCGTTGGGGGATGTCCGTGCCAAACGCATGTTCGGCGGCTATGGCTTGTTTCTGGATGATTGCATGTTCGCCTTGATCTCACGGGGTGAAGAGCTGTTCCTGAAAGCCGACGATGGCAATCGGGACAGCTTTGGGGCGTTAGGCCGTCAAAGCCACGGCAAGATGCCGTATTATTCTGTGCCTGAAGGGGCGTTGGGGGATTGGTCGCAGATGGAGCCGTGGGCGATGGGTGCCACGGCAGCCGCCAAGCGAACCAAAAAGCCAAAGAAACGCAAACCTAATAAGGCTTAATCCGTTATTCCGCCGACCTGCCGAAAGCTTGATCGGCTTGCTGCTCGCTCTCGCTTAGTTCATCCGCCAGGCGTTGGGCGGCATCTGCCCTCGGCGCGCGGAAGGGGGCCAGGATGGAATAGAGCACGGGGATCAGGATCAGGGTAAAGACTGTCGCCATGCCCAGGCCGCCGAACACCACCCAGCCAATGGCGGCGCGGGCCTCCATGCCGGGGCCGCTGCCCAGGATCAGGGGCAGCGCACCAAGGACCGTGGACAGCATGGTCATCATCACCGGGCGCAGGCGGGTCAGGGCCGCCTCCCGCACCGCCGCACGGACCGAGAGGCCCTGGTCGCGCAGCTGATCGGCGAACTCCACCACCAGAATACCGTTTTTGGCCATCAGGCCCACCAGCATGACCAGGCCGATCTGGCTGTAGATATTCAGGGATGAGCCTGTGAACTTCAGGGCGAAAACTGCGGCTGCCAGCCCAAACGGCACTGTCAGGACGATGACCAGGGCGGAAAATATACTCTCAAACTGTGCTGCCAAAACCAACAGCACCACCAGGATCGCCACGGCGAAGGTGATCGCCACATCGTTAGTGGCGTCCTTCAACGTTGCCGCCTCACGTATGAAATGCAGGCCGATACCAGGGGGCAAAATCTCGTCCGCCAATGCCTGCACATCGGCCATGGCCTGGGGCAGCGTGTAATCAGGTGCCAGGGGGGCATCGATCTCAATCGCGCGTTTTTGCCCGGCCCGGTCCAGTTCCGCTGCCACGCCCACTTCCTCCAACGTGATAAAGGCGGACAGGGGTACCAAATGGCCCGCTGCGGAGGGCACGAACAAATTGCTCAAATCCGAGGGGTCATCAATGGCACCGGCGGCGGACTCGATCCGTACGGGAATAGTGCGGTCATTGACGTTTAGTTCCGCCACTTTCAAACCATCAACCATGGCCCGCAGGGTATTCTTCAAACCCTCCACCGATATGCCCAGATCCTCGGCCCGGCGACGATCCACCTTGATGGAAAGCTGCGGTTGGGTCTGTTGATATTCGATCTCCGGATCTTCCAAATTCGGCAGGCGTTCGTGCATGGCCAACAAAAACGCATCTGCCGCAGTCGCGATATCTTTATAATTACCCCCCGTCAGGGTGAATTCAAGACGGCCGCCCGAGCGGCGCAAATTCAGGCTGTTGGGCTGGCTGACCCGGGCCGTAGCACCGGGAATAGCTTTCAACGGCCCGCGCAAAGATTTGGCAATGTCGTTCTGGCTGCGCGTCCGCTCCCCCCACGGCGTCAGGGGTGCCATCAGGAATACCCGGTTCAAGTCCCAGCGGCCTACGATGGCGAAAATATTGCTGACCTCCCCCGCCGCGCGCAATGGCTCCAACAACGCCTCGGCCTGGGCGGATTGACGGTCCATATAATCCAGGCCCACACCGTCGGGACCCTGCATATAAATCACGATGGCACCGCGATCTTCCCGGGGCAGCAGCTCCCGATCAATTGACGGATACAGCACGACGGCACAACCCGCGATCAGTATGGCACCGCCCAACATCAGCACCGGCGCGCCAAGGGTGAAATCCAATAGGCGTTGATAAATCGCGACCATGCGATTGCCCAATTTCACCAGAACACTGGGTCTGCCCGCATCGGGTGCGCCCCAATCCACAGGCAACCGGGCTGCCAACATGGGAACCAGGGTCAGGGCGACGAAGGATGATATGGCCACCGCAATGGCCAGGACGAAACCAAATTCGGCGAATAACCGCCCCGCCACACCGGGCAGAAAGGCAATGGGCAAAAAGACAGATACCAAGGTAGCGGTGGTGGCCAGGACCGCGAAAAATACCTGCCGGGTGCCCAGAACGGCCGCCGCCAAGGGGCGCAGGCCCAAGCGCCGTTGTCGCTGAATATTCTCCACCACCACAATGGCATCATCGACGATCATCCCCGTTGCCAGTACCAGCGCCAACAAAGTCAGAATGTTGATGGAAAAACCCAATAGCCAGATGGCCGCGATGGTACCGGACAAGGCAATGGGTATGGCCAGGGCGGGGATCAATGTCGGACGCACGGCTGTCATGAAAACATAAATCACGGCAATAACCACCAACGTGGCGATGCCCAGGCTGTAAATAACCTCTTTGATGGAGCCGCGGATAAAGCGGGCATCGTCGGAGATTTTGATGACTTCCGCGCCTTTCAGGCGTTTGTTCAAACGCTCAATCGCGCGATCCACGCCATTCGATATGGCAATGGTGTTGGACTTCGCCTTGCGGATCAGGGCCAGGCCGATGACCTTGCGCCCATTCAACAAAGTATGGCTTAACGCCTCTGCCGGGCCATAGATGGCGCGCGCCACGTCGCCCAGGCGCACGTTCTCATTGATCGCCAGACGTTCCACATCCTCCGTCCGCCACAGGGAGGCATCGGCGCGCACCAACAACATTTGATCATCGGATTTAAAGCTGCCCGCCGGCACGTCCATATCCGTACTGGCAAGCACCTTTGCGACATCGTCGACGGACAAATGATAGGAGGCCAACCGCATGGGATCGACCACCACGCGCAACACGCGTTTGCGGTCCCCAAACAGATTTACCAGGGCGACGCCTTCGATGGCCAAAAGCTCCGGCTGTACATCTTCTTCCGCCAGTTGGGTCAAGGCTTCCTGTGACAGACGTTCGGACGTCAGTGCCAGGCGGATGATCGGGCGGGCGTTACTGTCCGCCTTGACCACGACAATATCTTCCACCCCTTCCGGCAAGCGCCGCGCGATACCGGCGACAGCCTCGCGCACATCATTGGCGGCCACATCGATATCTACGTTGGGGCCAAATTGGGCCCAGATCCGGGCATTGTCTTCTTCACTGGCTGAGGCGATGGTGCGTACGCCCGAAACCCGCGCCACCGCGCCCTCTATGACGGAGGTTACCTCGGCATCCATGGTTTCAGGCGAAGCGCCTTCAAAGAACGCCCGCACGCTAACCCAGGGGCGATCAACGTCGGGCAACTCCCGAACCTCCACGCCCAGCAAAGCGCCTAAACCCGCCACGATAATCAACAGGTTGAGCACAACAATCAAAGTCGGCCGACGCACCGCCAAAGAGGGCAAATCGCGCAAACTGATACTGGGGCCGATCATTAGGGCGAGCCAGCCTTAAAGAGTGCCGTTTTTACCTTTTGCCCCAGGCGCAAACCCTGCACGCCCTCGACCACAATATCGTCACCGAGGGTGAGCGGGCCGTCGACCAGCACCCGGCCTTTGTCCCGACGAACCAGACGAACGAAGATTTTTTCCGCCTTGTTATTGGCGATACGCCACAGATAGGCCCCGTCCCGGCTCCACAACACAGCCACTTCGCGGACCATGGGGTATGCGCTGCCGATGAAATTCAGCTGCACCTCAAAAGAACCACCCGGTCGCAGCCGGCCATCAGGATTGGCTATTTTAGCCTGCACACGCAGGGAGCGGGAGGTTCGATCGATCCGGCTGGCCAGGGCCGTAATGGTGCCTCTCATGGCTGCATCCGGAGCCGACCAGGGCCGCACAATAATTTTATCTGCCACCTTGATTTGTGCTGCATGGACCTCCGGCACCGTGAACTCCACCAGTAGGGCGGAGCGATCATCCAGGGTCACGGCAATGGTATCCTGGGTGACCCGATCGCCGGGGTTCAAGTCCGTCATGCCCACAACGCCTGAGAAAGGCGCATGAATGGTCCGGTCATAAAGGTCCGCCTTGGCCTGTTCCAGATGCAGTTGGGCCAATTCCAACGCCGTTTGGGCGGTATCCATGCGGGCGCGGGATGCGTGCCCCGAAGGCGCCAGTTTCATCATCCGCCCCAATTTACGCGTCACCTCGGCCAACGCCACCTCGCCCAAACGAACCTTGAGGCGTTGATGCTTATCATCCAGGCGGATCAGCGCCTGGCCCTTGCGCACGTGTTGTTCCGCCTTGAAAGCAATCTTCCGCACCTCGCCCGCCACTGCCGGGTGCAAAGCGGCAGACCGAATGGCCTTGCCGGTGCCCACCACCCGCAGCGAGACCCGGTCTTTGGTCAGGGTCACTGCCTCTACCAATACAAGGGTCGCGCCGTTCTTGCGGGATTTTTTGCTTGCCTCAGCGCCACCGCCCCAGCTTTCAAACGACCACCAGCCCCCCGCAAGCACGACAGCAAGCAAGGCAACAATCAGAATTTGCAGGCGATAGGACATATGAAACGCTCAACAGATACGGGGACCGCCATTTTCAACCCAATCCAAGCAGGCTGCAACGTATCATTCTTCTGGCGATCATTCGTCGGCCTCGGCATCGAGCCGTTCACGCAGGCGATCGCCCTTCCCGAGGAAAAATTCGCCCAGGGGCTGGCAATGCACGATGCGATCCGCACGAAAATGGCGAAAACCACCGCGCAATTCGCACCAGGCGGCGACCGTCGCGACTTAAAGGAAGTAGGTCAGAACAATGGGCAGGCCAGCGCTAGATGAGAATGAGGTTACGCCTGAGATGATTGAGCGCGGCGTTGTTATTTTTGCGAACTATGACTCGCGCTTTGACTCAGAAGTGGAGTTTACGCGCTGGCTTTTAGAAGATTGTGGTCCGTCGAAATAAGGCATGACCGCGTTGGGGCCGAGTTTTTCTTTCCAGCGGTTTTGTATCCAAAGATAAGCGGACATCATCTTAACCGACCCTGTGAATAAATTTCGCTCGGTGTTTCCCGGAAATTTATCCGGCGGCATACCATGGATCATAGCAACTAGTTCGCCGACCCGTTTTTTGGTTTGGGGCGTTTCAAAGGAAAAGGGTGTGCCAATATGGGCTGCGTCATTTCTAATTAGTCTAGCCTTGTTAAAGTCCGATTTTGCAGAAGTGGCCAAGACGCCCATCGCGTGGGCGAGGGTGATTTTGGCCGAAAACGAGG
>JAPKBD010000338.1 GCA_028824965.1 Alphaproteobacteria bacterium | reverse complement strand
AGACAGGGCAACAGACACGTTGCCCCGTTCCTGCGAGGGGATTAGGATGCCGCGAATTTTAATCCTAATTTGCCTGCATATATTCTGACTGGGGGAGGGTCTCATATGGATCCGAAATATCTCAACTTCGATACCCTGACCCTGCATGCGGGGCAGAAACCCGACGCCACCCATGGCGCCCGTGCCGTACCCATCTACCAATCCACATCGTTCGTATTTCAGGATACGGATCATGCGGCAGCCTTGTTCAATCTGGAACGGGCCGGCCATCTGTATTCCCGGATATCGAACCCGACAGTGGCGGTGCTGGAGGAACGGATCGCCGCCCTGGAAGGCGGTGTCGGGGCTGTGGCCACCGCATCCGGCCAGGCCGCCCTGCATCTGGGTGTGGCGACATTGATGGGGCAGGGCAGTCATATCGTTTCCTCCGCCTCCATCTACGGCGGCAGCCACAACATGTTTGCCCATACCCTGCCCCGGTTCGGGATAGAAGCGACCTTTGTGGACCCGCGCGACCCGGATGCCTTCGCCGCTGCCATCCAGCCCAATACCCGCCTGCTATATGGGGAAACACTGGGCAACCCAGGGCTGGAAGTAATGAACGTGAAGGCGATTGCTGATGTGGCGCATGCCAATGGCATCCCCTTGATGATCGATAATACCTTCGCAACGCCTTACCTGTTTCGCCCCTTTGAACATGGCGCTGACATTGTGGTCCATTCGGCCACGAAGTTTTTGGGCGGCCATGGTGTCGCCGTCGCCGGGCTTTTGGTCGATGGCGGTCAGTTCGATTGGGAAGCATCCGGCAAATTCCCCACCATGACCGAGCCGTATGCCGGCTATCACGGCCTGGATTTCGCCGAGGAATTCGGCCCCGGGGCCTATATCATGCGGGCGCGGTCAGAGGGGTTGCGCGATTTTGGCGCTGCCATGAGCCCACAAACCGCCTTCTATATTCTGCAAGGGGTGGAAACGTTATCGGTTCGTATGCAGCGCCATGTGGAAAATACCCGGGAAATTGTTGCATTCCTGATGGGGCACGAGGCGGTCGCTTGGGTAACCTACCCGGAACTGTCCGATCACGCCGATCATGCCCTGGCCAAGGATCTATTGCCTAAAGGTGCTGGTGCCGTCTTCAGCTTTGGCATCAAGGGCGGACGGAAGGCAGGGGCGACGTTCATTGAGAGCCTGGAGATCTATTCCCACCTCGCCAACGTCGGTGATGCAAAATCCCTGATCATTCATCCGGCATCAACGACGCATCAGCAAATGGATGCCGGATCGTTGGCGGCTGCCGGTGTCAGCGAGGATATGGTGCGCATGTCCGTGGGCCTGGAAGATATTCGCGATCTGAAAGATGATTTGAATAGTGCCCTGCGCCGGTCGCAACGTTAGCGGTCGCAACGATAAGGAAACTTTAAACATGGAACTTAATGTTGATGGCCATTCCGTATTCGCGGCTACGGGTGGTAAAGCCTTTGACCCCAGCCTACCGGCAATCGTTTTTATCCATGGCGCGGCTGCCGACCATACAGTGTGGAAGCTGCAATCCCGCTATTTCGCCTGGCACGGCCATGGCGTTCTGGCCCTGGACCTGCCTGGCCATGGGCGCACGGACACACCGCTGATCCCAAGTATTGAAGGCCTGGCGGATTGGCTGATCGCCCTGTTGGATGCCGCCGGGTTAGAACAGGCCGCCTTGGTCGGCCACAGCGTCGGCTCCCTCATCACATTGGAGGCCGCGGCCCGCTATCCGGACCGGGTTAGCGCGTTGGCCTTGTTGGGCTGTGCCGTGCCGATGCTGGTCAACGATGGCTTGTTGAACGCAACCCGGACCAACGAACCCCTGGGCAACCAATTGACTAACTCTTGGGGTTATGGACGGGCCGCCCAACGGGGCCAGCACAAGGTGCCGGGCATGTGGATGCTGAAAGGCGGCATGCGCCTTTTAGAGGCAGCGGGTGATGGGGTTTTGTTCAATGACATGAATGCCTGCAATGAATACAAGGGCGGCGATGATGCAGCGCAAAACCTCGGCTGCCCAACGTTGTCGATTATGGGGGAGCGGGACATGATGACGCCCCTGAAGCAATGCCGGAGGTTAGCTGCACAGATCGATAATGTTCGCGAAGTGGTGATCCCTGGTGCCGGCCATATCATGATGGATGAGGCACCGGATGACACTTTGGACGCCCTCCGGAGCTTTCTACCTCGCCCGCATTGATGAATCGCTGGCAAATCGACCGCAAAGCCGTTTGTGCGATATTTATTGCCGCCGCCAACAGGTTGCGCCAAAGCAAATATCTAGATATTCCATAAAACTCTGTTTTCGGCGACGTAAGATGCCAAAACCGCACAATTTTAAGTTCAGGCAACCGCCGTAAATGTACCTGCACCGCAGACACAGCTGCGAAATTGCAACACCAGTGATGGATTCGACACATTTCAACCGCATAAGCTGGCCAACCGCGCCTCCCTGTGCTACGAAATTCAGAGGTTTATATAGTGGGGTAGCTATTTTCTGTGACCTCGCTGTAGCTACACGGCATGGCCGATAAGTTAGCCGGTGAACTGACTGATCGGATGGCCATAAAGGCCTATCGCAAAGGCCCGTTATTAAAGCCTTTGTAAAGTCGTTGTTAAGACAATGGTTACGCCACTAGGTTAAACCTGGGTGGAATAGATAGCCAAGTAGGCTGGCGTGCTTGCATTTAATTGCGTTGAAGGACCTGTTTTCTTTGAAAACCAGGACTTTCAGACTAGATTTAGCACTTGGAATACAGTGCAGTGAATTCGGTGCTGTGAGGGACGAGTTGACCATGCGAGAGCATTTTACGACGTTACGCGCAAAAACATTGCGCGAAAATGCCAGAGTGATAGGGACGAAATCGTCCATCGTCGCAGCAGCAGCCATTGTTGCGCTCGCGACCCTGGCTGGCTGTGCCACGCCCCCGCCCGCTGGGGATAAGGAGGCAATGGCCGCGTTCAATGAGGCTAATGACCCGTTGGAGCCCCTTAATCGTTATTTTTTCGAAGTTAATCGCGGCTTTGATCATTTGCTGCTGCGCCCGATATCTGAAATCTATCGCGGCGCGCTGCCGGATACCGCCCGAAACAGCGTACGAAGCTTCGTCAACAACCTGGAAACGCCCGGCATTTTCGTGCATGACGTTTTGCAGGGTGAACAGGACCGTGCAGCGGAAAGCTTTGCGCGTTTCGTGGCAAATACGACATTCGGCCCCCTTGGCCTGAACGATATTGCTGCCGGCGACAACCCAAAAGACCCAGACGCCGGCATCCCCTTTCATAACGAAGATTTTGGCCAAACCCTGGCTGTTTGGGGTATGGCACCGGGACCATATTTGATGGTGCCGTTCGTCGGGCCGTCCAATGTGCGGGATGCGTTTGGTTTAGCGATCAATTTCTACATCAATCCGATCAATTACGCTGTTCATGAAGATAAGCGCTTCGCGTTTGCCTTGGGCCGTACAATTGTGCGGGGCATTGATACCCGGTCACGGAATATTGAGACATTTGACGAGATTGAACGCGGCGCGATCGATTTTTATGCCACGGTACGAAGCCTGTATCGTCAGTACCGCAATTCTGAGATTGCCAATGGCCGTGGCCCAGAAAACCCTCTGCCGGAAATGTCCGAGGAATTTGAGGAAGATAACGAAGCAGAGCGTGTCTCATCTGTGATCAAAAAATAGGCTCGGTCAGACTTTCATGAAACGCCGCGCGGTTGTAAGCCTGCTTGGTCTGGCCCTGGGTGCATTTAGCGCCGCCAGTCCAATGACAGCAACCGGTGCCTTAGCGAAATCCAAAAACCGGGCGCTACTGCCAGGCGAAGCGAAAGACCTGATCAAGGCCCTGGGCGATGCCGCCGTGGCCCTGTTATCTGACAGGAGTTTGTCAAAGCCGGAAAGAACCCGGCGCTTTCGCCATCTGTTAAATCAAAGTTTCGCCATGAAGGGGATCGCCCGGTTTGCCCTTGGCCGCTATTGGCGGCGTGCCGATTTCCCCCAACGACGGCGTTATCTGAAACTGTTCGAAGATTATATTGTGAATTCGTACGCCGCACGCTTTGGCAATTACGGCGGCGAATTGTTCATTGTTGCGAAAGAGAAAATCAATGACCGCGGCTGGGCAACTGTCAGCACGCGCATTCATCGCCCTGGCGGCGAACCGGTCAAAGTGATCTGGCATTTGCGCGAACGCCTTGGCGCTGTCCTGATCGTTGATGTCGTGGTCGAGGGTATTTCAATGTCTTTGACCCAACGATCCGATTTCGCCGCTTCTATTCACACTGTAGGCGGCGACATTGATGCCTTCCTGGATATCCTGGAAGCCAAAGTCCGCAAAGTAAAACAGGCAACACCCTGATTTAGGATGCTGCCTGCCTCAAACTTCTAGCAGGTTGCTGAAAAACTCCCCCATCATCTCTCATTCTATGATTCAATCAA
>JAPKBD010000337.1 GCA_028824965.1 Alphaproteobacteria bacterium | reverse complement strand
CGGCCAACCAAACGCCCACTGCTATAAAGTAAAAAACCACGCGGTCATCAAACTGCAATGCGATGATGGACCAGCCCTCACCATGTCGCTCGGGCGTGTAACCGAGGGAGCCACCGGTGGTGTCCCGTGTCGCGATAATGACCTGGCGAACCACCTCGGACAGGGCCAAGGTGACCAAGGCAAAATAATGTCCAACAATGCGAAAGCGGAAACAGGGATAACCGACCAATACCGCCAGCCCCGCAGAACAGGCCATGGCGACGGGAATGCCGATCCACGGCGTCAGCCCCAACTCGTTCCACAACAGCGCCGTGACATAGCCGCCAACAGCCATGAAAGCGCCATGGCCGAGAGAGACCAGGCCGAACCGCCCCATGATCGACCAGCCCGTATAGGCAAAAGACCAAATCAGGATCACAATAGCCAGGTGAAGGGGATAGCTGTCCAGGCCCAAAAACGGCAAGGCAACAAGGATAGCGGCGATGATCGCGATGAGGGGTTTGGAGTTCATGACTTCCTCGCAAACAGGCCTTCGGGGCGAACAAACATACTGGCGATGAAGAAGACGAAGGCCATCACATAACCCCATTCCAAATCGGCGAAATAGCCGCCGATGGTAATCAGCTCGCTAAAGACAAAGGCGGCCAAAAAGCCCCCGACCATGTTGCCCAACCCGCCCATGACACAAATCACAAACGTAATGGGGCCAAAGCTGAGGCCGATAAAGGGATGCACATCATATTGCAGGGCCAGCAGTGCCGCAGCCAAACCGGCCAAACCGCCACCGATGGCAGAGGTCAGCAAATACAGCTTTTTGGTATCCACACCCATCAGGATCATAATCTCCCGGTCCTGCGAAATGGCTCGGATGGCCGCGCCCAGATATGAGCGGGAGAGGAATTGAAATAAAACCACAACCACACCGCCCGCTATGGCAAAGGACAACAGCCGGGTCCAGGACAAATAAATATCCTCGCTCAACGCCAGGCTGCCCAGGCTGACGCCCAGGTTGCGGAATTCAACACCGAAGACGACCATGGCCGCGCCTTGGAAAAAGAACAGCAGGCCACCCGTTGCCAACAATTGATTGATGGGTGCGGCATCCAACAAGTAGCCGATAACCAGGCGATGGGTCAGCCAGCCCAGCAGCGCCGTTACCCCCACCCCACATGCTGCGGCGGCAAGCAACGGCATTTCACCATCCACATGCAGGAAATAGATTGTGTACATGCCCAGCATGATAATCTCGGCATAGCAGATCCAAACCACGTCGATGACGCCGAAAATCAGGTTCAGGCCCAATGACAAAAGGGCCAGCACCCCACCCAGTAAAAGGCCGTTGATCAGAGTCTCGATAAAGAAAATGCTAAAAAGCGCTTCTGTAAATTCTGCAAACATAATGGCCTCACATGCCCATAAAGGCTTTTTGAATTTCAGGGCTTTGTAAAAGCTCGGCGGAGGTACCTTCGAGACGCAAGCTGCCAGATTCCAGAACATAAGCGCGGTCAACGACCCGCAGGACCTGTTTCACATTTTGCTCTACGATCAATACGGTCAGACCTTCAGACCGAATGCGTTCGATCAAACTGAAAACCTGTTGCACGATCACGGGCGCCAATCCGGCTGAGGGTTCGTCCATCAACAGTAATTTTGGATCTGACATCAAGGCCCGGCCAATGGCGCACATTTGCTGTTCGCCGCCAGAAAGCGTGCCGGCCATCTGATTGCGCCGCTCCATCATCCGGGGGAACAGCTCGTAAACGAATTCCTTGCGTTCCTCAAACCGGGCGCGGAACTGCGGCATGAAGCAACCCATACGCAGGTTGTCCTCCACCGTCATGCGGGGAAAGAGGCGGCGGTTCTCGGGCACATGGGCAAGACCCATGCCGACGATGTCGTGCTTCGGGGCGGTCAGCACGGAGGTCCCCTCCATCTCAATCTGTCCCGCGGTTGCCGGGATCATGCCGGAGATCACCCGCATCAGGGTCGATTTGCCGGCACCATTGGGCCCAATCACGGCGACAGCCTCGCCCGCATTGACGTCCAAGGAGACGTCGAACAAGGCTTGGAAGTCACCATAACCGGCGTTTATATTTCTCAAGGTCAGCATTACGCTGTGATCCTTTAATTTATCTCTGGATAGTCTGTAATTGGAAAGGTCAGTCGCGATTGGCGGCAGCGGCGGTCTCTTCAGCTTCACTGCCCAGATAGACTTCGATAACCTTGGGATTGGTCGCAACTTCCTGGGGTCGCCCCTCAGCTATTTTTTCACCATGATCCAGCACCATGACACGATCCACCACCCGCATCAGGACGCCCATGATGTGTTCCACCCAAATGATGGTGACGCCAAGTTCCTCACGGATATTTTTCAACATATCCGCCGCCTGATCCATCTCGCTGTGATCAAGGCCACCCAAGCTTTCATCTGCCAGTAATAAAGACGGTTTGGTTGCCAATGCCTTAGCCAGTTCCAGTTTTTTCAAACCCGCAGCACCTAAAGTATCGACAGAGGCCTCGGCATCGGACGGCAGGCCGACCAATTCCAAAGCCTCCTCGGCGCTCCGCCAGGCTTCCGCCCGAGTGACCGCACCGGCCTGGCCGTAATAACCAGCCAGCGCGGCGTTCTCGAGTATAGACAGACGACGAAATGGTCGCGGGATCTGAAATGTCCGGCCCACCCCCATCACGCAAATTGCGTGTGGGGACGCGCCGGCAATTTCTTTTCCGTCCAGTTGAATAGAGCCGGCATTGGGTTCCAAAGTTCCCGAGAGCATATTAAAAATCGTGCTCTTGCCAGATCCATTTGGCCCGATCAGGCCCAAAATCTCCCCTTTTTCGAGGGAGAAATCCACATTATTGACGGCTGTGAAGCCGCCAAAATGCTTGGACAGTCCTTCAACGCGAAGCATATCTGTACTCACTTACCATTATCGCCCATTCGTCGTCTTCCAGTCTGCAGCTCTGTCGGGCTACTTCGCGTAGGGCGAAGATTTCGGCAGCGGCAATACCGGATCGCTGGTCTGCAAAGACTTGGGCCATGCGATATTGACCTTGCGGTCGATGTATTGCATCACGACAGCTGAGGCGCGGAAATTCTGCCCCATCATGTCTGACTCGCCCTCTGCCGGGAATTTGACGCCATAGCCAAGCAAGGTGCCGCCTTCAGCAATATCAGTTTCCATAGCAGCCTTGCGCAGGGACTCCGCATCAATACCACCATACTTTTTGATCGCACGGGGCAGTACATCGGCGAAGAACACATGGGCATTCGATGCCGCCATACCAACATGGGATGACTTCACCTTAACACCGGGCTTGGCCTTTTCGTACTCATCGCCAACTATTTTGGTGATAGCACCAAGACCTGGGGCCAAAGATTTGGGATCCAACAGCCAGATCGATACCGGATCAACGTTAAAGACGTGATTGATATCGTTACCGACGGAATCGTATAATTTATCCACCACGCCGTAACCCGCACCATGGCCGATCAGGGCCTTGAACCGCAGGCCTTGTTCTTTCGCTTGCCGTAGGAACAGTGAGATATCAGGGTTATAGCCCGTGTGCAGGATAACATCGGGGCGCTTACGCTTCAGCTTCGTGACCAAGGACGACAGGTCGGGTGCCGTTGCGGAATAGCCTTCCTTCAGCACAATGTTCATGCCGAATTTCTTGGCCGTTGCCTCATTGCCGCTCGCGACGCCGGAGCCGTAGGGACCGTCTTCATGAATGATCGCAAGACGCAGCTTTTTGGGATCCATGCCCATTTTGCTTTGCGCATTTGCATTCAGGAAATCCACCGACAATTCGCCAAACTTGGCACCATGCACTTGTGGGCGGAAGACATATTTCAGATTGCGATCTTTCAGAACCGCAGGGGAAATACAGGTGGTGATCCACATGAATTTCTTCAGAGCATCCACCTTTGCCGCCACGGGTACGCACTGAGCGGAGGAATAAAAGCCCAACAGCATGTCGACCTTTTCCTGTTCGATCAGGCGCACAGCCTCGTTGATGGCCACTTCCGGTTTGGACTGGGCATCGGCATAAATCGGCTCAATCATGTAGCCTTCAACACCGCCCTGGGAATTGATGTGATCGATCATAATCTTGGCACCTAAGGCCTGCAGATCAGAACCACCGCCCGCCAAGGGGCCTGTGTAATCGTAAATCACGCCGATTTTGATTGTTTTACCAGCTGCTTGAGCACCAGCGGTCATCGCAAACGCGAACGATGCCGCAGCAAGGCCCACGACAAGACGCCGGGTTATGGCTAAACCACGCATAGCTTTCCTCCCTCTAAATAACCAATTATTGGTTGATTATAAGGTTGGTTCGTCAGGTCATGTAAAGTCAAGGCTTCATTAACCATAAGATCAAATGAACTTTGTTACATTGGTTCTTTATAGGGAAACCGGTTCCTCTATCCGGACACAGTTGTTAGGCTCGCCCCAGGGCCCTTGG
>JAPKBD010000336.1 GCA_028824965.1 Alphaproteobacteria bacterium | reverse complement strand
CAACAACAGTGTTGTCTGGTCCAGTGCCAGGCGAGCTCCCCAGCCTCTCCGGGGCCCAGCAACTTACCACTATCGGGGTCCCGCACCCGGACTTTCGAGGCGGCAGAGATTGGCTTGCCGCCACCGACGATCCGTTCCAACAACGGCAGATCCACGGGCTGCAATGAATACAGCGCCTGCACCTCGCTCATCCCATACAGACCCACCATACGGATGCCGCGGGCCTCGGCCCGGGCAGCCAGTTCCGCGTAGTTGGTGGCAAAGGCCGCACTGCCGACGAAACGGACATTGGGCAGGGGTTTATCCAGGGGACTGTTGTCCAGGATCGATTGGATCATATCGTCCGTCGCATTGAAGTTGACCACATTGTGGCGGGCCGAGATCTCCACTGTCTCGAGGGGATCAAACGAAGCCGTCAACACCGTAGGTTGGCCCGACGCCAGACCGGCCATGATTTGGGTGTAACCGAAGACGCCGCATAGGGGCATCATCTGCAACAAGGCACCGTTCGATGTGTCATAGCCAAAGCCTGTCGCCACGATGCGGGCATGGCGAGAAATACTGCCCTGGGAATGCAGCACGAATTTTGGTGCCTTGGTGGTGCCCGACGTGGTGAAGATGTTGCAACCCGCATCCGGGTCCCCATGATCATCCCCATAGGGGGCACATTGGATCAGGTCGTTATAGTTCAGGCGGCGGCAATGGGCGATGGCGGTGGGAACTTCGTCAACCTGTTGCCCCTCGTCATAAAGGATGATGGTCTTGATGCAGGCCAGGGCCTCTGGCTCTGATTCCGCCAATATTCCCAGAAAATCGATCTCGCGAAATCCCGGCCACATGACCATGATCTCCGCCCCGACCCGAGCGACGATGTCGGAAACTTCGGTGGAGCGAAAGCGGGTATTGACCGCAACCGCGATGGCACCTAAACGGCAGCAGCCCAAACATAGCGCCATGTAGGCCGGGCAATTCGGCAGCCACAAGGCGACACGATCCCCGGGTCCAATGCCCAGATCCGCCAGCACGGTCGCGGCCCGGCGGGCCATATCGTCCAGGTCTACATAGGTGATGTGTTCATCATGATAAATAATCGCCGTGTCATCGCCGTGCGCGGCAACCATGTCCGCTATCAAAGCGGTAACCGTATCCATTGAAATATTTACTCCAAACTAGATGTCGCCCAATTAGATTTCGCCCCTAACCTTGCGCATCAAGGTTTCCAGGTCCATGGGCACAATGGCCGTTTCGCTGATCCGTTGGTTAATCTCGTCGCTGGTCAGACGCCAGCTATCGCCTTCAATCTCAGCGATGAAAATCTGCACGAATTTTCGGTAGTTGCCCAGGGCTGTCTGTGGATCCGCGTGGTCCGCCAATATGGCTACCGCCAGCTGACTTGGCCCGCTGCCTTCATAGCCCCACTCAAACCCGCTGGCATGGAAATCCCGCAAGTCCAGGCGCGCATCCAGGGGCTGGCCATCGACGCTGACCGTAACCTGCTCCCCTTCCCGTATGCCGGTGTAAACTTTCATAAGATGATCATAGTGTCATCGCCGAGGCAGCGCGACCCTGTCTATGCAGGAATATTTATGTGGCCGGACATAAAGGCGACGCAGCTACCGGTCAGAACCACACGGTCGCCATCTACACGGCAGCCCACATCGCCACCGCGGGCGGAGATTTGCCGCGCCACCAGTTCCGTTTTGCCCAATCGTTCGGCCCAATAAGGTGCCAAGGTACAATGGGCGGACCCGGTCACCGGGTCTTCATTGATGCCGGACATGGGCGCAAAAAAGCGGGAAACGAAATCGATGTTATCGCCGGGTGCCGTGGCGATAATGTTGGCACCTAACGAGGCGAATTGCGGGCTCAAAGCAGCGACCTGAGCCTCGGTCTCGAAAACCGCCATGGCATACGACGCGCCATGTACTTCGCGGATCGCCCGAAATTCAGATGGCACAGCCCCCAGAGCGGAGAGCAAGGCCGGTGCGGGGTGTTCACTTTGTCCGGGCGGCAAACTTGGGAAATCCATTGCCAAACCATCCCCTAACTTGCGCACCACCAAAGTACCGGATTTGGTTTCGAATGCGACCCGGTCGAGATCAGGCGACAGTTGGTTCAAGATCACATGCCCCGTTGCAAGCGTTGCGTGGCCGCACAAATCAACCTCCACGGCAGGTGTGAACCAACGCAGGTAATAGCCATCACCCTCCGCCACGAAGAATGCCGTTTCAGACAGATTATTTTCCATGGCAATGGCCTGCAGGACATCATCCGACAACCAATTTTCCAAGGGACAAACGGCCGCTGGATTACCTTTGAACGGTCCACTGGCAAAAGCATCGATTTGATAAATGGGAATTTGCACGTTGATATCCTTCTCTATTGATCCTGATAATAGCTCAAATGTTCCTAGTGCCACCAGAACGGCTTGCTGCTCTCCCACCGAACGTCCCTGCGGCTCAAACCCAGGTCACGGAGCATAAAGTCATCCAATTCGGCCAGGTCCCGGCGTTGACGTATCCGGTCTGACCACAGGCTTATGGTTGCAAATATGGTTTTGAAACTAAATGAACCACTCATGCTTGCTAGTCTGGGGCTTATTGTACCCCTCTGTCTTAATATTGCCATTGTATTGATCCTATTTTTTCCAATTGATCCACAATTGTATTCAATATTCATATATGATTGACATCAAAAAAAGAGTCAATTATGATATTGACACCATGACAATATACCAACCAGACATTTCCGACCGCCCCGGCCCGAAGTACCGCGCCATTGCCCAGGCGATTGGTGAAGACATTGCCTCGGGAAACTTGCCACCCGGCACCCGCTTGCCCCCGCACCGGGATCTAGCCTGGCGTTTGGGCGTCACGGTGGGCACCATCAGTCGTGCCTATGGGGAAGCCGCGCGCATGAATTTGGTCGGTGGTGAGGTCGGGCGCGGTACCTATGTCACCGATCCTGCGGAGACGACACATGATGGCGCGAAAAATCTGACGGAGGCCACGCCCCATCTGATCGAAATGACCCAGAACAGCCCGGCCCTGGGCCCGCACGGTGCGGCCCTGGCAGAAAGTCTGCGTCATGTGGCGGAGGGCAGAAACGGCAATGCTCTGTTGGGCTATAATTCTGAAATCGGCCCACAGCCACACCGAGAGGCGGGCGCAAAATGGCTGTCCCGGGTTGGTTTGGAGGTCACTGCGGAAGATGTCATAGTCGTGGGCGGTGCTCAATCAGCTTTGCTCTGCGCCCTGTTATCGTTTTCCAAAGCACATGATCCCGTCTTGCTGGAGGCGCTGACTTACAACCAACTTATCGACGAGGTTCACCTCACCGAACGCCGGGCCGTTGCTGTTGCAATGGATGACGAGGGCATCATGCCTGCGGCCCTGGATGCTGCCTGCACGGCGTCGGGCGCGAAGCTATTGTTTGTGGTCCCCACCTTGCAAAACCCCAGCAATGCCGTGATGTCATTGGCGCGGCGACAGGAGATTGTAGATGTCGCCCGGCGGCATGATTTGCTGGTGGTGGAGGATGACGTTTATGGCTATCTGATCCAGGATCGCCCCCCAACTATTGCCAGTCTGGCACCTGAGAGGACCATCTACATAACATCAGCGTCGAAATGTCTGGCGCCGGGTCTGCGGGTTGGCTGGGCCACGGCCCCGCGCCGTCATCTTTACCGCCTGGCGGAAGCGGCCCGCATTGCCACATTCGCCCAATCCGCCCTAACTGGGGCCGTCGCGTCCCAATGGATAGAAAACGGTCGTGCGGAGGAGCTGTTGCAATGGCAGCGCCGGGAAACCGAGGCTCGATACGAGATTGCCAGAAAATATTTCGACGGCATGGACTGGCACGGCCACATGGCCGCCTTCCATGCCTTGTTGTATCTACCGGATCCCTGGCAGGCCGAAGATTTTGTTGCCCGTGCACGCCAAGCCGGCATCATCATTTCACCGCTGACGCCCTTTGCCGTTGATCCCTATGAAGCGGCGCAGGCCGTTCGCATTACCTTAAGCCAAGCCCCCGACCGCGCCACGTTGGAACGTGCCCTTGCCGCATTACGTGAGTTATGGGAACGGGGACCAAGCAGACCGCGCGCAATTATCTAGACACTATTCGATGATGATCTGAGCGTTTCGCACGCCGGTGGACATCACTTGCTGCAAGACTTTGTCTGCTGCTTCCACGGACGTCAGGGGTCCAACGCGCACCCGGAACATTTCCTGGCCCTTGATGAAGACATTGGTGATTTCTGATGGGCCGGCGAAATACAGCCGCGCCCGCAATTTCGAAGCGTTCTCCGCCAAGGCAAAGGCACCGGCCTGGATAAAGATACTGGCCGGTTCCACCGGCTGCTGAACCACCTGCACAGGGGCTAGTTTTGCCGCCCCAATTGGTCCCGCATTGGCGATACGTACAGCGCCCCCAGTACTGCTGTCCACCGCGGGTGGGGCCCCTGCTTGTTTCACACCCGGCGGCGGGGCCAGGGT
>JAPKBD010000335.1 GCA_028824965.1 Alphaproteobacteria bacterium | reverse complement strand
CCTGCAATCCCTGCGCCGCAAAGAAAAAATAACGCTTACAGCCCGCACACCACAGACCACGTGCAGACCCCGTCGCGCGGCCTTCCCGGCGCGGCGGGGTTTTGTTTTGTGTCGCTGTGAAATTTGAGCCAATGTAGCCTCTAAATAATCGCCTATTTAGGAGTGACTGCATGCTTGAATGCCAAAGGCACATGTTCGATGTGCCGCGCGACATTGCCTATTTCAATTGCGCCGCCTTTTCACCTTTTCTGTTGTCTGTGGCAGAGGCCGGCCAACGGGCGGTCCAACAGCGGGTGCATACCTGGAAAATCCACTCGGCGGACCTTGCAGATGGGGCTGATCAAGCGCGTGGCTTGTTTGGCCAGCTGATCAATGCGGAGCAGGACGCCATCGCCGTTATACCGGCCACCAGTTATGGCATCGCCGTGGCTGCTGCTAATCTGGATCTGGCGGCGGGGCAAAATATCGTCGTGTTAGAAGATCAATTCCCCTCCAACTATTATGTCTGGGTTGAAAAAGCGGCCGCAGCTGGTGCGACCCTGTCCGTGGTGCCGCGCCCCTCGAATGGTGATTGGACGCCGGGCGTCCTGGCAGCGATCGGGCCGGACACTGCCATTGCCGCCCTGCCCGGTTGTCATTGGATGGATGCCAGCCTGCTGGATTTGGAGGCGGTGGGCGTTCGCTGCCGCGAAGTGGGCGCAGCCTTTGTCATTGACGCAACCCAATCGGTTGGTGCCCAGCGCCTGGACGTGGCCAAAATTCAGCCGGATTTCCTAGCCTGTTCCGCCTACAAGTGGCTGTTGTCGCCCTATTCGTTGGCGTTTCTTTATGCCGCACCTCATCGCCGGGCAGGCCGGCCGCTTGAGCTGCACAATGGCAACCACGATCCCGACCAGCAACGCGGCACTTATAGTGCGGCCCTGCGATCCAACGCGGCCCGCTATGATATGGGGGAGCGGACCAATATAACCCTGTTGCCCATGGCCTGCGCGGCGATGGAGCAATTGTTGGCCTGGGGCGTGGGGGAGATTGAGGATTATCTGGGCCAGTTGACCGACCGGATTGCGGACGAGGCTGCTAAGCGAGGCTATACCCATCCGCCGCGCGAACACCGGGCCCGCCATTTCATTGGCCTGACCCCGCCCGGCGGCGTGCCCGACGGGCTGGTTGAGCTACTGGCCGCAGACAATGTGTTCTTGGCACCACGCGGCCCATCGATCCGCATCAGCCCCCATTTGCACAACGATGTTGAGGACATCGACCGTTTGTTTGAGGCCCTGGACAGGCATGTGGCAGCTTAGGAACAACTCATGAATATGACCGACATCCCATTTGGCACCACGGATTGGTCCGCCATCGCGCCAGTGGAACATAGCGGCGAGACCGGTGCCGCCTATTGGCGAACCCAGAATTTTGGCGCGATCCGGGTGCGCCTGGTCGAATACACGCCGGGCTACCTGGCGGACCATTGGTGCGAAAAGGGCCATATTCTGTTTTGCCTTGAGGGAGAGTTGCATACGGAGCTGGAGGATGGCCGGGAATTTGTTCTGACGCCCGGCATGAGTTATCAAGTCGCCGACAATGCGGAACCCCATCGATCCTCCACCGCACAGGGCGCGAAGCTTTTCATTGTCGATTAAAAACAAACCATGGCCAAAGAATCCGATCTATACGCGCCCGTGAAAGCGATGCTGGAAGGCAAGGGCTATGAGGTTAAGGGAGAGGTAAACGGCTGCGATGTGGTCGCTGTCAAAGACGGCGAACCTGTTGTCATCGTCGAATTAAAGCTCGTATTCTCCCTCGATCTTGTGCTCCAAGGCATCCAGAGGCAAAGCGTCGGGGACGATGTCTATCTAGCGATCAACGCACCTGACACGCCCTTAAAACGCAAAAACTGGCGCAGCCGTCAGCGTGGCTATTTAAAGCTGTGCCGTATGCTGGGCCTGGGTTTTATGTTGGTCGAGGCTGGCTCCACCAAAACATTGCTCGACCCCGCGCCATATGTGCCGCGCAAGAACAAACGCCGGCAAACCCGTCTGATGTCAGAATTTATTCGCCGCGAAGGTGACCCCAACAAGGGCGGCATCAACCGCACAAAGATTGTCACCGCTTACCGCCAGGACGCCTTGCGCTGCGCCGTTGTTTTGGCTAAGTGTGACAGCATGAAAGTTGCTGAGATTAAGGCCGCAGCAGGCGTTTCAAAGACCGCTTCGATCATGCAGAAAAATTACTACAAATGGTTTGAACGCACAGCACGGGGCATCTATTGCCTGACCCCCGTGGGCCGTGAGGGCCTGAAGTTTTACGCCGAAGCTTTGCCATCCCAAAAAGAAAACCCCGTCGCGTAGTCTTAACCAGCGCGACGGGGTTTGTTTTACTTTCGCAACGATGCTTGATTACTGCGCAGCAGAGGCACCTTCCTGCTTGATCTGTCGGGTCGTTTCATTCAAAGCATTGGTGAAGCGGTTAAACATCTCATCAATCTCGTCAGGCGCGATGATCAACGGCGGGCAGAAGCCTATAATATCACCGGGCATGGCGCGGGTGATCAGGCCATGTTCCTGGGCCGTGCTCGCGATCAGTGCACCAATTTTCGCAGACGGATCATAAGACCGCTTGGTCGCCTTATCAGCGACGATTTCCACCGCGCCGATCAGGCCAACACCACGGGCCTGGCCCACCAATTCATGCTCGCCCAGTGTGGCGAGGCGTTTCTGGAAATGCGGGGATACAGCTTGGATATGGCCGATAATGTTCCGCTCTTCCATCAGTTCCTGGGTCCGCAGTGCCACAGCGGCGCAGGCGGGATGGGCGGAATAGGTATAGCCGTGGCCGAACAGGCCGAGTTTTTCAGAATTTCCGCGCAGGCCTTGGAAAATTTCCTCCGAGATCATGACGGCGGAAATGGGCAGATAAGCCGACGACAGGGCCTTGGCGCAGGTCAGGATATCGGGCTTGATGCCATAGGTCTGGCTGCCCCACATACTGCCCGTACGGCCAAAGCCACAGATCACTTCATCGGCGATCATCAACACTTCGTACTTTTTCAAAACCGCCTGGATTTTCTCAAAATAGCCCTTGGGCGGGATGATGACGCCGCCTGCACCCATTACGGGTTCGGCGATAAAGGCGGCCACAGTCTCGGGGCCTTCTTCGAGGATCATATCTTCGAGGGCCTGGGCACAGCGGGTGGCGAATTCTTCTTCCGACTCGCCCTCCTCAGCGCCACGATAATAATCCGGTGTCATGGTGTGCTTGGCAAAGTCCAGGGGCAGATCGAAATCTGTCTGGGCATAAGGCAGACCCGTCAGGCTGCCGGAGGCGATGGTCACACCGTGATAACCGCGTAGGCGGGAGATGAATTTCTTTTTCTTGGGCCGGCCACGGGCATTGTTGAAATACCAAACCATTTTAATGGCCGAGTCGTTGGCCTCTGAGCCGGAGTTAGCAAAAAAGATCTTGGAAAATTCGACCGGGGCAATTTCCTTTAACCGCTCCGCCAGATCAATGGCCGGATGTACGGATTTACCGGCAAAGCTGTGATAATAGGGCAGCTTGGTCATTTGTTCCGTCGCTGCCTTCACCAACTCTTCTTCAGCGAAACCGAATGAAGCACACCACAGGCCGGCCAAGCCTTCAATATATTCCTTACCGCTTTCATCCGTGACATAAACACCACGGCCCTTGGTGACGATCTGTGGGCCGGTTACTTCGTGGGTTGCCAGGTTGGTATAGGGGTGGAGAACGTGGGCAATATCCCGGCTTTCGGGCGAATTGCCCCGATCCGATGTGCTATCAGTCATTTATTGATTCCTTTCCTGGCATTGCAGCCTATTGGAGTTGATGCCATTTCACGCTTTCTTGCTGCCTAAGTCAAAGGGTGGAGGGAGAATTTTTCATCTTTTGTCTCCACCGTTCGGTCGATGCGCCTTAGACTGAGCCTGAATGGAATAAACTAGGTAATAACATGCATCTTGAAGCCGTGGCGGAAGATCGGTCGTTTCGCAATGAAGTCCGGGATTTTCTGGATAGTCATCTAACTCAGGAACTGCGCCAGGCGGGCCAGCTTACCACGGGGATTTGCAGCCCCCATGCGCCCGGTATGGCCTGGCAGAAAATTCTGTACGCCAAAGGTTGGGCCGCGCCAAGCTGGCCGGTCGAACATGGCGGCACGGGGTGGACGCCGATGCAGCGCCATATTTTCGCCACGGAATGTCTTTTGGCGGATGCCCCCATATTGGCGCCCATGGGCCTGGATATGGTTGGTCCCGTTATCATGGGCCATGGCACTGAGGCGCAAAAGGCGTTTTACCTACCGCGCATCCTGTCAGGCGAAGATAGTTGGTGTCAGGGTTATTCAGAGCCGGGTTCGGGCTCTGACCTGGCCTCGTTACAATGTCAGGCGGTTAAAAGCGGCAGTGATTATATTGTCAACGGCACCAAAATCTGGACCACCCATGCCCAACATGCTGATCGCATGTTCTGTCTGGTACGGACAAAA
>JAPKBD010000334.1 GCA_028824965.1 Alphaproteobacteria bacterium | reverse complement strand
GGAAAGGCTGCTGGCACGCCTTTGGTGGCGACCAATGATGTGCATTATCACACGCCGGGCCGGCGGGTTTTACAGGACGTTCTGGTCTGTATTCGGGAACATTGCACATTGGCGGAGGCCGGCTTTCGCCTGGACGCCAATGCAGAACGGCATCTGAAAACGGCGGATGAAATGACCCGCCTGTTTGCCGATCACCCGGACGCCGTCGCCCGCACGGTAGAGCTGGCGGATCGATGCCGCTTTTCCCTGGACGAGTTGGCCTATGAATATCCCTCCGATCCGGTGCCGAGAGGCTGCACCGCGCAGGAGGAGCTGGCCCGTCTGACCTGGGCCGGGGCCCACGAACGTTACGGCAAAGTGATTGATGGAAAGGTCAGCGAACAGCTGCGCCATGAGTTGGAGCTGATTGGAGAGCTTGAATACGCACCCTATTTTTTGACTGTGCATGACATCGTCCGCTTTGCCCGCTCCAGGGATATTTTGTGCCAGGGCCGGGGGTCGGCGGCCAATTCCGCCGTCTGTTATTGCCTTGGCATCACAGCCGTAGACCCGGCCCGTCTGGATCTGTTGTTTGAACGTTTCATCTCGGCTGAGCGGGATGAGCCCCCCGACATCGATGTGGATTTTGAGCATGAGCGGCGCGAGGAAGTGATCCAGTACGTCTATGAGAAATATGGTCGCCACCGCGCCGGTATGACTGCCACCGTCATCAGTTATCGATCCAAAAGCGCGATTCGCGAGGTGGGTAAGGCCATGGGCCTGTCCCTGGATGTGGTCGGTGCCCTGGCGGACAATGTCTGGGGCTGGGGTGGTGATGAGGTTGAAGACGACAAGGTGCGTGAGATCGGGTTGAACCCGGACGATCCCACCGTTGCCATGGCCATCCGTTTGGCCCGTGAATTGAAAGGCTTCCCCCGCCATTTATCTCAACACGTGGGCGGCTTTGTCATCACCCGTGGTCCGTTGTCAGAGGTGGTGCCCATCACCAATGCGGCCATGGCGGATCGTACGGTAATCGAATGGGACAAGAATGACCTGGACGCATTGGGGATATTGAAGATCGATTTGTTGTCCCTGGGCATGTTGACCTGCATTCGCAAGGGTTTGGACCTGATCGCGGCCCATTATGGCAAGCGGTATAGTCTGGCCACCATCCCGGCGGAAGATCAGGGCGTCTATGATATGTTATGCCGGGCCGATAGCATTGGTGTCTTTCAGGTTGAAAGCCGGGCCCAGATGACCATGTTGCCCCGCCTGCGCCCGCGCAATTTCTATGACCTGGTGATCGAGGTCGCCATCGTTCGCCCCGGGCCAATTCAGGGCGATATGGTGCACCCCTATTTACGCCGACGGGCCGGCAAAGAACGTGTCGAATTCCCCTCTGATGATCTGCGCCAAGTGTTGGGCAAGACCCTGGGTATCCCCCTGTTTCAGGAACAGGCCATGCGTATTGCCATTGTCGCCGCCGGCTTTACCCCATCGGAGGCTGATCGCCTGCGCCGGGCCATGGCCACCTTTCGCCATACCGGCACCATCCATACATTCCGTAACAAGATGATTGAGGGCATGGCCGCCCGCGGCTATGAGCGGGATTTCGCAGAGCGGTGTTTTAAGCAGATCGAAGGCTTTGGTGAATACGGCTTTCCTGAAAGCCATGCGGCATCGTTTGCGCTATTGGTCTATATTTCTGCCTGGATGAAGCATCATTACCCATCGGTCTTTGCCTGTGCCCTGTTGAACAGCCAGCCCATGGGCTTCTATGCCCCTGCCCAGATCGTCCGCGATGCCAGAGAGCATGGGGCGGAGGTGCGACCTGTGGACGTAAATCATTCGGACTGGGATTGCACGTTAGAGGACAATAAGGCCCTGCGCCTGGGCCTGCGACAGATCCGCCGCTTTCGCCGGGCCTCAGCTGATGTCCTGATGGCGGCCCGCGGCGGGGGCTATGACAGTCCGGAGGATTTATGGCGACGCACGGGTTTGGGGGCCGGTGCGTTGGAGACATTGGCGGATGGCGATGCCTGGCGCTCCACCGGGCTGGACCGGCGGGGGGCATTATGGGCCCTGAAGCGTTTGAACCAGCCGGAATTGCCCTTATTTGCCGCAGCCCAAATTCGCCCCCCCAGCGTGGATGCCCCAAGGGAGGTGGAGGTCGCCTTGCCTGATATGCCGATCGGTGAACAGGTGGTACAGGATTACAGCAATCTGCGTCTGTCCCTGAAGGATCATCCCTTACGCCTGTTGCGCCCGGTGCTGCAGGCGCGGGGCATTATTGAGAATGAGGTATTATTGAACCTGTCGGCGGGAAATCGGGTCACTGTGGCGGGGTTGGTCCTGGTACGGCAACGGCCGGGCGCCGCCCAAGGGGTAATCTTTATTACCATTGAGGATGAGGGGGCGGTGGCCAATATCATTGTTCGCCCGCCGGTGTTCGAGGCCTATCGACGGGTGGTGCTGTCCGCCCGGTTGCTGGGCGCGCGGGGCAGGGTGGAACGTGAGGGCATGGTGATCCATGTTCTGGCAGAGGAATTGATCGATCTGTCTGTGGAGTTGGATCGGTTGCGTGAGGATTCTGGTACTAATCCAACGGAGCAACCCGCAGACCAAGCCTTTGCACGCCGTCGGCGCAACCGTCATGGGGGGCATCCGCGAAATGCGAACCCGGCCGCACCTATCCCGCAGCCCAGAAGCTTTCGTTAGGGCATTTTCGCTAGGCAAGGATCGCTAGGTGACGATATTAAACATATTTTGCACGCTACCGCCGCCAAGGCCTTGAGCGCGCATTTGATTGGTAATATTCATCGATGACGCGATCGAGGAAATGGCACCAATAGCACCTTGCATCTGGGCCAGGCGTTCTCTATCCGCTGACTTAATGTTAATGGGCGGTTTGAAATCCGCCTCGGGGCCGATGGCAATATAGCGAAACATTTTGCGGACTTCCCGCAGGGCGCTATCGATCAGAACGCCAACTTCAGAGGCTTTGGCCTTGGTCTCCAATGACATCTCGCCGATCAGGCCAAGTTCGAAGATGGAAGACTTAATTTCCTTTTCTTCATCATCATCCAGCCCCTCGGGCGCTGCATAAAGCGTCGCTTCCTTAAAGCCCAGGGGAGCAAGTGCATCAAAATCCTCCGGCCCGGCCAGAATTTCAACCACGCCGCCATTTTTCGCCTCAATCTTCAGGGAGGAGTCATCGATATTCCTGATGACGTTGGAGGTGCCAAAATTGCCCAAGGCTTTCTTGATCTTATAAGACAGGAAACCCAAGGTGTCGTCGGTCTCAATCTCAATCCGTTTTGTGATCCCGCCATCGATCCGGATGGAAAAATACTGCCCCGGACGAAGCGTTGTCGTGCTCAAAATTTCGTCGGGCGGTGCTGCCGGTAATTCACCTGTGGGCAGTCCAAGGCGACTGATCACAGATGTCGCAGCACTATCAAAAACAATGCCATTGCCGCTTTGTGAAACCGCACCATGGTCCTGACTGGCCCAGACTTCCCCGCCTGAACTATCCAGTTTTACAACGATGGCGTCCTGAACGCTAGCGTCGGTCCCGCCATCAATAATAACAAGATTACGGTCTTTGGCGGGGCGCAGAAACGTCCCAACATCAATGTCGAAGACATGACCGATTTGTATGTGCAGTGCCTGCAATACCCAGAAGAGATGATCGACGGTAAGGTTTTCAACGCCGGTTATGAAAACCATACAGTCAGCCAGATCGCCGAAATGGTCCGCAATAATGTGGGTGAGGCGGTGGACATCGTCACCACCCCCTCGGACAATGATCGAAGCTACCATGTATCATCGGCGAAAATTCAGCGCGAGTTGGGCTTTGTCGCCCGCCATAGCATCGACGATGCGGTCAGCAGCCTGACCAAAGCCTTTGCGCAAGGCAAAGTGCCCAACCCCATGCAGGATACCCGTAGACTTGGTGGCCTGGGTCGTGCTCCACATGGCCGAAGACCGCGCCATGGGCATTTTTCATTGTACGGGTGGGATAGATCGATCCTATGTGGATTTGGCCCTGATCCTGGCCGCGCACATGCACCGAAGCCCAGCATTAATCCAGGCCGGCTCCTGCCAAACGATCAATATGCCCGCTGCTGCCCGACCACGTCATACCAGTCTGGAAATGGGCGAAGAACAATCCCGCTGGGGCATCACCGCGCCAGAATTTGAGGCCACCGCACGGGCAATTATTTCGGGGATTTAGGCGCGGCGTCGCTTATCGCGAAAAGATGGCGTTTTTTGCTGAATGCATGGGCGATGAAATCCACCAAAAGGCGCACACGCACGGAATTTCGCAGATCATTGTGAAGCAGTAACCAGATGCTGCGGTCACCCTGATCGATACATCGGATTCACGCGCGTCAGGTCCTGGAATTCGTCCGTGACGATGATCTCCAGTTCAATGTCCGGGTAGGCATTGGAAAATTCGGTAAGGGGCTGATCCAGATAACGCCGATGAGGTGTTATTATGGACCGCATGCGAAAGAGCCGATTAA
>JAPKBD010000333.1 GCA_028824965.1 Alphaproteobacteria bacterium | reverse complement strand
GCCGCCCAGGCCCATGCCGACCATGCCGAAGGCTGCCCCCAATCCCAGGGCGCGGCCTGCCATGTGCACGGGCGTCATCAGGCGCATACAGGTCAGGATCGAGATCATGTCAGCGGAATAACAAAAGCCAAATGCGACGGCCAAAACATAGACACCGGCCATGCTTTCCACATGGGGAAACCAGACCACCAAGATGGCCTGTCCGGCTGAGGCCAGCATGAACGTGGGCAGGGGACCAAGTTTATCGGCGAATTTGCCGCCCGCTATGCGCCCGAACACGCCTGCCAACATCAAAACCAAAAGAACGGAGGCAGCAGTTTCGGGCGAGACCCCGCGATCGGAAATGAGCGGCACTATGTGGACGATGGGGACCGCCATGCAGATGCAGCAAAAGACCACGGCGATACAGATCCAGGCCATGATTTCCGTTGACCGCAGGGGATAGCGCGGGTCCAGCTGCACGGGTGCATTGCTTTGTGCCAGCTTTCGGCTGGGTGGATCACGCACTAGATGGGCAAGGGGAACTGCCAGGATTAGATAGGTGACGGCAAGGATGAAATAGGCCGTGCGCCAGTCATATTCAGTGATTAACAGGCGCACGATAAATGGGATGACGCCCTGGCCCAAAGCGCCACCGGCTGCAGCGATCCCCATGGCCATGCCTGGGTTCCGCTTGAACCAATGGCCGACATTGCCAAATAGCGGCCCCATGAAGGTGGAGAACGCGACGGCACCAAACAGAAAATAGGCCGCATAAAAATGCCAGAGCTCGGTTAGATGGCTCAACCCCAACAAAGATATCACCATGGCGAAAACACCGGCCATGATCAGCCGTTCAGTGCCATAGCGATCTGCGACATAGCCCCACGCCACACCCATAATGGCGGAGGAAAAGGCCAGCATGGAATAGCCGAACGAGGTCTCTCCCCGTGACCAACCGAACTCCGCCACCAAGGGTTTCAGGAAAACGCCCACGGAACCCAGAATGCCGAACGCCAATGCGCCCAACAGGAAACAGACCCAAACCATGACCCAACCGTAGGCCGGATCTTTTTCGGGTTCGGAATGCGGTTCCGGAGTAGGGACCAAAGACGTATCTGGTTCGGGGCCTCCCGGTACAATCCCCCCCGGGATGATGCCCTTAGGTAGGGGGCCTTCCATGACACTCACAGATCGACACTCATAGATTGGCGCTCATAGGTTAGTTGACCGCCTTTTCATGGCCCGCCCAATAGGGCTTGCGCAGTTCATTCTTCAGGATTTTGCCGGCACCCGAAAGGGGCAGGGGCTCCGTCTCGAACGAAACGCTGCGGGGGCATTTATAATTGGCAATCCATTCGTGGCAGTGGGAAATTACGGCTGCTTCATCCACAGAACCCGCCTCCGTCAGCCGGATGATGGCGTGAACCTGTTCGCCCCATTTTTCGTGTGGTACGCCGATCACGGCGCATTCGACCACGGCTGGGTGTTGATAGATGGCGTTTTCCACCTCAGCCGAATAGACGTTTTCGCCACCCGAGATAATCATGTCTTTGACCCGGTCGACGACATAGACAAAGCCATCTTCATCCATGCGCCCGCCATCACCCGTATGCAGCCAGCCATTGCGCAGGGTGGTGGCCGTCATTTCCGGTTGGTTCCAATAGCCCATCATGACGTTATCGCCACGGCCGACAATTTCGCCCACCGTGTTCCTGGGCACTTCATTGTCGTCTTCATCAACTATTTTGATCTCCACCGCCGGGACGGCAACGCCGGCGGATTTTATCTTGCCTGCCAGGGGGCCGTCTTCGACCATGCGCTGATAGGGTAACAGGGTCAGCACGGGGCCTGCCTCCGTCTGGCCATAAACGTGGTGGAAGCGGGCGTTCGGGATCACCTGCAGGGCCTTTCTCAAAACCGACTCAGGCATGGGGGAAGCGCCAAATGCCACGTTCTTGAGACTGCTCAGGTCATATTGATCCACGTCTGGGTGATTGACAGTCATGTTGATCATGGTTGGGACCAACAGGGCGACATCAATTTTATTGTCCTGGATGGCAATCAGCGTCGCCACCGGCTCAAAGCTTGGAATGATGCTGGATGCACCGGCCATTGAGGTGATGGCAAAGGTGGCGGCACCATTGGCCAGATGGAACATGGGTGCGGCATGCAGATAATGCGCCTCGGCATTGAACCCGGTACTGCCCGCGATCTGCAGGGAATTCACCAACAGGTTCCGATGGCTCAACATCACACCTTTGGAACGGCCTGTCGTGCCGCCCGTGTAGAACAACCCGGCCAACTCGTCGCCACCCTTATCAAGGGGGTCCATTTCTCCCGCGCCCTCAATCAAACCCTCGTAGGACAGCATGCCTTCAGGCGCTGGACCATCGCCCACATGAATGATGGTTTTAACTGTTTCCAGCTGGTCTTGAAATTTGCCGAGTGCGGGTGTGAAATTGTCATCGATCAGCAATACGGACGCGCTGGAATCGTTGAGCCAATGGACAAATTCAGGTGGGGCGAGGCGGGTATTGATGGGCACAAAGACCCCGCCGGCCCAGGGAACTGCAAAAAAATACTCCAGATAACGGTCACTGTTCAGGCTCAGCATGGCAACCCGGTCGCCTTGTTCGACGCCTATGCTCCGCAGACCGGAGGCAAGGCGTGAAACCCTGCTGGCAAACTGGGCCCAGTTCTGACTGCGGCCCATGAAGTTTGAGGCCAAGCCAGAGGCATTCATTTGTGCGGCACGACGAACGATTGAGCTGATGCGCATGACGTTTCAAACCTATCTAAGTGGAGTGATCAAACGAAGCACTAATGTAGAGCCTTTCAGGCCATTTGGAAATTACCGCATTTGAATATGGCCCGACCAATTTCAAGAAAGGTTTCTTTAACCTTTTGTGGATAACCTATGAGTTGCGAGCGTCTGCGAAATGGACGTCCGCAATGGCAAACCGCTGGTAACAGCGGGACGCAAAGCTACCGGTCCACGGTCAATAATGATTCCTGGATAGCGGAGCTACCGAAAGGAGTGCAGAATGGAACTCAACCTTTCGCCGTCGGCGGCGTACGCCAACGACAAGATCCGGCCGAACGATGTGAAGGCTTCACATCCGGTCGAGGTTGCCGAAGAAACCGGTGGTGAGAAAGCCTCGGTTGAAGCGGAATTCTCAGCGGCTAAATCCGCCGTAGGGAGTGGTGAAGAGGAGCAGCCAAGAAAAGCGGCTGTGGATTCGGATACTGGAAACAATATAGACGTTTCCGCCTGATCACCCGCGTTCCTTCGCCCTGGACTGATGCGCTTTTAGACGTGACAAGCGTCTATATGAGTGGTTAGGTCCAGGGCGATGCGCGCTTTCATTTACATATTTGTATTTATTACAGCAGTTTTTGGCTCGTTCGATAGGTCGTTAGATACCTCGTTCAATGTTGGGGGCCCCGTCGCGTTGGCGGAAGGTAAAACCACGCCGGGAAAAACCTGGCAATTATTGAGCGGCCAGGATTTTTTGGAACTGGCGGAATATGACCGGGAAGTTTACGTAACCGGCGTCAATGATGCTTATAATTGGAGTTTTATGGCCGGTTTTGAGCGCATGAAATGGCTGATTCCATGCGTGCGTGGCCGACAATCTCAACAACTATCCGCTATGTTTTCCAAATGGTTGAAAAAATATCCTGAGAAATGGCATAAACCTGCAGCAAAGTTATTCCCCTTTGCCATGTTCGCTGTATGCCGCAAGTCCCAAACTCCAAAGGTAGCGCCACAGACACCGCCCAAAACACCGTCCAAAACACAGCGGATAACGCCTTCCACAAAGCCGCCAAAGGCACCGTCAAAAAACTAATGGCATCAGGCGATTTGCATTACTTTTAGAATTTGTAGAATTAGTGCCTGTTAGCCGCTTGACACCCAGGGCGGGGGAGAGGTACATGGTGCCGCTTCGTGGGGGTGTAGCTCAGCTGGTTAGAGCGCTGGCCTGTCACGCCAGAGGTCGCGGGTTCGAGTCCCGTCACTCCCGCCACCACCTCCACGAAGCCTTTTTAATTCTCCGGCATTGTTACTGTGGCTCCATAGAGCCGATGGTGTATTTTCGGCACCTGACCGGCACCGCTGGTTCATTCTCCGTCTCCATCATTCAGAACGGCAGCAATGGCGGCAGCGGCCTCGTCAATTGACAGCTTGTCTTTGAGATAGAGACCCATGAAAGGTTCTGCGCTGGCCGCCACAGCGTTGTCAAAGCCCATTAATTGCGCGCAAATGTTGAAGAGACTGTTATATTTCCAAGCTAAAAGAAACGCCTATACAAATTTCCCTCCATTGAAGGGCAACGCCGGTGGGTTGGATATCCCTCTACGTTTACGTGTAAATCATTCCCTCTAATCCAAATGTTAAGACCTTATTAATAAAGTTCTAGGAGTAGAATACCACTTATACTATTGTCTTATTCGAGAAAACGGAGAGATACAAATCTAAATGAATAATAAAAGGGCAAGAGTGAAATGAATATCAAATTAACTAAATTTGCGGGGGCAGCCATCGTGGCCGCTTCGTTGGGGTTTGCATCAAG
>JAPKBD010000332.1 GCA_028824965.1 Alphaproteobacteria bacterium | reverse complement strand
CCGAAGATTACATTCACTCGCTCGGTGCCATGACCGGCAACCAGGCCATGCAGATGGTTCGCGCCGGGTTGAAAGCCATTTACCTCTCCGGCTGGCAAGTTGCCGCCGACAGCAACAACGCCGGTGCCATGTACCCGGATCAAAGCCTGTACCCTGCAGATAGCGGCCCGGAACTGGCCAAGCGCATCAATAAGACCCTGCAGCGCGCCGATCAGATCCAGTGCATGGAAGGCGAAGGCGACATTGACTGGTTCGCCCCGATCATTGCGGATGCCGAGGCCGGCTTTGGCGGCGTCTTAAACGCATTCGAGATCATGAAGGCTTATATCGAAGCAGGTGCCGCCGGCGTCCATTTCGAAGATCAGCTGGCGTCAGAAAAGAAATGCGGCCACATGGGCGGCAAAGTCCTGATCCCGACGCAACAACACATCGCCAACCTGAAAGCGGCCCGTCTGGCGGCTGACGTCATGGGCGTCTCCACCATCATCCTGGCCCGCACGGATGCCGACAGCGCCCAGCTGTTGACCTCTGACGTGGACCCCCGGGATCGCGACTTCATCTCGGGTGAGCGCACGGCCGAGGGTTTCTTCAAGCATAAAGAGGGCGAAGGCGAAGGCATGCGCCGCTCCATCGCGCGTGGTCTGGCTTATGCGCCTTATTCCGATCTGCTGTGGATGGAAACCTCCAAGCCGAACCTGGAACAAGCCAAAACCTTCGCCGAGGCGATCAAGAAAGAGTTTCCTGATCAAATCCTGTCCTATAATTGCTCACCTTCCTTCAACTGGGCTGCGGCTTTGGATAAAGACGATATCGCGAAATTCCAACGTGAGATCGGTGCCATGGGCTACAAATATCAATTCATCACCCTGGCCGGTTTCCACAGCCTCAACCACTCCATGTTCCAGCTGGCCGAAGGCTACCGGGATCGTGGCATGGCAGCCTACTCGGAACTGCAAAATGCAGAGTTCGCATCGGAGGCCACCGGTTATTCCGCCACCCGTCACCAACGGGAAGTCGGCACCGGCTATTTCGATCAGGTCAACCAGACCATCATGGGCGGCACGTCTTCAACCACGGCACTGA
This sequence comes from Alphaproteobacteria bacterium, assembly GCA_028824965.1. Lineage (GTDB taxonomy): Bacteria > Pseudomonadota > Alphaproteobacteria. The sequence goes on along the minus strand of JAPKBD010000332.1, from coordinate 3,494 downwards.
CTGGCTCCACCGAGTCCGAGCAGTTCCAAGACAACGCCGCGACAGCCGCAGCCGAAGCTGCTGAGTAAGATATAACTTTGTAAAGCGTACACAATTGCTGCGGGCGTCCGGTTTCCCCAAACAGGACGCCCGCCTATTGAATACCTAATCTCGGGGCCACTGAAATTCCTTGTCATGATGACCATGACAGCAGTGGCCCCATTTTTTTTGCCCGCCTTTTCATTCCGGCAGGCAGCGGTTAGCATGCCCCATATGGAACTGCGGAACACCAAGCGAATACTGGCCCTATGCGCCCTGCTGACAGGGGGCCTATCCGCCTGCGACAGCACGCCTCTGATGCGCGATGATTATATGGGCGTGAGACTTGTCGAACCTGACCGCTTGCCGCAAAGAGTTCCCCGGGATGCCTACGGCAATCCGCGCCTGGATCAACAATCCGATGATTTGAGCCAGTTCTGGAATAAATTGAAAATCTGGTAACGCGTTTTACGGAAGGCAAACCCTATGACAACACAAGAACTTGACGGCCTGGTAGCTAAATTCCGCAGCCTGCCTTCCTCCGACAATGCAAGTCTGGAAGATGTTCGCGCGGCCATGATGTTTTTTGAGAAGGCATTCCCCGTGCCCGACGACGCGCGCGTTGATGTCATTGAAGCCAATGGCGTAGCGTCCGAATGGGTGCGCGCGCCCAACGTCCCTGATAATGCAGATAAGGCGTTGCTGTACCTTCATGGTGGCGGCTACACCTATTGTAGCCCAGGGACACATCGGTTACTGGCGTACAATTTGTCGGCGGCAACGGCTATGCCGTGCCTTTTGCCTGATTATCGTCTGGCACCCGAACATCCCTTCCCTGCCGCTGTGGATGATGCGGTTGCAGCCTATGACTGGTTGTTGGCGCAAGATTATGGCGCAGATCGCATCGCGATAGGTGGCGACAGTGCCGGCGGTGGCCTGACCGTTGCAACCATGTTGGCGTTAAAGCAGCAGGATAAGCCGTTACCAGGTGCCGCAGTTTGCATCTCCCCTTGGACGGATCTGACCATGTCGGGTGCCTCCATCGATGGCCGCGCAGTTGCCGACCCAATGGTACAGCGATCCGGCCTTGAACGTTGCGCCAATTGGTATCTCGGAGATGGCGATAGCAAGAATCCATTGGCATCCCCCTATTTTGGTAATTTGGGCGGCCTGCCTCCCATGTTGATCCAGGTCGGCAGCAACGAAGTCCTGGTCGATGACGCTGTGCGATTATCTGAAAAGGCGAAAGACGCAGGCGTTGATGTGGATTATCAATGCTGGGATCAGATGTTCCACGTATGGCAGCTTTATGCGCCAAGATTGTCCGAGGGGCGCGACGCCATCGCCAAGATCGGTGATTTCCTGAACCTCCATGTCGCTTGAAGAGATAGTAGAAATAGGCGTCGATATTGGTGGTACGTTCACCGATGTTGTTTGCCGACGGTCTGGAAAACCATCTGTCATTCTAAAAGTGCCCACCACGCGGGAAGACCCCGGCCTGGCTGTCCTTGATGCTGTGCGACAGCTGGAAAATACGGGTGCAATCAAAAGCGGTGATGTAACACGCTTTGTCCACGGCACCACCGTTGCCACAAACGCCGTTTTGGAGCGTAAGGGTGCGAAGGTTGGCCTTCTGACCACGATGGGTTTTCGCGACGTGTTGGAGATCGGCCGGCAATTCCGCCAAGCTCTGTACGAAGTTCGCCTGACGCCGGAGACACCGGGTTTTCTGGCCCCGCGCGCCTTTCGTCTGGAAGTCCCAGAACGGATCGATGCCAAGGGACAGATCATCATACCATTGGATGAGGCGGCATTGTTGGCCGCAGGGGATGACCTTGTTGATCGGGGCGCGCAATCCCTGGCAATTGTGTTCCTGTTCGCCTTTTTAAACCCAGTGCATGAACGCCGCGCCGCCGGATTACTGCGGCAACGTCATCCACAAATCGCAATCTCCATTTCGTCTGAGGTTGACCCGGCCTTTCGGGAATATGAACGTACCGCCGTTACTGCCTTTGACGCCTATATCAAGCCCGTCGTTGACGGTTATCTGGATCGTCTGCATGGCAGCCTGAACCAGGCCGGTATTGTAGCGCCGTTACAGATCATGCAATCCCGTGGCGGGCTGTCAGGCACGAAAGTCGCACGCGAACGTCCTGTGCGCCTGTTTCTGTCGGGCCCTGCGGCAGGCGTCATGGGGGCCTGCAACATCGGCAAGGCGGAAAATCTCGGCGATTTGATCTCCATCGATATTGGCGGCACGACGTGTGATATCGCCTTAATTGAACAGGGCCGCCCCGGCGTTAGGACCGAGGGGCAGATCGACGGCTATCCGGTCCGGGTTTCCATGATCGATATTAACCCCATTGGTGCCGGTGGCGGCTCCATCGCGCGCGCGGATGGTGCGGGCGGCTTGCGGGTTGGTCCACGCTCCGCCGGCTCAGAACCCGGCCCTGCCTGCTATGGCCGGGGCGGCGTGGCCGCGACAGTCACGGATGCGTCGTTATTACTGGGTTATCTCGACCCAGGTTATTTTGCTGCCGGCACTGTTTCACTGGATATCGACCTGGCGCGCGCAGCCATTGCGAAAGGCGTTGCCGAGCCATTGGGCCTGACCGAGGCCGCTGCCGCCCTGGGTATTCATCAGGTGCTGAATGGTCAAATGGCCGAGGGTATTCGGGCCATCACGGTCCGTCGTGGCCATGATCCCCGGGATTTCACCCTCGTCGCCCTGGGTGGCGCGGGACCGCTGCATGGTATTGCTTTGGCAGAGGAGTTGGGTATTCGCCGGGTCCTGGTGCCCCCACACCCCGGTGTTCTATCCGCGCAAGGTTTGTTGGATGCCGCCGTGGAGCATGAGGTCGCCCAGGCGTTTGGACATGACCTGGCAGCTTTGTCCGTCGCTGACCTCGTCCAAGGATACAAAGACATTGATGATCAGGCCAAGGACCTTATGTCGCGCGAGGGCGTGGCTGCGACAGACATAAAAATTCAGCATTACGCCGACGTCTGTTTTGTGGGCCAGTCCTATCATCTGGCCGTGCCGGTCGATCTATCCGCCGCTGCGCCCTTAGATGACATCTACGATAATTTTCTGGAGATCCATGACCGTATCAATGGTCATCGTTTCGAGGCACCCGCCAAGATTATAAATCTGCGCACTGTACATCAGGCTGCGCCACCAGCCCCAACACGGGCACCTGAAACGACCGACGTCGTATCGTCTGGAAAAGCGACTTTAGAAAAATCACGGCGCACCATTTTCCTGGCCGGGGGTGAGGGGGCGGTTGAAGTTCCGGTTCTTGATCGCGAGGCCATAGTGCCGGGACAAAGGATCGCAGGCCCGGCAATCATTGAACAAGCGGACACAACGACATTGCTGACATCAAGCTGGGCAGCGCGAATGGCAGCGTCCGGTACGCTGATCCTTGAGCAACTGGGGGATAATTGATCATGAGGAAAATTGACCCTGTCACCTT